>NZ_JBNNMF010000003.1:0-316747 GCF_050272495.1 Solibacillus cecembensis | reverse complement strand
ATAAAAAAACACCCCCTAGTTGAATTTTAGGTATCTAAACCCGAATTCAATCGAAGATGCTTTTTTTATTTGTCTATATTTTTGGGGTCAGTCCCCATTTGAGCTGTGACCTTTTTAATATGGTTATTGTTATTTCATTTTAAGTAACGCTTCGACACCGCGCATACCTGCAACAATTCCAAATGCTTCTGCTTCTGTTGTAACAGATTCTAGCGGTGCCTCGAGCAGCTCTTCAATTGTTTTCACACCAACTGCTCGACCCGCGATAATTTTACGATCCGCTAATTTTTCATTTAACAGGTTAACATCTAAAGCACCGCACATAATATAACCAACATGATTCGAAATGGTCAGTAATGTTGTTTTCGGAAGTCTTACTGTAACCGCCGAAAATTTGCGCCCTTGCACTTCAATATTTTCCCACGAAATCATCCACATCACTCCTTCTTACTATACATATGACAAAAAGTGTGTGGATGACCCTAAATTACGTTAACCCATCTTTTTTTAAATGAATGCTGCCAGTCGCTTGATTTAATCTATAATTATTACTTTCCGCTGCCGCATTTGCTTTTAATTCTTCAAGTGGAATTTCATCAGCGGTTTCTACTTGCGCTGCCTGTGCCAATCTCGCCTTCACATCATTATAGGAAAGACCTGACATAGCATTTAGTTTCTTGACCGCATCAATATTTGTACCTGCCTTCGTGACATTTGGCTCGTTCATCGAAAACACCTCCTCCAAACATAGCTTGTACGGATTGTGTGGAGTTATGTATGAGTTAAACGGCAATTTATTGATTTTACTAAACTACAATAATTTTGAAGTTATCTTAATAAAAATAATTCTTTATAGCATATAATAGTTTTCCTCATTTTTTCATATTGATTTTTCCAATTTCTAAATAACAATTATGCTAATACAACTGTCCCTTAGACTAAAATATTATTTTCGGAAAACAATGTTATTATTCTCTATTTAAAGTATAATGTTTACATATTTGATATATAGGAGGATTTATATGAAAAAGTTCGTTTTATTTATCGCAATGTTATCTCTATTATTATCGCCATCATTAATCGCCGATGCACATTCAGGTCGAACGGATAGTAAGGGTGGTCATAACTGTTCTGATAAATCTATAGCAAAAGGTCTTTGCACAGGGTATCACTATCATAACGGCGGCAGTGGCTCAAGCTCTTCAATCTCTTCAAGCACTCCAAAATACACGGCTCCTAAACAAACATATGTAAGTGCACCAAAACCAGTGTTAATTATGGCCGATGTCTATATTAATAACGTAGCGCAAAATTACAATCCGGGCGCTTATATTAAAAACAACACTACTTTAGTGCCGATGAAAGCAATTTTTGAGTCACTTGGCGCAACCCTTGCTTACGACAATGCAACGAAAAAAGTAACAGCCTACAAAGATAATAAAAAAATAGTCATTGGCGTAGGAAATAAAAAAGCTTATATCGAAGCAAATGGTGTTACCAGTGGTATTGATTTAAATCAAGCCGCTGAAATTTATCAAGGTACAACAATGGTACCGTTGCGTTTTGTAAGTCAGTCACTTAGTGCAAACATTACATTTGATGAAGCTTTATCAATTGTATCTATCACAACAAAATAATTCACACAACATCCGCTGGGCAGCTTCATTTTTATTTTGATGCTGCTTTTTCTATTTAATTTTTTTACGACCATTACTAACTTATCCCTACTTTACTAGACTAATTGGTTTGTTCACGCAAAAAAACCTCCCTATAGTTAGAAAGGTTTTAGACAAGGATATGGACGAATCCCAACTATGCCGTATGTTACCAACATCGTTTTGAACCCACATTCTAGTAGGTGGGTGCTCTAGTCGCTACATTAAACGTCCCGCTCGGTAAAAATAAATGGGGCATGTTTGCTTCAGCGGTAATCAGAAGCTCCCAACGATTAATTGTTCGGTCAAAAGCGTAAAATAACATTTCAAACGAACATCTTAGGATTCGTGTTAAACATATCTTATCACCCTTATTCAGAAAATTCAATCTAAAAATACACTCTCTTTTAAAATGTTAGTATTTTACTAGAAAAAACACATTTCTCGTTAAAAAAGGACTTCATCTACAACATTTAAAGCTAGATCCTCATACCTATTTGTACAAAGTGAAAAAAACGCAAAATCAACAAAGTGATTTTACGCTTTTTATACTTTATTTCTCCGCTTTTACAGCAGTAACTTTTAAGCTTAATTCTTCTAATTGTGCATCTGAAACAGTTGATGGTGCAGCTGTTAATAAGCAGCTTGCAGACGCTGTTTTCGGGAATGCAATTGTATCACGTAAATTTGTACGTCCTGTTAGTAACATTACTAAGCGGTCAAGACCCATAGCTAAACCACCATGTGGAGGAACGCCGTATTCAAATGCTTCTAATAAGAAACCGAATTGTGCTTTTGCTTCTTCTTCAGAGAATCCAAGTAATTCAAACATTTTTGCTTGTAAATCTGGCTCATAAATACGTAATGAACCACCGCCAAGCTCATAACCATTTAACACGATGTCATACGCTTGTGCACGTACTGCTTGTGGATTTGTATTCATTAGTTCAAGGTCTTCATCGAATGGACGAGTGAACGGATGGTGCGCTGCATAATAGCGTCCTTCTGCTTCGTCGTATTCGAATAATGGCCAGTCTACAATCCAAATAAATTCGAATTTTGATTCATCGATTAACGATAACTCTTTACCTAGTTTTAAACGTAATGCACCTAATGCATCTGCCACGACAGAAGATTTATCGGCTACGAATAATAGTAAGTCACCCGCTGTTGCTTCTGTTGCTTCTAAAATAGCAGTCGCTGCTTCTCCTTCAAAGAATTTCGCGATTGGACCGTTTAAGCCTTCTTCCGTTACTTTTAACCAAGCTAAACCTTTTGCTCCATAAACAGCTGCAAACTCACCTAACGCATCGATATCTTTACGCGAATAGTTCGCCGCAGCACCTTTTACGTTAATCGCTTTTACTTCGCCGCCATTTGAAACTGCATTCGCAAATACACCAAATGCACTGTCTTTCACGATATCCGATAATTGCTTTAACTCTAAGCCAAAGCGCACATCTGGTTTATCTGATCCAAAACGGTCCATTGCTTCTGTGTAACCCATACGCTGGAATGGTGTCGCTACTTCGATACCTTTTACATCTTGCATTACTTGCTTCAGTAAACGCTCATTCATTGCGATAATTTCATCCATTGATAAGAATGACGTTTCGATATCGACTTGTGTAAATTCAGGTTGACGGTCTGCACGTAAATCTTCATCACGGAAGCAGCGTGCGATTTGGAAGTACTTCTCAAATCCGCCGACCATTAATAATTGTTTAAATAATTGTGGTGATTGTGGCAATGCATAAAATTCGCCATCATGAACACGTGATGGAACTAAATAGTCGCGCGCGCCTTCAGGTGTTGATTTCGTTAAGATTGGTGTTTCTACTTCTAAGAAACCTTCATTTTGTAAGAAGTTACGAATTGTACGCGTAACATCTGAACGCATTTTAAATGTGTCATACATAACCGGACGGCGTAAGTCTAAATAACGGTATTTTAAACGTAAATCTTCCGCCACTTCCACATTATTATCAATCGCAAACGGTGGGTTTTTCGCTTCATTAATAATCGTTAATGATGTCGCCGAAATTTCAATCTCACCTGTTTTAATATTTTTGTTTACTTGAGAAGCATCACGTAATATAACTTTACCTGTCACTTCGATTACGTACTCATTACGAATTTTGTTCGCTATTTCTAATGCATCTTTCGCTTGGTCGCCAAATACGATTTGAACAATCCCTTCACGGTCACGCATATCAACGAAAATTAATCCACCTAGGTCACGTCGTTTTTGCACCCAACCTTTTAATACTACTTCTTGTCCTTCATGTGCAGCCGTTACTTCGCCACACGCATGTGTTCTTTGTGCCATTTTTTATTCCTCCACTTACTATTTGTTTTCTAAAACATATTGAACAAGGTGACCAAACTCTACTTTTTGCTGCTCCCCTGTTGCCATTGCTTTCACATTTACTGCTTGCTCTTCTAGCTCCGACTCACCTAGTACTAGTACAAATTTTGCATTCGCACGATCCGCTGCTTTCATTTGCGCCTTCATTTTGCGGTCTGCATAGTCAATATCAGCTGAAATACCTTTTGCACGGAATGAGCTTAGTAGTTCCACTGCTTTTAACTTCGCTTCATCCCCCATTACGACAATATACATGTCTAATACATTTTCTGTCTCTAGCTCAATGCCTTTTGCTTCAAGCGCTAATAATAAACGCTCGATTGACATCGCAAAACCGATACCTGGAGATTCAGGTCCACCAATATCTTCTACTAAGCCGTTATAACGACCGCCACCGCAAAGTGTTGTAATCGATCCAAAACCATCGCCTGTAATCATAATTTCAAATGCAGTGTGGTTATAGTAATCTAAACCACGTACTAAGTTCGGATCTACTTCATAAGAAATACCTAATACATCTAAGTAACCTTTTACTTTTGTGAAGTATTCTGAAGAGAATTCCGTTAAATAATTTGTTAATGCTGGAGCAGTTGCCATTGCTGGGTGCTTCGCGTCTACTTTGCAATCTAAAATACGTAAAGGATTTTTTTCTAAACGACTTTGACAATCGCCGCAAAGTTCACCAACTACTGGATTGAAGTGGTTAATTAGCGCTGTGCGGTGTGCATCGCGTGTATCCTTATCTCCAAGTGAGTTAATGACTAATTTTAAATCTTTCAAACCAAGTGATGTATACACATCCATTGCAAGTGCCATTACTTCTGCGTCAATGGCTGGATCTGCTGAACCGATTGCTTCCACACCAAATTGCACGAATTGGCGGTAGCGGCCTGCTTGCTGACGCTCGTAACGGAACATCGGACCTGTATAATAAAGCTTTACAGGTTGATTTGGATTACCAAACATTTTATGTTCCACATACGCACGGACCGCTGATGCTGTACCTTCTGGACGTAATGTTAAAGAACGATTGCCTTTGTCAATAAATGTGTACATTTCTTTTTGCACGATATCCGTTGTATCACCAACACCTCGTTGAAATAGCTCTGTTGATTCGAACATTGGCGTACGGATTTCGTTATAGCGGTAAACATTACATAGTTCACGAATTGTTTGTTCGACTTTTTGCCATTTTTCCGTTTGTCCTGGTAAAATGTCCTGTGTTCCTTTAGGTACTTTAAAATTCATATAAAGCACTCCTTTCATAGCTCTTTTGACCATATTTTTAAGAACAGCGCATTCGCGGAAACATAGATACTTATCAGAAAAATAAAAAAGCTCTCGTCCCTTGCAAATAAATTGCAAGGGACGAAAGCTCAAAATATGAGTTCCGCGGTTCCACCCTAATTGATGTATTGCTACATCCTCTCGAATTCGGATAACGGCCGATTCCGTCTTTCCCTACGATTTCAAGTGTCGAAATTTCGGGAAAACGCCTCTCAAGTGTTTTTCGCATGTTACATACTGTAGGAAAGATTTCAGCCTGTGTCTTTCCCTCTCTAGTCAGCATTGGTAGCCGCTACTTATTTGGTCATTGGCATTGTTTTATTAGTTAAGTTAACGTTAATCTTAATGATGTCGACAACAGATGTCAACTATTTTAAAAAAACTATATATTTTGTAGTACTTTTGATTTTATAATAGAGTGGTATATATAAGCAAAATTAATGATAAAAATTCAAGGAGGGAAAATATGCGTAAAGGAAAATTGGCGATCAGCCTCATCTTTATCCTTTTACTGACAACATTCTTCCCAAGCACGCAAGCAATACATAATGTATTCGCAGATGACGAGGATCTCATTGTCGATGCTGAGATTTTGTATTTACGTGAGGGACCCGGATTATCTTATCCTATTATTGAAACGCTACAAGATGGTCAAAAGTTAACGGCCATTTCCACACAGGATGACTGGCTACAAGTACGTGTTGGCGAGCAGGAAGGATGGGTTGCTTCGTGGCTTGTGAAATCATTGGAAAAACCTACTGCTGCATCCGTTCAAAAAACAATTATTGCACAAGTAGATTCACTTAATTTACGTGCAGAGCCTTCCCTATCTGCTGCTATTTTAACAAAGCTAGCATCTGGTACAGAAGCGCAATTTTTAAAAGAGCAGCCTGATTGGATTCAAATTCAAGTTGGTGACTATACGGGTTGGGTTTCGGCAAATTATGTGACGGTCAAGGATGCAACAGTTTTAGAAATGCCTACTTCAAAAACGGAAGAAAAAGAAAAACCGAACAAAGCACCGACAACACTTACGGAAAATGATCCAAATACGTTTACGATTACGGTCAATGAAGTGAATATCCGTAAAAATGCGGATTTAACAGCCAAAAAATTAGGAACGGCGAAAATGGGGCAGCAATTCAAAGTGATTAGCCGCGACCATAATTGGGTGCAGATTGAATATGAGAAAAAGAAAAAAGGTTGGGTTTACAGCTTTTATGGTACGTTTACAAAGCAAGATGCACAGCAAGATTTAGAAAGCCCTACAAAAAAAGCTGAGAAAATTACGATTATATACAACGGCACGAATTTACGTGAAGAAGCTTCTACTGCGTCCAATGTTGTCTCTCGTGTCGATGCTGGACAAACTTTTTCTATTTTAGAAACGCAGGATGAATGGTATAAAATTGAACTGGACGATGGACAACAAGCGTATGTTGCGAATTGGGTAGTTACAACAAATACTGAGGTCATTCAAACAACTCGCGATAAAGAAAAGGAAAAAGCCGAACGCAAAAAAGGTTCGCTTAAAGGTGTAACGATTGTCCTCGATGCGGGGCATGGTGGGAATGATCGGGGGACAACAGGGGCAAGAGGAACAGCTGAAAAAGATATTACCATTTTGACAGCGGAACTATTGAAGTCCAAACTTCAAGCTGCTGGGGCAGATGTTGTAATGACACGCGAATCCGATGTATTTATCGATCTTAGAAAACGTGTTGCTGTTTCACATCAAGCAGAAGCCGATGCTTTCATTAGCATTCATTATGACGCGATTAAAGATAACTCGGTACACGGCTTTACAACATATTACACAAATGGCTATCAAAAAGAATTAGCTGAATATGTACATGGTGGAATTGCTTCTAAAGTTTCGTTAAAAGATCGCGGTGCACGCTTTGGTGATTATTTAGTGCTAAGAGAAAACCGCCAAAATGCAATTTTACTAGAATTAGGTTATTTAAGTAATCCAACAGAAGAGCGTGCAATTACGACCGATTATTATCGTGAACAAGCGACACTCGGGATCTATCAAGGTTTACTCAACTACTTCGATGCACAAATAGATAAATAAGCCCTAATTACAAAAACAATGCCCCCTCTGATATATAGTCAGATGAGGCATTGTTTTGTTATGCTTGAATGATTTGATAAATATAAAACATTTCATCTTTATTCATAATTTTCGGTACAGGGTATAACGGATTCGCTTCATCTAACGCCCGCTCGACCATTAAAGGGACATCACGGTTCACAATCCCTTCAATTTTGGTTGGGATAGCCATGCGCTGATTTAATTGTTCAATCGCCTCAATAAATAAAGACGCTCTTTTTTCATCACTATCACCAAATTGCCCAATCCCCACTAAATTGGCTAACTCAGCTAATGGCTTTGTTGCCGACTCACCATAAAATTTCAGCACATGCGGTAAAATAACGGCATTCGCTAAACCATGCGGTACATTATAAAAGCCACTCAATGTGTGGGCAATCGCATGAACATTCCCTACATAAGCACGTGTAAATGCTAATCCAGCTAAATATGAAGCACGCTGCATTTGTGTCCGCGCAATTAAATCACTGCCATCTTCATACGCCCTAACTAAATATTTAAAAATTATTTTTACTGCTTCCCGTGAAAATTTCCTTGTTTCTTCCGTATTGCTCCTTCCAATATACGCTTCCACTGCATGTGTTAATGCGTCCATCCCTGTTGTAGACGTAAGATTTTTTGGTAAATTAACCGTTAATAACGGGTCTAATACCGCGTAATGTGGAATTAACACAGGATCATTAATAGCGTATTTTTCATGTGTTTCACTATTGGATATAACCGCGGCAACCGTTCCCTCACTCCCAGTACCCGCTGTTGTTGGTACGGCAAATAAGGTCGGTGTATCTTTACGAACTTTAAATAAGCCTTTCATTTGCGAAAGCTCTTTATCTGGTCTTGCTACTCTTGCTGCAACTGCTTTTGCACAATCGATGGGGGAACCTCCACCAAACGCAAGT
The DNA here is from genome assembly GCF_050272495.1 of Solibacillus cecembensis. Taxonomy (NCBI): domain Bacteria; kingdom Bacillati; phylum Bacillota; class Bacilli; order Caryophanales; family Caryophanaceae; genus Solibacillus; species Solibacillus cecembensis. The sequence continues at coordinate 308,422 of NZ_JBNNMF010000003.1, read as the reverse complement.
ATCGCCTCACATTGCAAGGCATGATACAGCATGAGCGCTTCTTCTACATTATCTATCGTCGGATTTGCTACCGTTTGATCATAAACCGAATAGTAAATCCCATGTGCATTGAACGCCTCTAATAGTGGGTCCATTAGCTGTATTTTCGAAATACCTGCATCCGTAACAATTAAAATCCGCTCATATTGGAGGCTCTTCACTAATTCTGGCAATTTCAATAGGCTATCCGGACCTTCTAGTAACACGGGTTTGCGCCAATTTAAAAATTTCATCCCTACTTTCATGGAGCTTTGAAAAGTTCTGCAATACGTTTGATACATATAATCCGCACCCTTCCAAAAATTAGTATTTAACTATTTTATATACTAATTTATCTGATTATTCAACACTTTCCTTTCGCTAATTTTAGACATTTGTACTGATTGTGCGATGAAATGTTCTCACCATAATTGTTCATTTGACGCAAAAAAAACGAACCCACGTATATATGAGGGTTCGCATAAATTAATATTCTGCAAAAAAGACTTTATGTGCAAATTGAATTGGCTGGGCGTCGAAGTCTTTTTCATTCATTGCAATGACCGATATTTCGACACCTAACTGTTTCAGTTTTTGCCCGATATCACTTTTAGAAAACGCTGCAAAATCTGTATAGTGATTATCTGTAATAATCATGAGCTCTGCTTCGTTTTTAATCGGATTTTGCTGCAATAATTCAAGTGCTGTGTTTAAAACAGGTAGAATTTCCGCCTCCCCAGCTTTATTCCCTTCAATAAAATCAGCAAAAAGTGATGGTTGGAGGTGCGCATGATGAAAATAAAGTGGTTTTCCAACGGTTTGACCAAATGGAATGATAACTAAATCACGTTTTTGTCGCGCACTTAAATTAAAAATAGGTAAAATTGTCCCTTTGCAGAACGCTTCCATGTCTTTCATCGAGTCTGATTGTTGAAGGGCAATGACGATCGGTGAATACAGTTGTTCGTTTTGTCCAAACGGTACATAATAAATATTATCCGAAACAACGGTTTGATCCTTCATCAATTGTTGATACGATTCTGGAGGTAATAAAATATCTTTGTCCTGAATTTTTGGCATCATTGCTTCAAGTTCAAAAATCGATTCCTGCAACATACTGGAAATTTCCACGATTTCTATAAATTGCGCATTGTGCTGAAATTGGGTAATAAATTGTTGCTGTTCATGCTCCTGTAAAGCTTGAAACGCAAAATGACTATATAAAAAATGAAGAATTTCATCGGTAATTTGTGTATTCCACTCTTTTGTCATGTGAAACCCTCCTACTTATTTTTTTAATGAAGCAAAATTAGTATACCGAAGTAATGTGTCGAAAAATAGCAATTCAAACCTAAAAGTGAGCTAAAATAAACATAATATATCAAAAGTGTGAAATATACGGTTCAAATGAACATACGGACGATAGCACGCAAAAACGGCATCTATAATATCAGATGCCGTTCCATACAAGTTGCCTGTATGTAATTAAATCAATTACGCCTCGGCGTAATTGCGTCCAGATTTTTTTCGAGCTGGCTTGAAAAAATTCTCTTGAAAATCTGTGACATCCGCCGGGGCTCTAATTTGATTCGGCAGGAGTTAACCTCAGCTGAATCAAATTAAAGTTTTTTCGTTAAGCCGTGTAATGTATCTTTTAACTCACGATCGTGACCAGATAATTCAATTAGGTTTTGTAAACGCTCTTGTAAAACTGGGCGCTCAATAACTAATTGCTCGTCTAATACTTGCACTAATAATTCAATCACCATACGATCACGAACGTTTAATGCTTCTTCCACACGCTCAGGTGCGATTGTATATTCTTTCACTTTTTTTGCCATTAAAAACAGCCTCCCTTTTGGTTATACAAAGTTATTTTAGCATAGCCATATGAAGTTTTGTGAAATTTATTTAAATTTCTAATTGATTTGCAATCCATTTTAAACGAATCTTACAAATTCTTCTGTTGGCTTGCGATAACCTCGTAAATTTCTGCTGCTCTCTTTTTCTTTACCAATTGTAATCATTAAAGCAATTTCATGCGTATTTGGAATGTTTAATAATTCACGCACCTTTTCCTTATCAAAGCCAATCATCGGACATGTATCTAAGCCTCGATTTTTAGCAGCTAACATGAACATCATAGCAGAAAGTGACGCATTTCGAATCGCATCTTCTTTCATAAATTCTTCGCCGCGCGATTCATAAAACGCTGTGTTTTCATCTACCGTTTGCTCCAACTGTGTTTCGTTAATAACACCTAAATGCACCATCCCTTGATTGATGCACGCAGTTTGTTTATAAGCATAGCGATCCGCCGTGACGATGATGACACCAGAAGATGAATGTACTTTATATTGCCCGTATGCTGCTTCACGCATTTTTTCTTTTGTGTCCTCATCTAAAACAACGACATATTCTGTATGTTGAAGATTGAATGCTGAAGGCGCGAGTTTGACTTCATCAAAAACAGGCTTTAAATCTGCTGCTGTTAACTTTACCCCCTCCATAAAGTTAGCTGCCGAACGTCTTTTGTCAATTAATTTTGAAAATTCCATAATCCAATCCCTACCTTCTATTTATCTCGATTCTACTTATCTTTAATTCGAGATAATTTTACCATAGAATATGAATCAATTCAACCGTATGAACTGCTATATATGTTATAATGATGATTGAAAGTTTTGAAAGGAAGATGTACATGTTACCTACAATTTCACAGGTGGACTATGAAATCCGACTTGTTCAACATTTAATTGAGATTCGTTTTTTACGACTTTTTGATGGGAAATTAATTACTTCTAGATCAATTGTGGGAGAAACACTTGGTTTTGAAACAGAAGATAGCTTGTGCCGCGAATGGCTGTTATCTATTTATAGTAGCTATCATTTCTATGAAGGATTTGACACAATAGAATCATGCATCGATTATATCCAAACGAGCCCTTATGACAAAAATAAATTTCGCATTGTCCAATTTTGTGACATGTATTATGCCGTGATTAATGAAAATACACAATTCCAGCAAGTAATTGGAAAAGACCTTTCTTATTTTTCAAGAAATCTTGTCTTTTTAACTGCTAAAAAACCACCTTTAAACTTAGTATTAAAGGATCGAGTAAAAATTCCTGTAATTCCCCTCATTTACCATGAGCTGCATGCTTTTGATTCGAATATAAAAGTTTATCAGCTCCCTCATGAGAAAGCTGACAATGCTGTTCAAATTCCTGTTCAAGAGGCTTTAGAGTACGTTGTGTTGCTTGGCGTTACTTTTAAGGACATTTGGTATAGCTGTAACACACCTCACGCAATCGCTCATAATCGGGCATTACTTAATTTATACTTTGATCCAGGACATAATCTTACTGCCTTTGGAAAATATTCAAATGCACTTGCGATTAATCCTTTCCAGCGATTAATTTATTTGCCAAAGGGCCGTATTGAGCATTTCCAAATGGATGTGGACGATTTACGCACACCCGCTCGGACGCTTACTTACCGAGACGTACGACGCTTTCATGATCAAATGCGTATTCGAAAAGTGAATTTTGAAGAAGGTATAAATGCCTAAATAACAGTATGAAACTTCTGCTGAAAGAAACGAAAAAAGGTATTTTGATGTTAAGTCAAAATACCTTTTTATCGTTTAAAGTTCTAATTCTTTTACTTTTTGAATGATTTTTTCATAAAGTGGTACCATATGCTGTTCAGCACATTTTTCAGCTAATTCATCCACTTGAATCCAGCCGACCGCGCTATTTTCATCAAGCTTTGCGTGTAAACTTTCATCATCTGCCACTTCAAATACATACGTTGCATTCAAATGTAAATGAGGTGCTACATAGCTTCCATTTTTCACATGTCCTATAACTGGCAAAATATCTAAAGAAATGATTTGTTCTGTTAAGACATTGACCTTTGAAACACCAGTTTCCTCAATCACTTCTTGTTGGGCAACTTTCAGTAAATCGGGTTCGCCATCCGCATGCCCACCAGCCCAGCTCCAAGATTGATAAATATTATGATACACCATGAGTGCATGCGTACGTGCACAGTTAAATACAAACGCAGATGCCGTAAAATGGAGAATTTCATTATTGCGCGTTAACACATCTACAGACGTACCCATTGCCCGTAATATTAACTCACGATCCTTTTGCTCCTGCTCATTATACGGCTCATATAATTTAACTTGGTCATGTAAATTCATAAGGAACCCCTCCTTGTATGAATGTTCATTACGATTAAGATATTAAAGCTTTTACTGCTTTCGAAATCGCAGCACCATCTGCTTTTCCTACTAATAATGGCTTGGCAATTTTCATCGCATCGCCCATATTCATGCCTGCTGCAACTCCTGCTTCTTGTAGCGCAGCAATGATTTCCTCTTCTGAAAATTGCTTCGGTAAAAAGGCTTTTAAAATCGTTAATTTTGCTTCTTCTTTTTCAATTAAATCTGCACGCTCTGCTTTTTGTGCACCTTCAAGTGATTGATTCGTTTGCTTAATTTCACGGTTAACGATAGCGATTTCTTCTTCTGGAGAAAGCACCGCACCCTTTTCTTTTTCCGCCAAATCCAATGCCGATTTCACTATTGTTAAAACACCTTTTGCTAAAGCGTCTTTATCTCTCATCGCTTGCTTTAATTGTTCAAATACTTCTGTTTTCATCATGTTAATTTGCTCCTCTGCTTATAGATAATGATTGCTCACCGACTGTTATTACTTTACTCTTTCACATTGTAGCACGGAAGTAAACATGGAATAAATTACTTTGTGACATTTTCTTCGATTAATGCTTTCAATTTTTCACTACTTCTATGATACATAACCCAAACGTTGGACTGTCCAAATGGCATAACGATGAATTGTTTTCGGTTATTTTCCCAAATCGTATAGGATGTGTCATTGGTATGGACGATGTATTTCGGTTTATTATAAATAGAGGTAAAAATACGATCTTCCCAAGCTTTATTTTGAAGTAGGTCCTCCATTTGTTGACGTGCATCCTCCGCAAATGTCACTTCTTGAATTTCACTCGCTCGCTCATTCGGCAAAAGTACTTTAATATCTTCATTTATCGAAATCGCTTGCTCATTTTTATCATCCAGAATATTCGGACCATAATATTTCAGTTTAATATAGTCCCCTACTTGTACAGGTACTTCTTTACCATTCATCATCCAAGAAGCTAGCTTATCTTCAGGCTGATTAAATATTTGCTCCTCTGAAAGTGTCGCAAGTTCCTGAGCTGACATATTTTCAATAAAATAAAAAACATTATCATTTACCGCTGCGACAACACCAGTTATTGGCATATTTCCATAAATAACGCTTGGTGCTATTTGATGCTTTTGCTGAAAAAGTTCGATTTCCCTTGCAAAATGCTGTTCCATATAAAGCTCTGCTTGTTGAACCGTATAAGCTCCGACACTCATATCATTCATCACAGGGAATTTTTCAAACCATACAGCCTTTAATTTTTCCCGATAAATACTTATTTCAATCAACATAGGAAATAATTGCTCATCAAATTGCTTTTGACTAATATTAGCCTTCTCTAATATTTGTTGCCCCATATTTTCTGGATCTGAATATTGGCTATATTGATCAAATTGCTCTTTGTATTCTTCATCGTTATAGGTTAGCTCATATTTTTTTGCAAGCTCCAAAACACCGAGTGCTTGTAGATAATTACTAAAGCCAACCTCCTTATAATTCCCACTCTCCCCGAATGGTAGCTGCTCCTTCGCGATATAAAAATCAAATAAAATTCCATTTTCCTCAATGCTTGAACTCGCCTGCTTTGTATTAACTTTAACCTCTGTCATAAACCAGCTTGCCATTAACATCATAAATAAAGCTGTAATACTTACTGGAATAAGGAAAAAAGGCTTTTTTCGTTTCGGTGATTTGTTGTGCAATAATTTATTTTTTAACCGTCGCTCACTCTCTTTCATATCCCCTGCCACTTCATTTAAAGCGCGTTTATAATCATTCATGGTTCAGCACCTCCCATTCCCCTTCTAATGTAGGTCTTAACTGCTCGCGTGCACGTCGTAATTGGGTTTTCACTGTGTTTTCTGGGAGCTCTAACAGTTCCGCTACCCGCTGGATTGGCAGTTCCTCATAGTAATACAAAATGATTGGCTCACGATATTTTAATGGCAGCTTTAAAATGGCTGCCCCAATTTTTGAGCGCTCCTCTTGCTGTACAACATGATCTGGGTCCGAGATTTTCATCCACCATTTTGTTTGTAATTGGATTTTCTTGTATGCCCAGCTTTTTAAGTAGTCCTTGCTTTTATTAATCGTCATTGTCGTTAAATAAGCTTTTACTTGTCCACGTTCTTCGTAATTGGATTGATAAAACTTGATTAACACATCTTGTACGACATCTTCTGCGGCAGCTTGATTTTTCGTATAAAAATAAGCAAGACGTAATAAATGATTGCTGTATTCCTCGATAATTTGCTCTAATTCCAAGTCCCTCTCCCCCTTCCTACTTGTTAAACGATTGTCACAGGCCACACGTTTCAAAATATTGTATTTTCTATTATTTTACATGAAATACAAAAAAGCATAAGAAGATAATTCCTCTTATACTTGAGTCCAATCAATTACGCCTTGACTAACTTTAGTCCAGATTTTTTTCGAGCTCGCTCGAAAAACACCCTTAAAAAATCTGTGACATCCGCCGGGGCTTAACTTGATTCAGTGGGGGGACCTCACTAAATCAAGTTAATTATTTAATTCATAATGCTTGCCTTTCACTAAGTAGAATAAATGCTCAGCGATATTTGTTGCATGGTCTGCACAACGTTCTACATAACGGCAAATGAACGATAAATTGGTAATTTGTGCAACATGTTCATTCGACACATTGAGCTTCATTAAATGACTTATCGTACTGCCGTATAGTGCATCCACTTGGTCATCTAGCTCGGCAATTTCCTTTGCTTTCACCGTATTTTCTTCAATGAATGCTTCAATAATATGGCGTAGCATTGACACCGTTTTATGGAACATTTCCTCTATCGGCTCGATACTTGTAACAAATGGATCTTTCCCAATACGTATCGTATCTTTCGCAATATTTACTGCATAGTCACCAACTCGCTCCATGTCGGACGCTGCTTTAATGACAACAATTAAACGGCGTAAATCCGTCGCGACCGGCTGCTGCTTAGCAAGTAATAAAATCACACGGTCATTAATCGCTTCTTCTAAATGATTAATTTGTGAATCCATATCAATAACAGTGAGCGCTAAATCAATATCTTTATTCAAAAATGCTTTAAATGAAAGCTCTAATGCATCGACACTTTTATCACAAAGTTCCATTAAATCTTGCTGTACCGTAATTAAATCATGTTCAAAACGTTCACGAACCATTTTTTCCACTCACCTTTCCCTTAGCCAAATCGACCAGAAATATAATCTTCCGTACGCTGATCGCTCGGAGTTGAGAAAATTGTATCGGTTTGGTCAAATTCAATCACTTCACCGTTCAAGAAAAATGCGGTCTTATCTGAAATACGCGCTGCTTGCTGCATATTATGCGTAACGATAACAATCGAATAATTTTCTTTCATTTCTTGCACAAGCTCTTCCACTTTTAATGTGGAAATCGGGTCAAGCGCACTTGTTGGCTCATCCATTAAGATGACATCTGGCTCAATCGCTAAACAACGTGCGATACAAATACGCTGCTGCTGACCGCCTGATAGGCCATATGCATTTTGATTTAGACGATCCTTTACTTCATCCCAAATTGCTGCCCCGCGCAATGACTTTTCAACAATTTCGTCTAAAATTTTCTTGTTTTTAATGCCATGAATACGTGGTCCATAGGCGATATTGTCATAAATCGATTTCGGGAACGGGTTTGGCTTTTGGAACACCATCCCTACTTTTGTACGCAATTCCTCTACTTCATAACCTTTTTCGAAAATATTGCGTCCACGGTAGTTCACTTCACCATTTGTACGAACAATCGGAACAAGCTCTACCATCCGATTCAACGCTTTAATATACGTCGATTTCCCACAGCCTGAAGGACCGATAATTGCCGTTACTTCATTCTCATTCATAGCTAAATTGATATCCTTAAGCGCATGATGTTCCCCGTACCAAAGATTGAAGCCCTTCGATTCCATGACAGTTGATTGCTCATTTAGCTGAATAATTGGACTTTTCGTTTGTTGTTTTTCTAAGATTTGAACCAATCTTTTCATCTCCTAATAACGTTTTTGGAATTTATTTCGAATGAACACCGCAATAGAGTTCATAAAGATAAGTACCGCCATTAACACGATAATCCCCGCAGATGCTACGTACTGGAACTCTTCTTGTGGACGTTTTGCCCAGTCGAAAATTTGCATCGGTAATGCGGTAAACGTATCGAGCATGCCTGTTGGTAAAAACTGTAGGATGACCGGAATCCCGATAACAACAAGTGGCGCTGTTTCCCCAATCGCACGTGATAACGCTAATATACTACCCGTCAAAATGCCTGGAATAGCTGCTGGTATGACAACACGTATAATCGTTTGCCATTTTGTAGCCCCCATCCCGTACGAAGCTTCCCGCTGATCTTTTGGTACAGCACGGATGGCCTCTTGTGCCGCTACGATAATGACAGGTAAGATAAGCAAACTCATCGTTAATCCTGCCGCTAAAATACTTTTTCCCATACCGAGCATACGAACAAATATCGTTAAACCAAGTAATCCGAATACAATCGACGGAACACCTGCTAAATTGGAAATGTTCATGCGAATAAAATCATTCAATTTATTTTTCTTTGCATATTCTTCTAAATAAATGGCTGTGCTGACACCTAAAATAATCGAAACAGGTGCTACGACTGCCATTAAACAAAGAGATCCAACTAATGCCGCTTTGATCCCTGCATTTTCAGGAATACGCGATGCAAAGTTTGTTAGAAAATCAAAGTTTAAATAGCCCATTCCTTGTGAGAGAATTCGGTATAATAAAATGGCTATTGCGAGTAATGCAAAACTTGTTGCCGCAATAAATACACCTTTCCAAACCCGATTCCAGACGAGGCGTTTATTCATCCGCTTCATCACATGTTCTTGTTGTAAATAGCGCATTTTAATACTCCTCTCTGAATCGTTTTGAAATATAAGTAGCAAGTAAGTTCATCACTAATGTAAAGATAAATAATGTGAAACCGACTGCATAAATCGAGTAGTAAATCGTTGTACCGTACCCAGCATCACCTGTTGTTACTTGTACGATATAGGCCGTCATCGTTTGAATCGAATCCGTCACACCAAAGTCAAATCTCGGCGTCGATCCACCTGCTAATGATACGATCATCGTTTCGCCAATCGCACGAGACACAGCAAGTACAATCGATGCAATAATACCCGATAACGCAGCTGGTAAAACAACTTTTAGAGATACCTCTAGTTTCGTTGCCCCTAAACCAAGTGCCCCTTCACGAATCGATTTCGGAACTGAGCTCATCGCATCTTCAGACATCGAAGCAATCATCGGTAATACCATAATCCCAACGACAATCCCCGGACTCACTGCATTAAATATTTTTAAACTAGGAATAATAGCTTGTAAAATGGGTGTCACAAATGTTAATGCAAAGAATCCGTAAACTATAGTTGGCACACCTGCTAAAACTTCTAATACAGGTTTAATCGTTTTGCGAACGCGCTCTGATGCGTATTCACTTAAATAAATTGCTGCTCCTAAGCCGAACGGAACGGCTACTAATATAGCAATCAACGTTACTTTAAATGTACCTAATATGAGCGGTAATATTCCGTAAAGTGGCTCTTTCCCTGAAAACGGCAGCCATTCCTTACCGAATAAATAATCGGTTATAGACACACGTGTAAAAAATTCGACTGTCTCAAATATTAATGTGAATACAATCCCAAAAGTCGTAAGTACCGAAATCGATGCTGCTAAAAATAAACCGATAGGGATTATTTTTTCGATCACTTTCTTTCCTTTGCGATTGCGAGACTTTGCAATCATTTGTTGGACCGGTGATGACTCTTGCTGCTTAGAAGTCATGGGTAAAACTCCTTCCTTGAACAATAGAAATTGCGGGGCAGGATACCTACCCCACACGCTTTTCTAGCACTATTATTTTAAACCTTCTAATTTCTTTAAGCCTTCATCATATTTTTCATCTGGAAGACCTACATACCCAACAACTTCAGCCATTTCTCCTGCATGTTCTAAAGAGAATTTCATAAAGTCATAAGCTGCTTCGTTGTCTTTAATTGCACTGTTTTTAAAGTAAATGAAGAGTGGACGAGATAATGGTGAATATTCACCCGATTCGATTGTTTCGTTCGTCGGCTCTACGCCATCAATTGTAACAACTTGTAACTTGTTTTGGTTTTCTAAGTAATACGCATAGCCAAAGTAACCAATCGCATTTTTATCTGCTGTAATGCCTTGTACTAATACGTTGTCATCTTCAGATAATGTCGCACTTTTCACAATATCTTCACCGTCTAAAATAACTTCATCAAAGTAGTCATACGTACCTGAGTCAGCACCTGGTGAGTAAAATACGATTTCTTCTGCTGGCCAAGATGGATCGATATCCGACCATTTTTTAGTTGTGCCGTCTTCAACCCAAATTTTCTTTAATTGATCAACTGTTAACTCTTTTGCCCATGTATTTTCTGGATGAATTACTACTGATAAACCGTCGTAGGCTAATTCAAATTCAGTGAAATCAATGCCTGCTGCCGCTAATTTTTCCTTTTCTGTCTCTTTAATTGGACGAGAAGCATTTGTGAAATCTGTTTCACCATTAATGAATTTTTCGAATCCGCCGCCTGTACCCGATACACCAACAGATACGCGTACATCTTTTTGTACACCTGCGTACTCTTCCACTAACGCTTCTGTAATTGGGGCTACCGTAGATGAACCATCACCTGCAACTGTACCTGCTAATTGTGCATCGGCTGCTTGCGCTTGATCTGTACCCGTTTTTGCAGGTTGTGATGAATCGCCTTCTCCACCACATGCACCTAATAGTAATGCTGAGCCTAGTAATGCTGTTGATGTTAAGTACTGCCACTTTTTCATTTGTAATTCCTCCGCTTGTTTTAAAATGAATTTTTCTTACAGTTCTCACTATAATGATAATTTGTTGAGAGGATATATTTGATTCGTAAAGGATATGTAAAGGATTGTTCGAATTGTAAAGGGGGAGGGGTTTCGTATGAGTGGGTCTCGGTGGGTTAGCTTTTTGCATATTAAAAATCCACCACTTTTTTCAAGGTGATGGATTTTTGGTTTTAGGACTTCAGCAGCTGCCTAAATATTCTATTGTACTTTCTTCACACTCGCAATATCAGCTAGTTTGATTTCTTGTTCCTGTATTTTAGATGGTTCCTTTTTTGTTTTGATCGTTGCAATATGTAATAAAATCGTTTTTGCATCTTTTTCATTTGCATAGCCTTCAAATTTTGCATTGTAAATATTCGTGCCGTCCTTTAATGTTACGGTCGCTTTTTTTGCACTAACAAGCTCTCGTAAAAAAGGATATGTTTTCACATTTCGTTCCCGCTCAGCACGTACTAAACGCGGTCCTAATGAATAGATAATTAATTCAAAAATAAACACATAAATAACTGTTGTTACAATGATTATCCATATAGATATATTCATAGATGCTAAAATAATGGCATTACTAATAGCGCCCAAAAAAACGATTCCGTGCGAAATTTTATTTCTCATTTTCAAACTCCTCGTATACATATTAACTTTTTCAAATAAAGATAAAAATTCCGTAGCATTTTCACTACGGAATTTAATTTTACTCGGTAACTGTTTTTACTTCATCTGTTTCTTCTAGCTTTTCATCCGAATCTTTAATAATTGGTTTTTCTACTTTACTAGCAGATAACCCTTCTTCTGCATATTTTTGCTTTAATTCAAAATACGCATCTAAAAATTCTCTCGCCGTTACATTCCCATGTGATAAGTAATTACTATCACTAAAATTCGTCGTTGCCCATGGATAAATAATCGCATAAGCAATTTCTGGATCCTCAAATGGTGCATACCCGACATGAACGACATTAATCGTATCTGTACCATATTTTTCTTTTTGAGGTCCGTAATAAACTACTTGGGCTGTACCTGTTTTACCAGCAGCTGTGTATTTTGCTGTTTCAAATTGTTTACGCGCCGCACCCCTAGAGCCAAAATAAACGCGACGTAAGCCTTCTTGAACATGTTTAATTTCAGCATCCGTATTTTCGATACGATTTAAAATCGTTGGCGTTACTTCATCAACTACTTGACCTAAATTTTCACCATCTTTGGAAGGTTTACGGATTTCTTTCAGCATGCGTGGCTGAATGCGATAACCACCATTGGCAATCGTTGAAATGTATTGCACCATTTGCATTGGTGTATACGTATCAAACTGACCAATTGCTAAGTTTAGTAACTTGACATCTGTATCAGGATCCGCCTGGTAACCAATCGCTTCTCCTGGTAAATCGATTCCTGTCGGTACACCTAGTCCAAACTGTGCATACTCATTGCGCATCGTTTGTAATGTACCTTTTGGTAAACTAAATCGCATACCTGGTGAATATGTTCGTCCACCGACACCCATCGCAATTTTAAACATATACACGTTGGAAGAGCGCTCTAATGCCGTTAAATCATCTAGCATAACACTGCCATGCTTATTGAATAGGGTATTTAATGTAATATTTCCGATTCGCATTGGTGCATCGAGCATAACTGTCCCCGGTGTAATGACGCCCTCATTATACCCCATTAATACTGTTGCAGCCTTAACTATGGAACCTGCCTCATAAGCCGTCGTAAAAGTACCATAAGAATAATCCACAATATACGGCTTACCTGTTTCTTTATCCTTTTCGATTTTCTTCCCACTTATCGAAAGTAGTTCACCCGTTTTTGGATTCATTGAAACCATGAAAGCACGATCTAATAATTCAGAGCCTCCTCTAGACTTTAGTTCTAGCAATTGGCGCTCTAAAATTTCATCCGCTTTTTGTTGCAATTCAATATCAATCGTAGAAACTAAATCTTTTCCCGGTTCCCCGTCATAGGTTGTAACCGTCTCGACAACTTGACCTTTTTTATTCGTTAAGTTTTTGACGATTGATTTTTCGCCTTGTAAAATTTCTTCGTATTGTGCTTCAAAATAACTTTCCCCTACACGATCATTTCGCGAATAATCGCGTGCTAAATAGTGATTTAAGTCAGATTTCGGCACCCCTTTACTCGGTACGGTCGTTCGTCCTAAAACCGCTAATGGAGATAATCGAACGCGCTTCCAATCCGTAGTCGTATTCACACCTGGTAAATCCGTTAAATTTTCGGAAACACGTGCAAATTCATCGGCCGTTACATTTTCACCTTTAATAATTTGTGGAGATAAGTTATAGCCAGTCATCATTTCACGATAAATCGCTAACACTTCCAGTTCAAATTCTGTCATTTGCGCTAGCTCTTCATCCGTTATCCGCTCACGAATTCGTCGATCATACTCTGCATTGATCTCCTTTTTTTCAAGGTCTTCATTTTTGTCTCGGAATTCATCCATTTCATTTTTTGTTACTTTCGCCTTTGCTTCTTCATTATTTAGAAGAATCCAGAAGTCCAATTGATCACGTTGTGTAATTTTATCAGTTGGCTGTTCGATTAAATGAGCTAACTTATTCGCAACTTCGAGCATTTCCGCTTGTTTCGTCGTTTGCATTTTCGTGTAAGTAATTGCATTTTCTGGCTGATTATCAATTAAAATTCGCCCATAACGGTCAAAAATTCGGCCGCGCGGTACACTTGTATTTACACGTACCTCTTCTTTCTCCTGTAATTTACGAACATAATCATCACCGTTGACAATTTGTAAAAATCCTAGGCGAAAAATTAATAAAGAAAACAGCAAAAATATTGAAAAGAAAAGGACGTTCATTCGAAAGGTTAAACTAGCGCGGTGCATTGCCTTTGGATTCGATGTACGATTTTGTGGTAATTTTCGCAATAAAAACTCCCCTTTCCTTATATGATTCCCTTTAGTTTATAACATTGTCACGTCTATTTAGTATAACATTGTGACTGCTTTGAAAAAAGGGCGTAGTTTACATTAAGACGGCTTGAAAAAAATAAAGGTTTCCAATTTAGTTTGATTCGGTCAAAATGATATTAAAATAGTTCATTTGAGGTGGAAAAATGGCTTTTATAGCAGTTGGAATTGGGGGCGCTTTCGGTGCAATATTGCGCTATTTAATAAGTGAATGGACCATTGTTTCGTCTAGCTTTCCTTATGTAACATTAGGCATTAATTTTTTTGGTAGTTTTTTGCTTGCTTATCTACTTATACGGCAAACATTCATCCAAAATCCCCTCATAAAATTGGGGATTACGACGGGCTTTTTAGGCGGCTTTACGACCTTTTCCACATTTAGTTTGGAAGCGTTGTCGTTATTGCAGCAGCACATGTATGGATACGCCTTTATTTATGTCGTTTGCAGTAGTCTCGGCTGCGTACTAGCAAGCTATGTAGGGTTTCGACTTGCTAAAAGGGGGGAACATGTTTGATATATGTTGCACTTGGTGGCTTTTTTGGAGCGATTGCAAGATACGGATTAAGTCTATTCATTCGTTCGATTTTTAATACGGCCTATCCGATTGCTACTTTTTTTATAAATAGTCTCGGTTCATTTCTCATCGGAATTGCTATCGGACAAGGCTATTCAAACTCAGCTCATCTTTTTGCAGTCATTGGTTTTTTAGGTACATTTACAACCTTTTCTACATTTTCATTTGAAGTTATTCAATTATTCGAAAAAAAAGAAGCGAAAAAAGCTCTCCTTTATTTGATGAGCTCCGTTTTGTTCGGCATTTTATTTGCTACGATTGGCTTTCAATTAAGTTATTGAGACTCCAAAAATACGTGCTCCTCACTTGTGAGAAGCACAATAATTTGCAAGTTCTGCTATATTTGAACCTATAATTGCTATTAAATTTTTTTAAGTAATTGTCTTTACTTATCCCCTCGCGAAATGATTAGCTATCAATTAGTTTTAAATCCTCTGATTCAATTGGACTTAAAACTATCGCTGTAAAAATCGTTATTTCGCTAGTTGATGTTCATAAAGCGAAACCCAATCTTCCATCGTCATTTTTTGGCAAAGTTCTGCGATTAATTCGTATGGGATATGTTTGGTAGACGTCCACCGAATACAACTTTTCCCCATATTTAATTTCGTTGGTACATTTTCTCGGTAGGCCTCTTGAAACCAGTGCAGTAACTCTGGTTCAGCATAAATACCGAGGTGATAAAGGGCTAAATGGCGTTTTTGTGGTGATATACTTAAAAACGGTAAGGGTTCACCTGGTGTACAATGGTAACCTTTTGGATAAGTTGTAAGCGGTACACTATAAGCAATCATATTTCGATCACGTGTCTTTTCAAATCCTTCAGGTAAATTTTCATCTACAGTTGTCATTAATTTAATAAATGCATCATGCCACTTTTCATCTATTTCAGCGATAAATTCTTCAAACATGGTACCACCTCATTTTGGATTATTTAATACATATTTTATCGTATAACAGTAAAAAAGGCATAGAAAAAAGCATGCTAAGTTATACTTAACATGCCTTTGAATGATTTTATTATTTAGCAGCTTGGAATTTAGCTTCTACTACATCCCAGTTTACGATGTTCCAGAAAGCACCAATGTAGTCTGGACGACGGTTTTGGTAGTTTAAGTAGTAAGCATGCTCCCAAACGTCTAAGCCTAGGATTGGCGTTTTGCCTTCCATTACTGGAGAATCTTGATTTGGAGTTGAAGTTACAGCAACTGAGTCACCATCAACGATTAACCAAGCCCAGCCTGAACCGAAACGAGTTGTTGCCGCTTTAGCAAACTCTTCTTTGAAAGCGTCAAATGAACCGAATTTTGCATCGATTGCAGCTGCCACTTCGCCTACTGGAGTAGTTGAACCGCCTGGAGCGATTAATTCCCAGAATAATGAGTGGTTAGCATGTCCGCCACCATGATTACGTACTGGTGTTTGTTTGTCAGCTGGAAGTGCATCGATGTCTGAGATTAACTCAATAAGATCTTTGCCTGCAAATTCAGTACCTTCTACCGCTGCGTTTAAACCTAAAACGTACGTATTATGGTGTTTTGTGTGGTGAATTTCCATTGTTTTTGCATCGATATGTGGTTCTAATGCGTCATACGCGTAAGTTAATTGTGGTAATTCAAAAGCCATTGTGAATTCCTCCCTGGAATAAATATTAATGTTGATTACACTACTAGGTTATCAAATATATGTGCTTCATTCAATGAAAAAAATAGTAGATTTAACATTTCAGTCTTTTGACGGAAACACTGTCTTTCTTTTCTATTCATTAATCTAGTAATGTTTTCCATATATAGTGTACGATAAAGCGTCTCAATTTTTCAAATAATCGCTCCTCAAATGGAAACAATAAATAGTATTATCATAATTACTTGAATGATACCTTTTGTCACAACAGAAGTTAAAAATCCGATAACCGATCCGACGCCTACTTTTACCGCTTGTTGAATCGATGTACGTTCCACAATGAGCTCTCCAATAATTGCGCCTAAAAACGGACCTGCAATAATACCTGCGAACGGAATGACAAATGGGCCGACTAACAAACCAATTGTACTTCCCCACATACCCGCTTTTGATCCACCAAATTTTTTAACGCCAATTATATTTGAAATTGTATCCGCAACAAACAGTAAAATAACGAATAAAATTTCGATTAACCAAAACCACCATGGTAAATCAGCAAAGCTATAAAACAAGCCATACGCAATGAAACCGCCTACTATAAAAATAACCGATGGAATAATCGGATAAACGAGTCCAATAAATGCGATGGCAAATAGTGCAATAATAATTGTCCATGCTAAAATGTCCAAACAGCAAATCTTCCTTTCCAATTTTGAAACTTATTTTTTTACTTCCTTACGATTCTCCTATTCATGTCCTCTAAAATTATACGATATGTATCAGTTAAAAGTTTCATTTATTTCAGGTGGTGAATGTGGATAGCCTTTCTATTCTAGCCCATCCTACAAAACTATAATTTTTCATGTTAAAATACATGTCAAAGGAGTTAATACATATGAAAATTTCTCACATGCAATTATTAATTGATAGTTTAATGAGCCCGAAAAAATTAGGGGCTTATCGTATTTTATCTATTGGGAAGGTGATGCAATACGCCTTTTTACTTATTACATTATTAACCGCTTTTTCTTTTGGTCAATTCGTTACTACCGGGGCAGATGCTGTATTTAACTATGGTGATATCGAACAATATGTAGCGGACATAAAGTGGATTGTTTACCCAATTGCGGTTGTTTTTTTATTTGTGATGAGCACCGCCATTTATTTTATGAAAGTCAGCTTATATGCTCTAGCTGGGCAATTTTTAGTGAAGCCAATGAAGCGCCGCGGTGAATACCGTCAAGTTTGGCGTACAGCTGTTTTTGCTAGCACTTGGGCCACATTGCTCTCGATGTTTGGTAGTTTATTGCCGATTTCGTCAACAATCATTACGCTCATCAGCATTTTTATTACGATGGCGTTTATTATTTTCGCGTTAACAAAATATCCACTTGAAAAAAAATGAATGAATCCCTCTATCTCACATATAGTTTAGAAAGTAGTTTTTAATCTATGAAAATGAGAGACGGAGGGATTTTTTTTGCGAATATTAATTGCCTCGATCATTATCGTTGCCATTGCCTTTGTGATTAAGGTCGATTTACAAGAAGGCACATTGCCACTTGCATCCTTTTATCAGCCAAAAACAGATTGCCAAAACGAGGAAGAACTTGCTTATGTGACAGTTCAAGTAATGGAAGGTGATACGATGTACAGCCTATTTGCAGCAACCCCATCTCCTACCAAAATGACCTACCCAGATCGCCTTGCGAAATTTTATCAATTGAACCCACACCTACAACTACAATCACTCGTTCCAGGTGAACAAATCTTAATGCCAATGCAAACAATTGCCAAAAAAAATTGCACAAATTGAAATCGTAGCGTTTCTTCCTTGTCCTTATAATCAGACACTGATAAAATAAGGAACAGTGACGGCTTACATAAAGAATAGTTGAATCGATTCAACTACACATTCAAAAGCCTGAGAAGGAGAGAATTTTCATGAGTGAAATCGTTCACCGTACGAAAACGCGTCCTGTGCGTGTCGGTAATTTAACAATTGGTGGCAATAACGAAGTCGTAATTCAAAGTATGTGTACGACAAAAACACATGATGTTGAAGCGACTGTCGCTGAAATTAAACGTTTAGAAGAGGCTGGATGCCAAATTGTACGTGTTGCTGTTCCTGATGAACGCGCAGCAGATGCAATTCCAGAAATAAAAAAACAAATCAATATCCCCCTTGTTGCGGATATTCACTTTGACTACAAATTAGCATTAAAAGCAATTGAAGGCGGCATTGATAAAGTTCGTATTAACCCAGGTAATATCGGACGTCGCGAAAAAGTGGAAGCTGTTGTTAACGCAGCTAAAGCAAAAGGAATTCCAATTCGTATTGGGGTAAACGCGGGTTCATTAGAGCGTCATATCCTTGAAAAATATGGCTACCCAACTGCAGATGGAATGGTCGAATCAGCTCTTCATCACATTAAAATTCTAGAAGACTTAGACTTCCACGATATTATTGTGTCGATGAAAGCTTCTGACGTAAACCTTGCGATTGAAGCGTACGAAAAAGCAGCTAAAGCTTTTGACTACCCACTTCACTTAGGAATTACAGAGTCTGGTACATTGTTTGCCGGTACGGTAAAATCCGCAGCTGGTTTAGGTGCCATTTTATCAAAAGGCATCGGTAATACATTGCGTATTTCCCTTTCTGCTGACCCAGTAGAAGAAATTAAAGTAGCACGTGAATTATTAAAATCATTTGCTTTAGCTTCGAATATGGCGACATTAATTTCATGTCCAACTTGTGGTCGTATTGAAATCGATTTAATTTCGATTGCGAATGAAGTAGAAGAATATATTTCAAAATTGGATGTACCTTTAAAAGTAGCGGTACTTGGTTGTGCAGTAAACGGACCAGGTGAAGCACGTGAAGCAGATATCGGCATTGCTGGTGCTCGTGGTGAAGGACTATTATTCATGAAGGGCAAAACGGTTCGAAAAGTGCCAGAGGAAACTATGGTAGACGAACTGAAAAAAGAAATTGATAAATTAGTAGCTGAGATGGTTAAAGCACGCGAAGCTGAAGCAAATGCGTAGATAGGAGTTGAGGAAATGACACCTTTAAAACACCGATTCGGCATTGATATTGATGGGACGGTTACTTGTCCTTCTACATTACTTCCACATATTAATAAGCAATATAATATTAATATGACATTAGCAGATGTAACAGAATATGATTTTTTAAGTGGCTTTCCGTATCCTGTTAACCGTGATGAATTCCAAGCGTGGTTTAAGAAAAATGAGCCATTAATGTACGAGGCAAGCGAGTTAGCTGAAAATGCTTTGCAAATTTTACAGCTATGGCAGCCGAAGTATGAACTGTATTATATTTCAGCTCGCGGGACAAACGTTCTAGATATTACGCAAAACTGGTTCCATGCATTCGATGTGCCATACGATCATATTGAACTAATCGGCAGCCATGATAAAATTTCGATGGCCAAGAAGCATCAAGTAGAGGCTTTTTTCGAGGATAAGCATGACAACGCTGTGGAAATTGCAGAACAATTGAACATTCCGGTTATTTTATTCAATACCCCTTATAACCAGCGATCCGTTCCAACTAATGTTATCCGCGTAAACAATTGGTTAGAGGCGAATCAATGGATTTCTAAAAACTTTTAATACGCACTAAAAAAGAAACAACTCAGGTTATTTGAATCTGAGTTGTTTCTTTTTAATTTGAATTTCAACGAGATATTCATAACACCTCTATTTTACCTTTTAAAACAAACTCCCCACACCTGTGATCGTCGTAGCTAAGTCTTCACGATAATTTTCATGCTTAGGATTTAAACTGTTAACATTCACTTCATTGCCACCAAGCGAAGAATGAATATAGCAATCATCGCCAATATACATAGCCACGTGCTCTGGAAAGAACAGTAAATCACCGCGCTGTATGTCTTTTTGGTCGATTGCCTTTAGCGGGAAGCCGTCGATGATTTTTGCATCTCGGTAAATATACGCGCCATTGAACATGTACGCCATCGAGCAAAGCCCAGAACAATCAATCCCAGCTGGCGTTTTCCCACCCCAGCGATAAGGCGTTCCTAAATAGCTAAAGGCTGTTTCCACCACTTTCTCACGGAATACCGCTTGATTTAACGTATACACATGCGTGCGTTCCTGTACCCACATACTTCTTACATAACCAATTTCCCCTGTAACTAAACGAACTTTTGTCCAGCCCTTTTCGACTTCAATATCTTCAATCACTTGAATAAAAGCACCGCGTGGTAAAGTAATCATTTTTTCACTTTGAATGATTGGACTTACTAAAACATCTGCAAAACTTTGAATAACGACATGTTTTGCTTGTTCAATCCAGGTATTTTTTAATGCTTCATCGACATCAATATTTTCCTTTAAGCAATAGCCTTCATAACGATAAAACGTGCGAATTTTTGCCCATTTCTCATCGACATGTTCGATTATTTCGACTGGCATTCCATATAAAGCTTCATCTGCTATTTCCGATTGTATATTCGGTTCTGCATGCAAATTAGCAATGGCTACCTTTATAAGTGCATTCATTTTAATAAATTCCTCCTATCCTTTTTGAAAATATGCATATGCAATTTTTGAAATTTGACCGATATATTGCCTCGCCTTGTCATTGTCTGTGACCTCAGTTAAGAACACACCAATAAAATAATCCACTTGTTCCGTAAAAACAATGCCAACATCATGGTCAACGGTATCCAAACCACCCGTTTTATGCGCAATTTTGACGTCATCGACTAAATATCGTTTGAGCGATTCATGACTTCTTTGACGCAATAAAATATTGAGCGCAACCTCATTCCATTCACGTGCTAGCAATGTCCCAGCATAAACTTGTTGAAATAAATGCTGCATATCGCGAGCCGTTGTGACATTATCTAAACCTTGTTGTTGGCGCTCAAAATCCATCATTTTGCGCTGAACCGCTGTCGATTTTAACCCGATATGCTGAAAATAGTCATTTAATGCCTCGAAGCCAATCAAATCGATACACATATTTGTTGCCGTATTATCACTCGTAATAATCATCCACAGCAGTAGCTCATGCAATGTAGCCTTCTTTTGCTGTTGCTCGGTTAGTACACTAAAATCAACGATATTGGCATCTGTGATTGGTACCTTTTGCGAAAGCTGCCCATTCGTTTTTTCAAGATGATGTAATATCGCCATCAAAATTGGCACTTTAATGACACTCGCACTTGAAAAAACAGCATCTTTATTTTTCTCTATAAATAGCTGATTCGTTCGGTAATCTTGGATGATGACATGCACACGATACGGAATGGCATCAAGTAGTTGCGCCAATTGTTTCTTCATCATGACTATTCCACGACCGTAATCGTTTTTGCCGTTGCATCGACCTTCACCGTTTTCCCTAGTGGTAAAGACATTGTTGGTAACACATGCCCACACGTCACATTCATTAAAATCGGAATATTTAAAGGGGTTAAAATTTCATCTACAATCGTTTCTAAACGCAAACTATTTTCTGGATGCTTTGGGTCTGGCGGACCACAATCCGTCCACCCGCCTAACAAGATTCCGGCTAGTCCTTCTAACTTTCCAGTAAGCTGCAATTGTGTCAACATGCGGTCAATGCGCTGTTCATTTTCCTCAATATCTTCTAAAAATAAAATTTTGCCCTGTAAGTCAATTTCATACGGCGTACCTAATGAAGCGACTACGAGCGTTAAATTCCCACCAACTAATTGCCCTGTCGCCGTACCTGGAACAACTGTAACCATTTCCTCACCAGGTGGATTCTTTAATTGATAGTCACTCCCTTGTGTATTCGTCACGCTGTTAATAAAATACTCCCACGTGTAATCATCCATTTTTTCACGAATAAATTCGGTCGATGGCATCGGTGTATGGTACGTAACCAAATTACATTGTTGATTCATTACGATATGTAATGCTGTTACATCACTATATCCAGCAAATACTTTTGGATTTTGCTTAATCGTTTCCAAATCAAGCTTCGGTAATATTTTCGTTGCCCCGTAACCACCACGAATACTGAAAATCCCATCAATTTCAGGATTGGCAAACATCGCATTGAGTTCCTTTGCCCGTAGTTCGTCGCTACCTGCTAAATAGCCATGGCGCGCCCGACATGTTTCACCTACAACAACGTTAAACCCTAATTTTTCTACAGCTTCAATAGCAGGCTGTAATTTATCAGGTGGCGTCGCTCCAGAAGCACTAACTAACGCAACTGTATCGCCTTTTTTTAATGATTTTGGAATAACCATTGTCATACAAGACTCCCCCTCTTTTCGATTTGTTGACGATATGTCAGCTGTTCTTCCTTATTCGCTAAAACAAAATGCCCAGCTTCTATTTCCACAAATTCAGGTGGATCTTCCTCATAACGATGCTGTGTTGGATCATACACTTGCAACGTTTTTTGGCGCTCTTTATACGGATTCGGTTCTGGAACAGCAGCCATCAATGCTTTCGTATACGGATGAAGCGGATTATTAAAGAGCTTTTCCGTTTCGCCGAGCTCCACTATTTTCCCTTTATAAATAACAGCTGTACGGTCTGTAATAAAGCGTACAATCGATAAATCGTGGGCAATAAATAAATACGTTAAATTTTTTTGCTCCTGTAAATTCGATAGTAAATTTAACACTTGTGCACGAATCGAAACATCGAGTGCAGAAATCGGTTCATCCGCCACAATAAATTCAGGCTCCATGACGAGCGACCTTGCAATACCAATTCGCTGACGTTGCCCACCCGAAAACTCATGCGGGAAGCGCGATGCGAACTCAGGCAGTAAACCTACTTCAAGGAGCGCATCTTTCACTTTTTGAATTCGTTCTTCTTCAGATTTAAATCGTTTATTGCTAATTAATCCCTCCGAAATAATGTAATCCACTTTCGCTCGTTCATTTAGTGAAGCGCCCGGATCTTGGAAAATCATTTGAATCTTTTGTGTAATTTCCTTATCCCACGTTTTTGGAATACGTCCATTTATTTTTTGTCCATGAAATAAAATTTCGCCATTGGAAACGGGATTAATGCGCATAATCGCACGCCCAATCGTAGTTTTTCCTGAACCCGATTCCCCAACTAATCCAAACGTTTCCCCTTTGTAAATATCAAAACTCACATCATCTACTGCTTTAAACTGTTTCTTGCCACTGCCAAAAATAATATCAATATTTTTTACTTCGATTAATTTTTCTTTTCTAGGATTACTCATTGGCATAGCGCCTCCCCTCTTCAAAAAATGCTTGTAACACTTTCGGAGGTTCCACTTTTGGTGCCTTTAAATCAAGAAGCCATGTTCTCGCAAAATGAGTGTCTGACACTTTAAAGAATGGTGGACGTTCCACAAAATCAATTTTTAATGCATACTGATTACGCGGCGCAAAGGCATCCCCTTTTATTTCTTTAAATAAATTCGGCGGTGTCCCTTTAATCGAATAAAGTTCCTCCCCCTTTTCCCCTAATTGAGGAAGCGAGGAAATTAATGCCCATGTGTACGGATGTTTCGCATTAAAGAAAACTTCATCTGTTTTCCCCACTTCAATAATGTCTCCTGCGTACATGACAGCAATGCGGTCCGCTACTTTTGCAACGACACCAAGGTCATGCGTAATATAAATCGTCGATAACCCATATTTTTGCTGTAAGTTCGTTAATAACTGCAATATTTGAGCTTGAATCGTTACATCAAGTGCTGTTGTTGGCTCATCGCATATTAATACATCTGGGTTACAAGCGACCGCAATCGCAATGACAATCCGTTGACGCATCCCACCTGAAAATTCATGTGGGTACTGTTTATAGCGTCGTTCAACCTCATGTATGCCGACATCCCGTAATAGCTGCAATGTTTTTTCATACGCTTCTTTGCCCTTTAAATTTTGATGTAACACGACACTTTCTTCAATTTGCTTGCCTACTGTTTTCAATGGATTTAAGCTGGTCATCGGATCTTGCGTAACCATCGCAATCTGCTTACCACGAATTTTCAGCCAATCCTTTTCCGTTTTAAACTTCGCTAAATCATGTCCGTTATATAAAATTTTCCCCGAATCAATATAACCATTTTTATCAAGCAATCCCATAATCGACTTTACTAATACCGATTTACCTGAACCGGATTCTCCTACAATTGCCAGGCTCTCTCCTTTATATAAATCAAGTGAAATATCTCGAATGGCCGTTAATGTTTGACCGCGCAATTTAAATTTTATGACTAAATTTTGTATTGATAATGTAGACTCCATCGTTCGCCATCCCCCTTACACGTGATTTTTTGGATCTGCAGCATCTGCAAATGAATTACCGATAATATAAAAGGCAATTGTAATAGCACTTAGGACAATACTTGGGAATATTAATTGATAGCGTAAATCAGGTGACATCATCAGTACGCGCCCTTCATTAATCAAGTTTCCTAATGACGGGATACTGACTGGTAGCCCAAGCCCGATATACGTTAAAAATACTTCTGCCCCAATCGCAAACGGAACCGCTAAACTCATACGTAACATAATAACCGAAATTAAATACGGCAATAAGTTTTTCAAAATAATACGATAGCCAGGTGTTCCTAATGTTTTAGATGCTAAGTTATACTCACGGTCACGTAAAATAACGATTTGATTTCGTAAAAAGCGCGCCATTTCTACCCAGCCGGTAATACACATTGCAATAATAATTGTCGAAACACTTGGTCTTAAAATATACGACATTAAAATAAGGACAATTGTTGTTGGAATATTATCAACAATGTTATAAAGCTGCGTGAATGGCACTTCGAGTTTTCGAGAGAAGCCCCATAACGCACCAATTGTAAATCCGACAATCACTTCCACCATGGCAACGACAAAGCCGATATATAAGGAAGTTCGTGTGCCTTCCCAAATACGTGACCATAAATCCTGTCCGATCGAGTTCGTACCAAACCAATACTCCCCATTCGGCGCTACATTTCGGTCCTGCATGCCTGTATCTGGATTAATATAAATTTCAGTTGGTGACTTTTGACTTGGTAAATACGGCTGAATAAGCGTAAATCCGATAATAAAGACAACCATAAATAATAAGAAGACCGCTATTCTATTTTTTAGGAAAGAGCGCCATGTTGACCGCCAATAGGAATAATTGGAATAGGCCGTTTCTTCTGCTTTTGAATCATCCGCTACGGCAAAGTCAAATAATGATTCATTTGATTTATCCGAAATATTCTGAATTTCTTTTGTATATAAGCCCATTAGCGTACACTGTCTCCTTTCCCTAATTTAATTCGTGGATCTACAATAGCCATTAAAAGGTCCCCTAAAATTAAGCCAATAATTCCTAGTGAAGAAAAGAAGATGACTAACCCTTGTACAACCTGATTATCCTGACGCTGAATTGCATCTACTAATAGTCCACCCATACCTGGAATGGAATACAGTGATTCAATATAAATCGAGCCCGTAATCGTAAATAAAATAGTTGCTGGCAAATATTGAGCCATCGGAATAAAAGCGTTTCGTAATACGTGACGGAACATAATTGTACGTTCCTTCACGCCTTTTGCACGAGCTAGTTTAATATAATCTTTATTTAACTCATCCACCATATAGCGTCGCATCCACATCGCATAAGACGCAATCGGACCAAGCGCCATAGAAATGAGCGGTAAAATAAAACTAATTGGATTGTACTCATCAAATAGCATCGGCCAGCCGAACCAGCCCGTAACATACATTTGAATCATCAGGAAATACACCATCGCTGGTACGGCCACAACGAAGACGATGTAACCTGTCCCTAAACGATCCAGCCAGCGCCCTTTAAATTGGGCCATTAAAATACCGAGTGGCACACCAACTAATAAAGAAAGCGCAACTGCACCTAATCCAAATAAAATCGAATACATCATTTTATCTTGAATAATATCCACTACTGGCACATCCGTTCGATATGTAATGGACTTTCCTAAATCCCCTTGAAATAAACCTTGATAAAAATTCCCTAACTGCACAATTAGCGGGTCTCTTAACCCTAAATTCGTTAAATAAATTTCCTGTTGCGCTTCGGTCATTTTTTCAGCAGCTGCCCCTAAATAACCTTCCTCAGGCATTAATCGTAATAGAGAGAAAACAATTGTGATAATGACAAATAGTGTGAAAATCGATTGCACTAATCTTTTCCCTATGTATTTCAGCATTGTAAGCTCCTCCTAGTGACTATTTTTTTGCAGGTTCTCTTCACAACTTATGCTCTGAAATAAGAAAAGAGATGCAGAAAAAATCTTTTCTGTCATCTCCTGTCCCTACAACGAAATGAAATCATTCATTGTGTTTAGTTTGAAGCATTTGCTAAAGCTTCCGCACGCTCTTTTTCCCATGCTTCTTTAGCTGATTTAAATTCTTCATTGCTCATTGGCTTTTCTAGGAGTGTTTGACCTTTAAATTTCTCCATCGTTACACCAAACGGAGAGTATTGTGATTCGAATGGATTTAATTTAGAGGCAACATAGCCACCGCCACCAACTGCGTATGGGATAACGAATGCTTCTTCAATTAAAAACGCTTCTGCTTTTGCAAATAATTCAAAACGTTTTGCAGGTTCTACTTCAACTTTTGCTGCATCTACTAAGTTTTGGTATGTGTTTTTACCATTCGCTTCTTGGTAACCTTCCGCTAGCTCTGGCTTGTTATATGTGCCACCCTCTGTAAATGCATCTGTGTAAGTAGATGGATCTGCAAAGTCAGGACCCCAGTTTGCTTCGATGATTGAGAATTTACCTGGGCGACGTACTTCACCTAAGAAGCCTGTTGCTGGACCTGCTTCAATGACAACGTCTACATAGTCCGTACCTAATAATTTTTCCACTTGTTGCTCAATAACTTGGGAACGATTCGCCCACTCTGGCATACCTGAGTTATAAGGCATAACTACTTTAACTGGGAATGTTGCTTTTCCAGCTAATGCTGCCATTGCTTTTTCTTTATACTCCGCTGATAAATCTGCATTAAATGAATCATTATTTGTAATCGCTTTTAATGGCTCTAATTGTGTATAGTCCACACCATTAACATCCACGAAGTTTTTTGGCGTTACTGTATTTGATACTAAATCTTTTGGATTGTGTGGTTCCATCGTTAACAACGCCGATACACGGTCTAACGCATGGTAAATTGATTTACGGAAATCTTTATTATTTACTGCTACTTTCCAGTTTTCCGGCTCAAACTCCGCATCATATTGTGGGTCGAAGTTTAATGCATAGAAATACGTATAGAAATTGTTTGTATTTTGACGCACTAAGTTTTTCTTGTCCTCATCATTTAACCATTGATCTAAAATTGAAGTCGGTACACTTGTTGCATCAGTTTCACCACGTAAAAATAATTCTGGTGCTACAGTCGCAGCTTCTTTATTGTACTTATATCGAATGCGGTCAATTTTTATTTGATCTTTATCCCAATACGCTTCATTTTTTACTAATACTCGCTCATTTTGTGGCTCGAATTTGTCTAAAATATACCCGCCATTGTATAGGAAGTTTTCACGTGTCGTACCAAAACCTTCCCCTTTTTCAGCTAAAAATGCGCCATTAACCGGGAAGAAACATACATAATTTAACATAGATAAGAAATAAGGCGTTGACCCCTCTAATGTATATTCAAGTGTGTAATCATCTAGTGCTTTTACACCTACTTGAGAGAAATCTGTTATTGCACCTGTATTAAAAGCATCACCATTTTTAACAACTGTGGCAATCCAAGATGTAGATGATTCATTTTTTGCATCTAAAACGTAATTTAATCCGTCTACGAAATCTTGAGCGACAACATCGGCATATTCTTTACCATCATGTGTCATCCACTTTACGCCTTCACGAAGTTTAAATGTCCAAACCGTCGCATCCGCATTTGATTCCCAGCTTTCTGCAAGACTTGGTTTAACAATGCCGTACTCATCATATTCGATAAGTCCGTCTACTAAGTTTGCTGCAACTGCGAATTCATTTGTTTCTGATGTTTTTAAATAGTTAAGCGTTTTGATTTCACCAGAATAAACTGTTTTATACTCTACTGGCTTTGAATCTTTGTTTGAATCCCCTGCTGTACTTGAGTCTGTTTTATCACTACAAGCAGCTAAAACAAGCACAAACATACATGTTAAAAACAATAAATACTTTCTCACACAAAAACCCCCTATTTCCCCTTTTTAAAACACTTGGTAAGTTGATAACCATTACAAATTTTCTATTAAAAACCCCAATCCTGGCTGCTCCGTCATTTGAAGTTTTCCCCCTTCAAAAACCGGTCATCCCTCAACTGGATCTTCAACACAAAGACTCGCCCCATATAAATCGACCAGCGTGATATTTTTGATTACCACTGCGATGGTGTGATGAGAGGTACTTCTACTAAACTGACTTTTACCCACTGAATCAAGTTAAAAACTGTAGAATGCGTAGTACTTCATAAAAATCAGTTGTTTCAAACAAAACGGTATTATGTGCTTTAAATTTTGCCCCTGGATAAAATGAATTACGATATGCTTTAATATGATCCTTATAAATAAGCTCCAGTTCAAATTTCTCTGGAAGCGTTACTTGAATTTT
This sequence comes from Solibacillus cecembensis, assembly GCF_050272495.1. Lineage (NCBI taxonomy): Bacteria > Bacillati > Bacillota > Bacilli > Caryophanales > Caryophanaceae > Solibacillus > Solibacillus cecembensis. Next base: position 279,508 of record NZ_JBNNMF010000003.1, on the reverse strand, counting down.
TTCACGTTCCACATGCATTGCTTGTTCGATTAAGCCCTTTGTCTCTTTTAATGCTTTTTGTGGACTCACATTAATCGTAGCCGAACCAATTCCGACCTTTGTTGCATATGAGACAATTTGGTCGTTTATCTTTGCTATATGCTCAGTTAATGCCTGATCCCCGCTAACGAAGGCAACTGGTACTTTATAAAGCGCAGCCGCATATGTATTAATCATAAATTCACTTGCATATTGGCCATTAATTTTCACATCCGCAATGAGGCTTAATGTATGTGCCAATGGATTGTGCTCGCTACCGCCCTCACTGTGATACCCAATGAAAATGGCACGATCAAATGTTTCATCTAGCCCTGCGACCATACACATCGGGTCTTGAGTCCAACCACGAATAATTTTGACGTTTTCAGGTAACTCCTCCAAAAGAATATTGCGTGCTGAATCATGCGCATCTTTTAGTAAAATTTCTGTCGCTCCCCCTGCAACTGCACCTTCAATTGCAGCAAGTACTTCCTTTGTCATTTGCTTTTGGAAATAGTGATACTCTGGATGATTTAACTCGGTTTCATTCCAATGGGTCGTACCTGTAATGCCTTCAATATCTGCACTAATGTATACTTTCATTTGTATCGATACCCCTTTAATTCGTTTTTTTCAATCGTCGCAATGATGGCTCCGTAAAACGCTGTCGGTTCATGCGCTCTCCTTGCCCACGTCACATTGCCAAAATCATAATGCCACCATTCTTCTGAATAGTTTTCAAAACCTGCATAAGTCATACAGTTAAACAGCATTCTACGATTTTTAACCGCTTCTGGATTTTCATCAGCATGCTCCTCAAAATAAGCCGTTGCCGATTTCGCGTTCGTTTCATCAAAATCTGTCCCTAAATCGAGTGGATTCCCCTCTGAATCACCCAATGTTAAATCAATAGCCCCTCCTGTTAAATGGGGTGCTGGGTAGCCTTTCTCTATGCTTGGATAAGCCACATATTTTAATGTTTCTTTTTGAACTTGTTCTTCGCTCCAGCTAGGATTGACCAAGGCAATTTCTTGCTGCACTTGATCAAATAAAAACTGTTGAACTTGTAAAGGTCGATAGCCATCATACACAATGAAACTATAGGATTCTGGTAAATTGGCTAATGCTTCATGCAATCGCTCAGTAGTACCTTGGCGTAAATAAATCGATTGTAAACTATTTGGAATTTTTTGTTCATAATAGCTAGACCGAATAAATAAACGACTTTTTATCGGCTTCAACTCAACTAGCGGCTCACGTGTTTCCTTGATTACCGGTCTTTCATTAGCTGAGCCCCGATGTTGAATAGGTTTTAATAATTTTTCTAAAATCGTTATACACCCCGTTCCTTATGAAAACAAATACAGAGTTTAATATTTAGAAGTTTTAGAGTTTTCAGTTATTTAACTAAAAATATCATAACTATCATTATTTTGAAAGTTTTTTCTTCAATCCATTATTAATTCGGTAGTAATATACTCTTTTTACTATCTTTAACAAAGGAAGCCTCTTAAACTACTCAAAAATATATTGCTCAACTTGATTACCGTGGCGTCCAACTGTTGTTGTTGCCTGCGCTAATGAATTAAGTATCGCATCTTCAGTCGCTTCAGCTGCAGCCATAAATAATTGATTCATAATCGGATGATCCTCTCGAATTTGCGTACGAGATTCTACATGATTGGTCGTTTGATGTGGGATTTCATGTGCCGTTGTAAAGCCAATGATAATATCACCACTGCCATTTGAAAAATGACTTCCTGTTCGACCAAGCCCTATGCCACAACGTTTTATCACACGTGTTAGCTGTCGACTACTCAATGGTGCATCCGTTGCCAGTACGATAATAATCGACCCATCAGTAGGTGCTAATGTGGAGTTTTCTTGTGTAGAATTTTTGATATAGCGTTCTTTCATGAATTCACTGCTCGTTCCAAAATTACTCAGTACAAGGCAACCGACTATATAGGTTTGGTCGTTATCTTCCAGCGAAACGACACGAGAAGACGAACCGATTCCCCCTTTATAGCCAAAGCAAATCATTCCTTTTCCTGCACCAACCGCTCCTTCTTCTGCCATTTCTTCCGTAGCATTTTTTATCGCTTCAATCGCGTGTTCTGGCGTGATAGGGAACTGGCGAATGGAATTTAAATAACTATCATTGCATTCCCCTACAACTGTATTGACCGTACCTGTTGTTAAGCCAATTTCTTCATTTTGACTTAATAAATATTGGAGAGTTCCTTGTGTTACAGCAGGCACCCCAAATGTATTCGTCAACATAATCGGTGACTCGATTACACCAAGCTCATTCACTTGCACAAGCCCCGTTGTCTTTCCAAATCCATTCAATACATAACTTGCCGCTGTTACCTTTTGGCGAAATAAGTTTCCACCATGTGGCAAAATCGCTGTGACGCCTGTACAAGCCGCATCACCGTTATCATTAATCAGATGATTTAATGTGACATGACCTATCTTTACACCTGCAACGTCAGTAATACAATTTTTATTCCCAGTCATTAGCTGTCCTATTTTTATCCCATGTTGCCTTGCTTTCATAATAATTCAACACTCCTTGTTATTTTCAATCTATGTATTTGAAACTCTCGTAAAAAGAGGAGCTACCTATATAACTGGCAGCCCCTTCATTTATGAACTAACTATTTTGTTTTACTGTGTATTTTGAAACATCAATATCTAGCTCAAATTCTGTACCGCGCTTTTTAAAGGCCGCTACAAAGAAGATTGTTGTAACTATTAAAGTAAGCACCGCTCCGACAATATACGAAGTCGTTAATGACTGACCGAAGCCCATATTCGGTTCATATACAATATATACAAAGCACATGCTCGTCATAAAGATTGCTGGAATTGTTGAGATCCAATGATTTTTATGCTTTAAGAATAAATACATCGCTCCTACCCATAAAGCTATGGCAGCGGTTACACCATTCGCCCATGAGAAATAGCGCCATAAAATATTAAAATCAATTTTTGTTAACGCAAACGACAGAGCAAATAACGGTAATGCAATCCAAATACGGCTAAGAATTTTCATCTGCGGGAACTTAAAGTAATCCGCAATGATCATACGTGCCGCGCGGAATGCCGTATCACCCGATGTAATAGGTAAAACAACAACACCTAACACAGCCAATGTTCCTCCAACAGCACCTAATAGCGTTAATGAAATTTCGTTTACAACTAATGCTGGACCTCCTGCTGCCATCATCTCATTTAATCCGCCATAGCCATTAAATAGACTCATAGATGCCGCTGCCCAAATCATCGCAATAATCCCTTCAGCAATCATCATGCCATAGAAAATTTTACGACCTTGTTTTTCATTTTGTGTCGTACGTGAAATAATCGGCGTTTGTGTTGCATGGAAACCAGATAATGCACCACATGTAATTGTAAAGAATAACAGTGGGAAAACTGGTAATGCACCTGGATGCATATTTTGCAATGTTAATTCAGGAATCGGTGCACCTGTAACAACCAGCATAATCCCAATACCTATAGCAGAAATAATTAACAGCGCCCCAAAAAACGGATATAAACGACCAATAATTTTATCAATCGGTAATAACGTTGCCAAAATGTAATAAATGAAAATAACCGCTACGATAATACCTAAAGCAATCTTTCCATCTATTAAAGTATGAATAAGCATAGCAGGTGACGATACAAACACCGTTCCGACTAAAAGTAATAATAATAGGGCAAACACATTGACGACGTGCTTCATTACCTTTCCTAAAAACTTTGCCGCTAATTCTGGTAAATGTGCCCCTTTGTTACGAATGGAAATCATTCCTGTTAAATAATCATGTACTGCTCCTGCAAAAATACAGCCTACCACAATCCAAACAAATGCAACTGGACCATAAAGCGCCCCTGCAATAGGACCAAAAACCGGACCTGTCCCTGCAATGTTTAATAGCTGGATTAACGAGTTTTTAGGTGTAGACATTGGTACATAATCCACTCCATCTGCATTGACATACGCTGGAGTAGGTCTTTCCTCCTTCTCCCCAAACACTTTCTCTACAAACTTACCATACGTAAAGTAACCAACAATTAACAGCACAATACAAACTAAAAATGTAATCATTCTCTCACCCCTATTAATATATTTTAATATTCTCACTATATCAACGTTGTTATATAACATCAACAAGTTTTTAGAGTAGTATACAACAGTTGTGGTTTATCAACAGAAAGAACTCTTTATTTCCTATATATGAAAATTACGATAATATATGATTCTCAAAGCTCATTTCACAGATGAATAACACATTCCTTTTACAATTCAAAAAGAAAAGCGTCCCTTAATAGAGGCGCTTTCCTGTCAGCTATCGTAAAATAGGCGCAATGATAAAGCCATAATCATCTTCTTGCACGCAAACTTTCCCATGTATTAAATATCAATAATTCCTCTTGACCAACGATCTACGAAGCTTTCAAATGTAATGCCATAACGGTTATACACTTCATGATAGACAAAATAAGTCCCCAGTTTATCTAACATTTCATCATTTATTCTCATTGTATCAACCCTCTCATTTTCTAGTAGGAATGATGATGATGTGCTGCCCATTTCTATGCGATTCGCTGTTAGTTCTAACATACCCGTAATTCAATTTTTTAATACAGCTCCATTGGTACAAATTCAATTACGCCGCGCTGTTACAAATCGTTCACAAACATGCATGATTTCACCCTGTTACAGCGCATCGATTCTAGTAAGATGAATATATACATAAGAACGATGGAGGATTGTTATGCGAAATTCCCTTACAATTTGCAGCCTGCTGTTTTTCACTTTATTATTAGCAGGCTGTACGCAAGCGATTGGTGACATAAAAAATGCGGCGGCTGGAATCAACTCCAAAGCAAATGAAGCAGCGACATCAATATCTTTAGATGTTCATTCCGTTCGCGCTTATGAAGTGCAAATTGATAATCAAACATTTACAATGAACGACCTTTTCAAAAGTATTCTACGTGACGTGCAGTGGCATTATGAAAAAAAAGGTGAACAAAATGAATTAAAAATTACAGGTACGTGGAAAGATAACGGCCTTTTTGCCGAATACAACTTTGATGAGGATATGAAGAAACAGCTCCGTGAAGATGGCCTTATTGAAGTGACTCTATCGTTTGATGATGGTGTGTTGAACGAGGAAAAGACCGTGATTAGCATGTATTTACTTCAGGAAAAACTTGTGGCGCAACAAGGCAAAGACGCATTACATGCACTCTACCAGCTATACTTAACAGAACAAAGCCAAGTATAAGTACAACTGTATAAAGCCATCCTCATTTATGTGAATAAAGTGAGTGATGGCTTTTTTTGACATCCTTTTGTATATAAAACTTACTAAACTATAGTCCTTTACTACCAATAAATACATCCACCCCTCAAACTCCCACAAATACATTTTAACTTCATAGGAAATTTGTTATACTGTTATTAATAAATCGACCTATTTTTTAAGGGGGAACTTTCGTGCAAATAAATCCAATGATGCCGCTATCACAGGATGACCTATTGATTTGGTTAAAAAGTTTTAGTGACCAACTCTCTAAAGGAACTATAATCCTTGACTTCCATGAAAAAAGTTTACCCATTCTACATGTAAATAATGATTTTTTTCAACTTACTGGCTATAGGAACGACGCATTAATTGGACAAAATATCACGGTTTTTAATGGGCAAAAAACAAATTTGGATACTTATAATGAATTACTTTATTCTTTAACAAAAGGTGTATCTAATAATTTTACTATTTTGCATTACGAAGAAAATGGCTCTGCTTTTTGGAACCACATAATTGTACATCCGATTCGCGATCAACAGGATACCATTCAATATTTACTTTTAACGTGCGAGGATCATACAACACAAGCACTCAATAAAATGCTATCGAAACTTGAGCATGAGGTGTATGCAGAAATTGATAACGGAGATAATTTACAATCAATATTGACGTTAATTTCAGAAAAAATAGAAAATTATTACATTCGAAATGTTTATTGCACGATTCATTTAATTGAAAATCAAAATGAAATAAAATCAGTTGGTTCCCATTCATTACCATTACATATTATTCAGCAACTCGAAATCCCTAGAATTTCACCTACTATTTGTTCCGATACACAGCCAGTTTATATAAACGAACTCGTCCTTCCTGAAAATGTGACAAAACAATTTCAAGAACATCGACTCAACTTAGTGAACACGTCATGGACAAAACCTATATTAACACCTCAATATCAAATTTTTGGTGTTTTGACGTTACTACATGAAGACAATACCGAACTAAAGCAAGATGATTTAGACTATTTAAACCGATTAACTTTACTCATTCAATTAGCGGTCAATTATGCGGAGCAAAAGTTAGAATTACGAAGACTAGCTTTTTATGATAATGATACAAATCTCCCTAATATGCAATACTTTCAAACTATGTTAAAGCAATGGATTGATACAGGCAATGAAGGGATTATCGCATTACTCCATCCAAGTGAGTTTAATAATTTTGTTGATTTATATGGGCGCAAAGCTGGGGATAAATTATTACACCAAATGGTTGAACGACTTCAACAAAATCCGACTCCTGACGAGGAATTTATTGCACGCTTTTCTAATTCGATTATTATTGCTAAAAAAGTATCCCTTCAACAGCTGGATGCCTATCAATCACGCATCCAAACCTTAACTATCGACCCTTATACGCATAATGGGAAGCGTAACTATATTACATTAAAAACTGGCATTAGTTATTTTCACAATACATCCGTAGTGGAAGATTGCATCCATCAGGCAGACATCGCCTTAACAAAAGCACGGTCTATAAATGGTACGAATGTCGCGTTTTTCGAGGAAGATAGTAATAAAAAACTAGCAGAAGAAATGGAAACTTTCAATCAGCTTGTTTACGGCATTCAAAACGGAGAATTCACCGTTCATTTACAACCAAAAATTAATATTGATACATTAGAAATTGAAGGATTTGAAGCATTATCACGCTGGAACTCGCATGTACTTGGCAATGTTTCACCAGCGATATTTATCCCAATCGCTGAAAAATCTGGGAAAATTAAAGAAATCGATTCTTTAAACTTTAAAATCGTCCTTGCATGGTTACAAAAACGTATCATCGAAGGGAAAAGAATTTATCCCATTGCCATTAACATTTCACCGGATTACTTTTATGATGTTCATTTTTTATCAGAAGTTGAACACATTTTCCAACAATTCGATGTCCCTGCAAAATACATCCGATTCGAAGTGACAGAAAGTATTGAGCTTGGCGACTTTACAAAAGCAAAAGAGATTTTACAGCAACTAAAAAAAATTGGTATTGAAAGTTCGATAGATGATTTCGGCGTAGGCTTCTCCTCATTGAGTTACTTACCGCATTTGCCTTTTTCGGAAATTAAAATTGATCGTAGCTTCATTAATTCGATGAAAGATCCAGGTGTTTATGCCGTGGTACAAACGATTATTCAGCTTGCACAAAATATTTATATGCGCGCCATCGCAGAAGGAATCGAGACAAAAGAGCAACTAATCATGCTTAAAGCAATGGGCTGTCCTGCCGGGCAAGGTTATTATTTTTACAAGCCGATGCCTTTAGAAAAAATTGACCAACTACCCGAATTACAAACGATCTATTAGTTTTAGACAAAATTAAAAGCTGTCATCAAAAGTCATTTTCTACGACTTTTGAGACAGCTTTTTCCCACATTATATCTAATCCATATGGTTTCTTTATACTAATTTAATTTCGTCGGTAAATCTTCCGCTAAAAATGCAATTAAATCTTGTAAATTTTGCTCGTTTACACCATGACCAACTGGATAGGTTTTAAACGTAACATTCGTGCCGTATTCATTGAAAAATGCGGCGCTGTGCTCTGCCCATACAAGTGGGTAATCATAATCGTATTCCCCATGTGAAATGAAGATTTTAGATTGATCCATCGTTTTTTTACTATATTCGAGTGCAACAAATTCTGGTAAATAACCGCTAAGAGTTGCTGTTCCTTTAATTGCATTGCCCATAACAACCGCTAAAGCTTGTGCAATGGCTGCCCCTTGGTTGAAGCCTACGACATAAATTTGATTGGCATCTAAATTATATTCTTCGATTGCTTCTTGAATGAAATTTCCCGTTACTTTCACCACTTTATCAAATACGGCACGCTCTGGCTTTCCTTCTTCTTCAAACGTATAAAATGCATACCCTGGACGGTGTTCAATCGGTCCTTGCAAGCTAAATACATGACACTGTGTTGTAAAGGATTCGACTAATTGGAGTAAATCCTGCTCATTGCTTCCTAAACCGTGCAGAAGGAAAATTGCTGGATGCTTGTCCCCTTCTATTTTTGGTGCTACATGTTTATAAATATACGGTGAGTTCATGTTTATCTCCTTTTTATGTAAGTTTCATTTGATTGACGAATTGATCCGCATAATATGCAATATAGCCATCCATCATTTTTAAAGTTTCTTCTATATTCCCGTTAGTTAAAATCGTCGCGTTATTCACGGTAATATGCGTTATAAAATCGATACGAAGCGTGTTCTCAAGCGATGCATAAGCATAATCATAAATGACATCCTCATCCGTCACATTTAACGCTTCATATTGTTGATGAAAGGCTTTCGTATAGTCTTCCATTTTTTCAGCGACATCCTGACGAATCCGCATCTGCTGCGCCATTAATTCATTTTCAATTGTAGTGATTTTTGGTACTTGACCCGCACCGTATGTTTCATCAATCAGCTTTCCCCATGCCGCTTTATTTTCCACAAAGTACGCAATATTTAACATAAGACGATCATAAAAATCCACGGTTGATCGTGCAGATTGGCGTTTGTCGTTTACGTTTTGTTGAATTACCTGTTCGAACGATTTAACATCTGCATTTTTTGTGAGCATGTAAAGTTGCTGCTCAATATATGTTGTAATTTCTTTTTGGATTGGATCTGTTGTCATTTAACTATTCACTTCCTTACTTCAAGTTGCTTTTTCAAGTTCTATCGTACCATTGTCCATTCATATAAGCACGTTCGTCGTTCAAAAAAATGCCACTCGCAAGGATGCGAATGGCATTTTTATAAAGCATCTAATCATTTATTCCAAGGGCATAATTGCACCCAAGTTCATCTTACCAACCTGCTCAAGATAGAATATTATAGTGCTTTTACTTTTGCTACGATATTTTCTACTGTAAATCCGTATTTTTCAATTACTAATTCGCCTGGTGCAGATGCGCCGAATTGATCGATTGCAAGTACGTCACCTTCGAAGCCAACATATTTGTGCCAGCCGAATGAAGCACCCATTTCAATTGCTAAACGTTTTGTAATTGCTTTTGGTAGAACCGATTCTTTGTATTCTTTTGATTGCTTTTCGAAGCGATCCATTGCTGGCATTGATACAACAGATGCATCAATTCCTTCTGCTAAAAGAGCTTTTTGCGCTTCTACAGCTAAACCTACTTCTGAACCCGTTGCAATTAAAATCGCATCTGCTGTTGCTTTTGTTGCTGGTGATACGATGTATGCACCTTTATCAACACCGTCATAAACCGTCTCTAATGACGCATCTAATACTGGTAAGTTTTGACGAGAAAGTACTAAAACAGTTGGTGTTGATTCGCTTGATACTGCTAATTTCCATGCTGCAGCCGATTCATTGGCATCTGCTGGACGCATTACTGATAAGTTTGGCATCGCGCGTAAAGCTGCTAAATGCTCAACTGGCTCATGCGTAGGACCATCTTCTCCTACTGCTACTGAGTCATGTGTAAATACATACGTTACTGGTAAGCCCATTAACGCAGATAAACGAATTGCTGGACGTACATAGTCAGAGAATACGAAGAACGTACCACCGAATACATTGACCCCACCGTGTAAAGCCATACCATTCATTGCAGCACCCATTGCAAATTCACGTACACCAAACCAAATATTGCGGCCTTCTGGTGTTTCTGCGAAGAAATCTCCAGCGCCTTTAATCGTTGTTTTGTTTGAACCTGCTAAGTCAGCTGAACCACCGAAGAATGATGGTAAGTTTTTCGCGATCGCATTAATTGCATCACCTGAAGAAGAACGTGTTGCAACTGATTTACCCGCTTCATATACAGGTAATTCTGATGCGAAATCTTCTGGTAAATTATTTTCCATTGCATTAACAAATTGTTGTGCAAGCTCTGGATATTCATTTTTATAGCTCGCGAATAATTCATTCCAAGCCGCTTCTGGTTGTGCACCTTGTACATCCGCTGCTGCATTAAATGTGTCATACACATCTGCAGGTACATCAAATGGTTCATGCGCCCACTCATATGCTGCTTTTGTTAATACCACTTCGTCTGTACCAAGTGGTGCACCGTGTGAATCTGCTTTACCCGATTTGTTTGGAGAACCAAAACCAATTACCGTTTTTACTTCGATAATCGTTGGACCACCAGTGTTTTGTTTTGCTTGTTCGATTGCCGCATTTAGTGCTGCTACATCTGTACCATCTTGTACTTTTAAGTAGTTCCAGCTATATGACTCGAATCGTTTTTGGATGTTTTCAGAGAATGACTTTTCTAAATCACCATCTAGTGAAATATCATTTGAATCGTATAACACAATCAATTTATCTAATTGTAAGTGCCCTGCAAGTGAAATTGCCTCTGCAGCTACACCTTCCATTAAATCGCCATCGCCACAAAGTGCAAATGTATAATGGTCAACAATTTCATGGCCTGGTTTATTGTAAGTTGCTGCAAGATGACGTTCTGCCATTGCCATACCAACAGTCATCGCAATCCCTTGACCTAATGGACCTGTCGTCGCTTCAACACCTATTGTATGACCGTATTCAGGATGTCCTGGCGTTAATGAGCCCCATTGACGGAAGTTTTTAATCTCTTCCATTTCTAAGCCGTATCCACCTAAGTGTAAAAGGCTGTATAACAACATTGAACCATGACCTGCTGATAATACGAAACGGTCGCGGTTATACCATTTTGGATTTAAAGGATTATGGCGTAATTGCTTTGTCCATAAAGTGTAAGCCATTGGTGCAGCGCCCATTGGAAGTCCTGGGTGACCTGAGTTTGCCTTTTCAATTGCGTCGATTGATAGTGTACGGATAGCATTAATTGCTAACTGATCCATATGTTGTGTCATTATGTGACATCCTTTCTTTCTCGTGCGTTATTTATTCCTACTTAGTTTAGACAAAAACGGACAAGAAAACAATCCTTTATCCTAACGTTTTATAAAATATGTCATACTTTATGATAATTATGTCATATCAATTGAAATGATGTTAATTGATGAATTTATTTTGCTCTTTAATTTGCTTTAATTTTTCTGGTGTTACGTCATTTCCTTCTTCATCTACCACTTTCACATGCTCAATCGTATCACGCATTGTTGAGCGGAAAATATCCAAATATTCTTTTCTTAAAGCCGTGCGTTCTTTCGCCTGCTCCTCTGTTAGCTTGCCCTCTTTTGCCAACTTCGATAATTCGTTAATTCGAGCTAATTTTTGTTTTGATAACATTCTATTCTCACCTTTCAAATTTACATGTATACACAATAATACTACGGTATGAAAAAATGAGTTGAAGTGCAAGTAAATTATCTTAGTATTAGCTAACATTTTAAATTAGAATGTTGTAGAATGATGTTTTACAACAAATATTGAGTTATTCAACTTCGCAATAGATGGCTTATAGATAAACTTTACTTACTAGATGTTATTTACGTTTAACAGATAGTCTAACCTATTTTGAAAATGGCCCATTCATATCATCCTTCTATCTTTCTTGGTTATCATAATATGTTTTATTTGCATAGTTTTGATCCGAACCATTTAAATAGGCTAGTATGACTTTTGGGTTTTTCAATAATCCCCAATCTCCGTAAGTATCAAACCTTCTACATGAAGTTGTCATGCCATTTTTTATAGTCCCCCACTTTTTGCTACTTCTTTTCCCATAATCTTTTAACCGTTTGGCAAAATCGGCGTCTTCGGCCATAAGCATATTTTCATTAAAGCCATTGATTGCTATAAAGTCTTTTTTGTAGCACCAAAAAATCCCTACTGATATGGCTCCATACTTGAAAAGTAAAGGAACAATGAGCAATAACGCCGAAACGACAATACCTAGAGACATTCTTTCAAATTTCCCGTTTGCACCACCGCCTATGTAATTCCCGGAGGCTAATAATTGCTCTACATTAGTTAGTAGGTCCTCTGACATTTGGGTATCCGCATCTATCGTAATTATTATTTCACCATTTGCAATTGCAGCACCCGCATTTCGAATTTTAGACAAGTTTTTATCTTCATTTCTCAATGTAATACAATGATATGAGTTTGCAATTTCCTCGGTTTTATCCGTACATCGATTTAATACAACGATAATCTCAACTTGATTTGTATATCCTTTTGAAGCCGCAACGATTGAATCCAAACATTTCCCAATATACTTTTCTTCATTATGTGCAGGAATAATAATGGAAAACTTAATTTTTTTTGTCATACTTCATTCCTCCCTAACTGAATTATATGCAGCTAGTCGGATTCATAATTAATAAATGCTAGCAATTACTGTGCAACATTTACGCCATATTCATGCAAGAAATTCCAGTTAAAGTAATTCTCTTACTTTTAGCTAATGAAAAAAGACTCGAAGTGCAAGTGATTACTCTTCAAGTCTGTCAATATGTTCAATATAACGTCGATGGACAGTCGCCTTACTTACTTGATAACCAAGTCCTGTTAACGTATTTGATATTTCTAAAAAAGTGAGCCCTTTTTGACGTAAATTCACAATTTCTTCAATTGGTACTTCTTTACGTTCTCTACCTTCCTGATTGCCTCTGTTTTTCAAATTATTTTCTGGTTTATATCCATTTTCAACGGCACGGCGCATGCCACGTCGAATTTTAGCGTTATGCATACGGCGCTGGTATTCTTCCACGACTGCTAAAATTTCAAGCAGCATCGTATCCATTTCATTCAATGCTAATAGACCCGCATCGTTTAACGAATAAACCATCGCTTCCTGTTTTTGAATAAGGTGTAGTACCGCCATCCGCGCATTGCCACGTCCTAAACGTGTCTCGTCTTGCACAAATAGCGCTTTAATATCGAATGCCTTCATGTAGTCAAGCATGTCGAGTAAGCCATCTCGGTCAACCTCATAGCCACTCTGTTGATCGAGAAATACTTGCCATTCTGTATAGCCATGTGACCGTGCATATTGTGTCAATTCTTCTTGCTGTCGTGTTAACGACGTCTCTTGTGTTGATTTGTCGGTACTCACACGACAATAAATGACTGCTTTATTTTGATTCATTAGTTTCACTCGCTACTTTAATAGTATGTATTTCTGGTGATTCAGATAACCCTACGATATGTTTGGAGTTTTTTACGATAGGTACTAATAACAGCTGCCCACTTATAATTTTCCCATCACGCAATGCATTTTCCTTTTTTACCGTGACAATCCAATCATGCTCTGCCATTTTACCACGATATTGCCCAGCTAACGACCATAAAGTATCTCCTTGTTCGATGGTAATGTGTTCGTATGAAGTAATTTGTTCGTCTTTCGCTATAATAAATGCAAGAAACAGAAATGAAAATAAGAAGAACATTGTTGTAAAGCCATTTAACTTCATTTTACCCATAATAAATCGCCCCTTTAGAATGTACGTTCGGAATATATGTTCTTATAATAATAGGAACATACGTTTTTGTCAACCCCTTTTAGAACCTATGTTTGCATTCTTGTTCGCATACTGATATACTAAATTTAATAAAACTACTTATTAAAGAGGTGAGTGTGTTGACAAAAATTTCGAAGCGTCAAGAAGCCATTTTAGCTTTTATAAAAGATGAAGTTCGTACAAAAGGCTACCCACCTTCTGTCCGAGAAATCGGTGAAGCTGTTGGTTTAGCTTCAAGTTCAACTGTCCATGGACATCTAGCTCGTTTAGAAAGTAAAGGGCTCATTCGTCGAGATCCGACAAAACCACGTGCCATTGAAATTCTTGAGCAAGGAGACCCAACCATCCCAAAGCAAGGCGTTATCCATGTGCCACTAATTGGCAAAGTAACGGCCGGACTTCCTATTTCTGCCATTGAAGATATTCAGGAATACTTTCCACTACCCGATACATATGGTTCTTCGGAGGATGAATTGTTCATGCTCGAAATTATGGGTGAATCTATGATTGAGGCTGGTATTTTAAATGGCGATTACGTAATCGTTAAAAAATGCTCTGCTGCAAATAACGGGGAAATTGTCGTGGCTATGACAGAAGATGATGAAGCAACAGTAAAGCGCTTCTATAAGGAAAAATCGTATTTCCGTTTACAACCTGAAAATAGTTCGATGGATCCGATACTCGTAAACCAAGTAACGATTCTTGGGAAAGTTGTTGGATTATACCGCAACGTGCATTAAAAACAAGTATGCCGCAAACGTTTGAATCGTTTGCGGCTTTTTCTATTGTTTCTTTATCGATGCATCTATAAAGCTTTTAAATAGTTTCTCAGAAGGAGCATCATTTTCAAGACCTTCTGGATGCCACTGTACACCAATACAATATGGATGCGTTGGATGCTCAATCCCTTCAATGACTCCATCTTTTGCACGGGCATTGACAATAAATCCATCAGCTACTACATCGACAGCTTGATGATGGAAGGAATTCGTTAAAATCGAGGAGGCCCCGATAATTTGCTGTAGCTTCGATTGCTCAAGCTCCACTGTATGCGTGACTTCATGACGCATGGATACTTGTGTATGCTTCAATACATTTTCCACTTGCGTATCAATATCTTGATATAAGGTTCCACCAAATGCTACGTTCATCACTTGCTCACCACGACAAATGCCTAAAATCGGTATTTCCCGTTCAAATGCGCGCTTCATAATGAGTATATCGCTTTTATCGCGTTCATCAATGACAACACCGAGCTTATAATGGGGTTCCTGTCCAAAAATTAATGGATTCACATCATAGCCACCAATTGATACAACACCGTCCACAATATCTAATATTTGCTCAACATTTCCCTCGTTAATAACAGGCAAACAAATAGGCGTGCCTCCAGCTCTTTTAATCGCATGAATGTATGTATTATTAATCTCTTTCTTTCCTTCTACAGGATGCATCGTTAGCCCAATAACAGGTTTCATTATTTTCCTCCCCAAAATTTGATATTAGTAGCATACCATTAATAGTCAAATTTGTGTGAATGTTTAAAAATTAAAAAGCGATCCATACCACTGTAATATGGGCTCGCCGTAAAAATAGACAATGATTGCAGCAAGTGAAATAGAAGGGCCAAATGGAACAGGCGTCTTTCTTCCTTTATTACGAATTTTTAAGATGACAATTCCCACAAACATACCGATGACCGCTGCTAAAAATAGCGTCAACAACGTCTGAACCGTTCCGAGAACAAGTCCGATGACGAAAAACAATTTAATGTCTCCCCCACCCATGCCCCCTTTTGACACGACCGCGATGAATAATAAAATACCAAAGCCAACAATTGCTCCTAACAAACTATCCCACCAAG
Organism: Solibacillus cecembensis; assembly: GCF_050272495.1. Classification (NCBI taxonomy): domain Bacteria; kingdom Bacillati; phylum Bacillota; class Bacilli; order Caryophanales; family Caryophanaceae; genus Solibacillus; species Solibacillus cecembensis. The sequence goes on along the minus strand of NZ_JBNNMF010000003.1, from coordinate 263,862 downwards.
GTTCGAGTGATGCAAAAATGCGTGCAAGTATTAAAAATGGAAGGAAAAATAATAATACTTTATCTGGAATGATCATATACGCAATATCTGAAACATTAATAATCATTAATAACGATATAAATAACAGGGCCACTGCTAACTCTGGTTGCCATCCAATTTCCCAAAAGGCAAAGGCAAATAACCCTCCTGTCAAAAGCTCCGTTATCATATAAATTGGCGAAAAACGCACGCCACAGCCCCGACATTTCCCGCGCAATAATACATACGAAAATACAGGAATGAGGTCGATTATTGTTAGCTGACGCTGACAGTTCGTGCAATGGGAAGGGGGTGAAATGATGGACTCCTTTTTAGGTATACGCAAACCGACTACATTGAAAAAAGAACCGAATACCAAGCCGAAAATACCTGCAACAATGGTAAAAGTAATTGTCATACCGAACGAACCCTCCAATTTTCCCCTTAGCAATATATTAATAAAAACAGTTTTAGTGTTAACTATTACATATGTTTATACTTCTTCTTTAACTATCAAATTCCAGTTTTTATAATAATAACTTAATAAATTGGCAATTTCCAGTTTTCCACTTTAGATTTTCTCGTCACAAAAAAACGAGCGCTCACGAGCACTCGTTTTTCTTTACCTATCCAAACGCCCGATAAAATACGATCGAACATCCTGCCAATTATTCACTCGCTCAAAACCCTCAACTGTTGCATTATAAGGCATGGCATACATAATACCTGTCCCTTTAAACGCGACTAATTGCTCTGGGCTATCATCTATTAAATAATCCGTATGTATAACTGCCTTGTTTCCACAAAAGACGATATTTTGCGTTTTCAAAAACGGTAAATATTGCATCAACCAATCATATTTCGCATTAAATGAACCTGGTACATCCATCGCTGCAGTTGCAATATAAATTTCGTAATGCTCTTGTAGTTCTTTAATAACCTCAATTGCATCTGGATCGAGCAACTCTAAATCACGGAAATAATCAGGTTCATTTATAAGCTCAAATAATTTTTTGCCGTCCTCTTTTGGTAAATCACGCTGTGTAGTCAGTAAAAATTCTTCATTTGTAAAGCTTGTGCCAAAGTTTTCATTATATGTAGCGCATAGCTTTTTATAAAAATCGGCCAACACTTGGTCCATATCTATCGCAATACTTTTTTTCAACAAAATGACCTCCTCTTTCTATCTACTTTAAGTGTAATCAACGAGCAGACAGGAAACAAGTAATTCCCTTACCTTTTTACAATTTCTAAAACAAGCGATATTTTTTTTACAAAAGCTACCGTGTTTGTGGGCATTACATAGTAAAAAAACGTTGGAGCAAATCGCCCCAACGCATTTTTCTTAGTACATCTTCAAATATTGGTCGCGTTCCCATTGGTGAACAGTTGAGCGATACATGTCGAACTCAATTTCTTTTGCTTCCTTGAAGTTCGCATAAATGTGACGACCTAATGCTTTTTGTACAACTTTATCTTTTGCAAGTAACGCTAAAGCATCATCTAATGCTGCTGGTAAGTTATCAATACCGTTTGCTTGACGCTCTTCTTCGCTCATCACGTAAATGTTACGGTTGATTGCTGGTGGTGGTGTTAATTGTTGACGAATTCCTTCAAGACCTGCTTCTAAAATAACAGCCATCGCTAAATATGGATTTGCAGCCGGGTCAACTGAACGCACCTCAACACGCGTTGATATACCACGAGAAGATGGAATACGAATAAGTGGCGAACGGTTTTGCGCTGACCATGCTACATAACAAGGTGCTTCATAGCCTGGTACTAAACGTTTATACGAGTTGACAATTGGATTTGTAATTGCTGTAAATCCTTGTACGTGCTTTAAAATACCTGCCATGAATTGCATTGCACTTTCAGATAAGCCAAGCTCTGTAGATTCATCATAAAACGCATTTACTTTGCCTTTAAATAATGAAACGTTAAAGTGCATACCTGATCCTGCTTCACCGAATAATGGTTTTGGCATAAATGTTGCATGTAAACCGTGTTTACGTGCAATTGTTTTTACAACTAGCTTGAATGTTTGAATGTTATCACATGCTGTAATCGCATCTGCGTATTTAAAGTCAATCTCGTGTTGCCCTGGTGCTACTTCATGGTGAGATGCTTCAATTTCAAAGCCCATTTCCTCAAGCTCTAATACGATATCACGACGGCAGTTTTCACCTAAGTCTGTTGGTGCTAAGTCAAAATAACCACCGTTGTCATTTACTTCTAAAGTTGGCTCACCTTTTGCATCTAACTTGAATAAGAAGAATTCTGGCTCAGGTCCTAAGTTGAAATCCGTGAAGCCCATTTCTTCCATTTCTTTTAGTACGCGCTTTAAGTTGTTACGTGGGTCACCTGCGAAAGGCGTACCATTTGGATTATAAATATCACAGATGAAACGTGCTACTTTGCCTTTTTCGGCAGTCCATGGGAATACCATAAACGAATCATAATCAGGGTATAAATACATATCAGACTCTTCGATACGAACGAAACCTTCAATTGAAGAACCATCAAACATCATTTTATTATCTAATGCTTTATCTAATTGGCTTACTGGAATTTCAACATTTTTGATTGTTCCTAAAATATCCGTAAATTGTAAACGAATAAATTTTACTTCTTCTTGTTGTACGAGACGTTTAATATCGTCCTTCGTATATTTTCCCACTATGTTCCACACTCCTAAATTGGTTTCTTCCCCGAAAAATCGGTGTTTTATAATTTACACGTGATCAATTTCTAAATCAATTCTGCCTTGGCGGAATCGCGTCCAGATTTTATTCGAGTTTACTCGAAAAACTCCCCTTAAAATCTGTGACATCCGCCGGGGCTTTGATTATCGTTTAGCATCTCTTGCTGAACGATGATTGAAACGTGATAAATCCCCTTGACGGATGGACGTTTTTTGCATGCGATTAGCTTGCCGCCTCTCTTCACGCATAATTTCCCGAAGCTCTGAATCCGATATTTCCTTTTTGGCAGCAGTTGTTGCGGATTCATTTTTCTTTGCGAACACTCTTTTCACTTCTGCCATGTTCACACCTTGCTCAAGTATGTCTTTAATTTCTAATAATAGATCTACGTCGTTTAATGAAAACATGCGTCGATTTCCTGCTGTTCGGTGAGGCTGAATTAAATGATGTTCTTCATAGTAGCGAATTTGCCTTGCTGTTAAATCGGTTAATTGCATCACAATACTCATCGACAATAGCGGCATTGTGCGCCGTATTTCACTACTCACATACATTCATCCTCCTTACTTACGATTTATATTAAAACATGGAAAATTCATTGTCAATTCTGTGTAAGGAAAGCTAACATGAGTTTTTTCGAAGTAGAAAATTCATGCAATAATTAGCAAAAATCGGTCTTTTTTTCTCTACATTATTTTAACGTTTGAACAGCTAAACAAATCGCGTATTTTACATGCTCATACGTTAAGCCACCTTGAATAAACGCTGTGTATGGCGGGCGAATCGGACCATCAGCTGTTAACTCAATACTCGAACCTTGCACAAATGTACCGGCCGCCATAATAACATCATCTTCATAGCCTGGCATATACGCAGGTTCCGGTGCGAAATGGGCATTAATTGGCGAAGCGGCTTGAATTTCTCGACAAAACGCTACCATTTGCTCCGCTGTTTGGAATGATACAGACTGAATTAAATCGGTACGCTGTTGACTAAAATGTGGAGCCGTTGTCATGCCTAATTCCTCAAGCATTGCTGCTGTAAAAATCGCACCTTTTAAACTTTGTGCAACGGTATGCGGCGCCATGAAGAAGCCTTGATAAAAGTCTGCTAATGTATTTAATGTCGCGCCTGCCTCTGCCCCAATTCCTGGTGACGTCATGCGATATGCACATTTTTCTACTAAATCCGCGCGCCCAGCAATATAGCCACCGATTTTAGCTAAACCACCACCCGGATTTTTAATTAAAGACCCTGCCATTAAATCTACACCGATTTCTGTCGGTTCCAATGTTTCAACAAATTCACCGTAACAATTGTCCACAAAAATAATAGCTTGCGGTGCAATTTCACGAATTTTTACAACCATTTCGCGAATGGCTTCAATTGTAAATGATGGGCGGCTTGCATATCCTTTTGAACGTTGAATCGCAACCATCTTCGTATTTTCATTGATCGCTTGACGAACACCTTGCCAATCAATATCTTTATTATCAATTAAATCGACATGACAGTAGCCAATTTTATAATCCTTCAGCGAGCCCGTATCCTTGTCACCACCATCAACAATGGATTGCAGCGTATCATACGGTTTGCCAGTAATGTAAACAAGCTCATCTCCTGGACGCAATACACCGAATAAACTTAATGTAATCGCATGTGTACCTGAAATAATTTGCGGGCGGACAATTGCAGCTTCCGCGCCAAATACTTCTGCATATACACGTTCTAAATTATCGCGTCCTTCATCATCATAGCCATAGCCATTAGATGGATGTAGGTGGAAATCACTTACTTGATTATTGCGAAATGCCGAAAGTACCTTTTGCTGATTGAAAAATGCTTGTTCGTCCACTTTTTTATGATAATCAAACACTTTTTCCTCTATGCGCGTAGCAAGAGTTAGTGTTTCCTCTGTTAGTTTCGGTTGAAATGCCATTGTAACTATCTCCATTCTTACTTTTAATATCCTTTCTATTATACATGATTGCGCACGTATTTTGACGGAATATTGAATTACTGCTATTCTCAGTATGAGTATGTTGATGGGGGGATCACATTGGCTTGGGAGTTTTTTAGTGTCATCGGTACCGTTGCATTTGCCATATCTGGAGCAATTGTCGCAATGGAGGAGGAATATGACCTTTTTGGTGTTTATATTTTAGGGATTGTTACGGCATTTGGTGGGGGTGCGATTCGAAATATATTAATCGGGCTACCCGTTTCAACTTTATGGAGCCAGGAGATGATGTTCCAAATTGCGCTCGCCGCCATTACGATTTTCTTTATTATTCCCAATCGTTTAATTAAACATTGGAACCGTTGGGGGAATTTTACCGATGCTATTGGTTTATCAGCTTTTGCTATTCAAGGGGCTATGCATGCGGTTTCACTCGATCTGCCGATAGGTGCAGTCATTGTTGCAGCTGTCTTAACTGGCGCTGGAGGGGGAATTGTTCGAGATTTACTCGCTGGAAGAAAACCGATTGTTCTTCGTCATGAAATATACGGCGTTTGGGCGGCGAGTGCTGGTCTGTTTATCGGGCTTGAACTTTTGTCAGGAGATTTCTTTTTATTCACACTCTTTTTTATCATCGCATTATTGCGTATTTTATCTTATACATACAGCTGGCATTTGCCGCGTCGAAAAATTCAATCTTTATAATCTAACAAAAAAAGCACAATCGCGATTTCATTCATTCGCCATTGTGCTTTTTTCAACGATTATTTAAATTCTAACTCGCCTTCATACGCAAGCATACCGCCTTCAAGGTTCGTTACATCAAATCCTTGAGCTGCTAAATATTCACATGCATTGGCACTACGCACGCCACCTTTGCATACGACAATATATGATTTTGATGCATCTAATTCTGCTGTACGGTCTGGAATTGAGCCTAATGGAATATGTACTGCACCTGGAATCATGCCTTCTTCCACTTCAAAATCTTCGCGTACATCAATGACATGTAAATCTTCATTGGCATCTAGTAAGTTTAATAACTCATCTGTTGTTAATGTTTTCATTTTAAAAAATCCCCCAATACTTCAGTGTCACCTGTCATTATAATTGATACAACGACAAACTGCGAATTTTTATTCTTCGTCGGGTCCGAATGCCACTGGTTTTGCAGGGATAAACGTTGAAATAGCGTGCTTATAAATCAATTGTTGCTTACCATCTGAATCTAATAACACTGTAAAATTATCGTATGATTTTATGATTCCTTTTAATTGGAACCCGTTCAGTAAAAAGACCGTTACAAAAATATTGTTTTTTCGTAAACTATTTAAAAATGTATCTTGTAAATTAATCGGTTTCATGAAATTACCCCTCTTCTCTATTTATTCATTACATAATAAACATTCGGCATGAGTAATATACTTTCCTTCATGAATTAGAAAAAAGTTTTCACTTTGTCCCAATCATTGCCAATCCACTGCACATCCATTTTATTTCTAAAATAGGTTAATTGTCTTTTTGCATAGCGTCGTGAGTTTTGCTTAATTTGTTCAGTCGCTTCTTCTAACGTCAGCAGCCCATCTAAATAAGCATACAATTCCTTATAACCAATCGCTTTAATCGATTGAACGTCGCGAATTTCATCGTCATAAAGCGCACGTACTTCCTCTACTAAACCTGCTTCAAGCATGAGATCCACACGTAAATTAATGCGTTCATACAGCTTTTCACGGTCCATATCCATGCCAATAATTAAATGATTGTACAGTGGCACATCTCCGCGATTAAACTGCTCTTCCGCTCGAGAAACGCCTGCTAATTCCGCCATTTCAAGTGCACGAATGACTCTTCTCGTATTATTCGGGTGAATTTGCGCCGCTGCTGCTGCATCGACTTGTGCTAATTTTTGATGCATCACTTCCGGACCAAGCTGAGCTAGTTCCTCGTAATATTTACTGCGCGCTTCTTCATTTACTTCTTGCTTCGTAAATTGAAAATCATAGAGCACCGATTGGACATATAAACCCGTTCCACCAACAATGATTGGCAATTTTCCGCGTGACCTGATTTCCGCCATTTTTTCTCGCACAAGCTGCTGATATTCCGCCACAGAAAAGCTGTCTGTTGGCTCTTTAAAGCTTAATAAATGGTGTGGGATACCGTCCATTTCCTGTTCCGTAATTTTTGCTGTTCCAATGTCCATTTTTTTATAAATTTGCATCGAATCACCGTTAATGACTTCACCGTTCATTTCCTTAGCCAAACGGATGCTAAGTGCTGTCTTTCCTGATGCGGTAGGGCCAATAATCGCCACTACGTCTAACTTATTTTCCATCTTTTAACCACCGTAAAATCATTTCATAAGAATATTTTTTGTTGCGTTCATTTAAAATTTCATGGCGCATCCCTTCAAAGAGATACACCTTTACATGATCTACTCCTGCCTCTTGAAGCTGTTGCCCGACTTGAACGACACCTTTTCCAGCATCCCCCACCGGGTCCTCACTTCCACTTACTAATAGAATCGGTAAGGATGGGCGAATTCTTGAATTTTCACTGACTTTATTGAGCATTAATAAGCCATCAGTTAAATCCACGAAAAACTGTGTCGTGGCAATAAATCCACATTTTTCATCCTGAATATACTTTTGAACTTGCTCCTCATCGGTTGAAAGCCAATCAAAGGACGTTTTGGCATTTTGAATTTTGTTATTAAAATTACCAAAACTTAATTTATCTAACAAGGGACTTTCCACGTTCGCACCCTTCATTTTTACAAGCTGCTTTGCTAACACATTGCCTGCTATATGAAGTGGTTTGACTGTACCAGTCCCACTTAAAATGACGTGATCGAGCAAATAACTATATTGTTGAATAAAACGTCGTGCAATAAACGAGCCCATGCTATGTCCAAATAACGTGAGCGATTTGATGTCCAACTGTTGTCGCAACAATTCAATGACTTCAAATACATCCTTTACAACACGCTCGAATCCATCCTTCTCAGCAAAAAAACCGAATTGTCCATTTTGTTGCGCCGTTGCGCCATGTCCACGATGATCGTGCATCGAAACGGAATAACCTTCATCACACAAAAATTTCGCAAAGTGTTCATAACGCGCTGAATGCTCCGCCATCCCGTGCAAAATATGCACATGGCCACTCACTTGTTTAGCAGGTATATACGTTGTAACAAATACTTGATGCCCATCACTCATTTGAAAATAACAAGAATTTTTATCCAACATTTTTCACCCTTTCATTTTGGCTTACATGACGCGTTTAAACATTTTTTCAACTTCATACGTTGTAAAGTGAACTAAAACCGGTCGCCCATGCGGACAAGTAAATGGATTTTCTACTGCTCGCAAATCTGTTATTAAGCGCTCCATTTGCTCTTTATTAAGGAAATGGTTGGCCTTAATCGATTTTTTACAGCTCATCATTATGGCTGCGTCTTCTCGTAATTTCTTAATATCCGTTTTCCTCGTTTTTAACACTTGTTCGATGAGCTCTTCAATCACTTCTTGTTCCTCACCTTTCGGGAACCATGTTGGATATTCGCGAATGACAAACGAGGCATGCCCAAACTCTTCTAAAAACACACCGACTTCTTCAAGCGCACTCATCGATTCTTTTAAATTGAGCGCCTCGTCTGCTGCATAATGGAAAGTAAGTGGCATGAGTAACGCTTGGCGCTCATTGGCGTTCACTTCTCCAACCTTTTCTTTAAAATATTCATATTTAATCCGTTCTTGTGCCGCATGTTGATCAATTAAATAAAACCCGTCCTCCATTTGCGCCACAATATATGTCCCATGAATCTGACCAACAATTTCTAACTGCGGGAACGGTTGCTTCGGTGAATCTGGCTGCTGTTCCTCAATTTTTTCATGTTGGAACGGTTCAACTTGTAAAACAGGCTCCTGTATAATTGGCTGCGTTTCAAATGCTTCGAAAGGTTTTGTTTGTTCCACTCGCTCATAATAGGGAGCTGGTGCAAATGGTTCCTTAACAACCGATTGTTGCTCATTTGTTAAACGCTCGACTAATTCGTCCATCTTCGTTTCATCCAATGTAGCGGCGGATGTTTTTGATGGATTCCATAAATTCATTTGCTCGCCAGGTACACGAACAGGTTTTTCTTTTTTCTCAGCAACAGGCACACGTATAACATCGCGAATCGTTTGACGCAATGTATCTTCAATTAATTTTAGCAATTCTGGCTCTTTACTTAACCGTACTTGATGTTTCGCTGGGTGTACGTTGACATCCGTTAATTGCGGGTCTCCTTCTACATAAAGCAACACGATTGGAAAGCGTTCAATCGGCAAATACGTATGATAAGCATCGGTAATCGCTTTTTGAATAACGAAATGCTTCACCCAGCGACCATTCACAAATAACGACATATAGTTTTTAGAAGCACGTGTCACCTCTGGTAAGGAAGCAAAACCATAAATTTTATAATCTTGATTTATCCCTTCAAAAGCAATCATTTTTTTCGCGTTGTGCGTCCCGTAAATTGCCGCTAACACTTGCTGCACTTGTCCGCGCCCATTTGTTTGTAATAGCGTTTGTCCATTATGAACGAGTTTAATCGCCACAGTTGGATACCCGAGCGCAATACGATTTATAAAATCAATCGTATGCCCGAGCTCCGTTTGAATCGTTTTTAAATATTTCAAGCGCGCAGGTGTATTAAAAAACAATTGCGCAACTGTAATATCTGTCCCTTTTCTTAATGAAGTAGGTTTATGTTCTTTCAAGCGCCCCCCTTCTAAATAAAGGTGGACACCCCCCTCACCATCCGAAGTACGCAGCGTAAATTTCGAAACAGAAGCAATCGATGCTAATGCCTCTCCGCGGAACCCGAGTGTACGAATGCGGAATAAATCTTGTTCCTTCTCAATTTTGGAAGTTGCATGACGGGAAAAGGATTTGAGCGCATCTTCTTCGTCCATTCCACTGCCGTTATCTACGACTTGAATCGTACTTAATCCCGCTTCTTCGAGGAAAATTTCGATTGACGTACTATGCGCATCAATCGCATTTTCGACCAGCTCTTTGACGACCGATGATGGGCGTTCAACTACTTCCCCAGCCGCAATTTTATTGGATAATAATTCATCCATAATGTGAATTTTCCCCATCCGGCACGCCTCCTTATTTATTTTCTAAAAGTTTTTGTTGCCACTCATATAAAACAGTCATTGCTTGCATCGGTGTAGTACCCATGACATTTAATTTTGAAATGGCTTCGAGCACTTGTTGTTCCGCTTCTGAAATCGCTGGGGCATCGGTCATTTGGAATAATGTTAGCTGTTCCACAGGCTCTTGAACCATTTGTGCAAGCACAGGTGGCTGGGGAACCGGTTCTTTAAATGCAGGCGGTTCCTCGATTTTCACCGCTCCCTGCCTAGCATCCTTCGCCTCAAATTCTGCTAATAAATCACGTGCCCGCTGTAAAATCGGCTGCGGCATTTCAGCAAGTTCTGCCACGTGTACACCATAACTTTTATCTGCTGCACCCGACTTCACTTTGTGTAAAAATACAACGCGTCCATCTTGTTCCGTCGCACTGACATGGACATTTTGCAAACGGTCTAATTGTGTTTCTAAATCCGTTAACTCATGATAATGCGTTGAAAATAACGTATTCGCTCCAATTTCCGTATGAATATATTCCATCATCGCTTGCGCTAAACTCATGCCGTCATATGTCGATGTTCCGCGCCCAATTTCATCAAAAAGCATCAAACTATTTTTCGTTGCATGGGTAATGGCATGCTGTGATTCAATCATTTCCACCATAAACGTCGATTGACCAGCTGCTAAATCATCTGCCGCGCCAATTCGGGTAAAGATTTGATCGGTAATCGGTAACACCGCCTCTTGTGCCGGTACGTAACAGCCCATTTGTGCAAGCACAACAATGAGTGCTACTTGGCGCATATACGTACTTTTACCCGACATATTCGGTCCCGTAATGAGCATCATATTTTTTTCATCGGATAATAAACAATCATTCGGCACATAGCTTTGTTTATTGAGCATTTTTTCTACAACCGGGTGGCGCCCTTCGATAATTTTCAGTGCACGCCCATCATGAAATACTGGTTTCGTAAAACGATATTTATCCGTTACGTTCGCAAAACTCATATACACATCTAGCTCACTAATTTGTGCTGCTAAAGCTTGTACACGTGGAATATACGTTTTTAACTGTTCGCGTAAAGCGACGAATAAATCATATTCTAACGCTAAACTTTGCTCTTCTGCATTTAAAATAAGCGCCTCTTTTTCTTTTAACTCTTCTGTAATAAAACGCTCCGCATTCGCTAACGTTTGTTTGCGTTCAAATCGTGCTAAATCGGTATTGCTTAAATGCGATTTCGTTATTTCAATATAGTAACCAAACACGCGATTATAACCGATTTTCAAGTTTTTAATGCCGGTTAATTCACGTTCTTTTTGTTCTAATTGCGCAATCCAGTCTTTGCCGTTTCGAGAGGCATCACGGTATTGATCGAGCTGTTCATTATAACCATCTCGCATAACGTCCCCTTCTTTAATCGAAATCGGAGGGTGATCCGTAATGGCATCTGTTAATAATTGCTCGACATCCCCGCATAAATCAAAATTTTCCCCTAATCGAATTAATTGCGCTCGACCACTTTGTATTAGTTTTTCTTGAATGGCTGGCACTTGGCGTAATGATTCTCTCAGTTGGGCCAAATCCCGACCGCCTACCGAGCCAAATGCAACACGCCCCGCTAAACGTTCTAAATCATAGACATTTTTTAATAGTTGCTGTAATTCTTCACGAACAAAAAACTCTTCCAGTAATTCCGTTACAACTTCTTGTCTTGCTTCAATCGCCACTTTATTGGCAAGTGGCTGGTGCAACCATTGCTTTAATTTACGTCCGCCCATTGCAGTTACGGTGTCATCTAAAAGCCATAAGAGTGTCCCTTTCGAATCGCCGCCACGGATCGATTGAATGAGCTCTAAATTACGTTTTGAATTCGTATCAATTTTTAATGTTGTTTTTTCTTCTATATAAGTAAATGTTTGAATATGGTACAAAGAACGCATTTGAGTTCGCTCTGCATACTGCAATAATCGTTTCGCGACCACTTGTAGGGCACTCGGAATATTTTGTACATATTGCACGGCACGTCCCTCATCCATTTCCTGCTCTTCAAGTGATACGACAATACCCGCATTCATCGCATAATCCGCGATTTTTAGTTGTAATTGCTCTGTAACAATGACTTCTTTGATGGCATAAGCTTGAAGCTGTTGAATTAATTCTTTCGCTTGCCCTTCAATCAACGACACATTTGCCTCACCCGTTGAAATATCTAAATAAGCAATCGCCATTTCGTTGTCAGATAGACTTTCAGCAGCTGCGATAAAATGATTCGTTTTGCCATCAAGTGCTTTACCTTCCATAATCGTTCCAGGTGTCACAAGCTGTACTACTTCACGTTTGACAACACCTTTTGCGTGTTTTGGATCTTCCGTTTGCTCACAAATCGCGACTTTAAATCCTTTTGCTACAAGTGTTTCAATATAACCTTTTGCAGCATGATGAGGCACCCCACACATCGGAATCGGGTTGTCGGTATTGCCTGCGCGTGCTGTTAACGTAATTTCTAGGAGCTGTGATGCTTTTACCGCATCATCAAAAAATAATTCATAAAAGTCGCCTAATCGGTAAAATACGAAGGCATCTTGATAGTCCTTTTTTACATCTAAATATTGGATCATCATTGGTGTATATGTTGTCATTCTTAATTTCCCTCACTTAATCAATTATGCCTCGGTAGTATTACGTTCATTACGTAATTTAGTACTACTTGAACGTAGATAAACTTGTATTTGTTATTATACCACTAGCGAAATAATTTTCCTTCTTCACACAACAAAAAAGCTCAAGCTAATAATAAGCTTTGAGCAAGATGTTCGCGCTAATTCCATTTCGAATCATCCTTTTAACAGGACGATGAGGATGACGAGGACGATTCACATGGATAATCGGGCGAGCTTGAAGATGAACAGGAAGATGACGATGAAGATGAACTAGAAGAACATGATTGATTCGAGCTTTCATCATACGTCCAGTCTTCTTCACAATCTAATGGGTGGACGCTAATGACAACCGTCGTCTCTCCAATAATCTCCACTAAAAATTCACGTTCAATCTTCACATTAATTTTATCCCCATGCTTTGTAATGACCGCTTCAATACAGTTTGGTGCTTGTAATACACAAACTTTCACTTCATCTGAATCTTTACAATCATTGTCACGGAATGTTAACTTAATACGATCTTTATATGAAACTGTTTCAGTAAATACGGCCGTTTTTGAATGATTATGATACGCATACCAAACATTCACATCAAACTTCCCTGAAACCTCCACATACTTCCCAATACGTTTTGCTGTATAATGATGATTAATAACCCAACAGCCGAGAATACTTGTCGGCGCATTCGGTGGGCAGAGCGTTTCGCAACATTCCGTACGCTTCTTCCCTTTGGCAATCACGGCTTTCGTCACAATTTGACGTAAACGTTTCACCGAAAATCTCCCCTTTCTTAACTACTCGAAATAGTGTATGCGGCTGTTGCCTAAAGGGTGAAATAATCCTGTTGGAATGAAAAAAATCATCTGGACTCCTCTTTTATCACTGTGTTTCTATAGAAGGTTTACATACAAAAAGCAGCCTCCTTTCAAAAAAGGAAAGCTGCTTTTTACTTAAAATTGAGTTTGCGTATTCTTTTGTAATAACTCATCGACTTCATGAAGCGGCATTGGTTTAAAGTAATAATAGCCTTGACCACTGTTGCAGCCGAGTTGTAGAAGTTCTTTATGCTGCGCTTCCGTTTCAATACCTTCAGCAACACAACGCATATTTAAATTTCTAGAAAGATGAATAATCGTTTTAATGACTGCATGCATACGTGGATCGGTTAAATTATCGACAAAACTTTTATCGATTTTAATCTCTTCAAATGGAAGCTCCTGCAAATAACTTAATGAAGAATAACCTATTCCAAAGTCATCAATAGACGTTGCAATGCCATATTTCATCAAATCATTAATAATTTTCTTCGCCCGCATCACATTATCTAACTCGATACTTTCCGTAATTTCAAATTTAATATACTTCGTTTCCACGCCGTATTTTTCAATTAACTCCATAACATTTTCTACGAATGCCGGGTGATAAAAATGATTTGGTGAAATATTTACAGATACTTGGTACATTGGTAAGTTGGTTTCTTTTCGATGCTTTTGCCATTGTAAAACCTTCTTAAAAATCGCACGATCTATTTTAGAAATATTTCCTGTATTTTCTGCTACAGGGATAAATAACGCTGGCGAAACAAAACCAAGTTCAGGTGAAATCCAACGTGCTAATGCTTCAAAGCTATTAATCTCACCTGTTTTTATATCCACTTTCGGCTGAAGCATTGGCATAAATTCATCTTTCATCAACCCTTTTGCAATATTCGCCAAAACGTTCATTTCATTTGCTACGGATTCTACTTGTTCTGCATCAAACTTTTTAATAACCGTGCCTACGCTTTTCAATGCGATAGACAATGCCGTATCCGCTTGGCGAATAGCTTGATTAATTGGTGTCTCTTGGCAAATTTTTGACGTCCCTACTTTTAATGTAATATACACATCTTTATTGTTAATGCAATACGGCTCAAATAATAAATGATCCATTTCAGCTTGTGTAAATTGTAAGTCACTAATTTTAAGCTGCGAAGCAATAATAATTGCAGAGTTTGTATAGCGCGCAATGAATAATTTATGTTCTGCAAAAATATTTTGTATGCGTTTTGCCATTTTCAATAATATTTTATCGCCACCTTGCCGACCATATAAATCGACAATTTTTTGATATTCACTCGGCTCAATAATATATAAATAACTATCTCCCAAATCTGCTTCCCATTCTGTTTGCATTTTATTTTTAAATCCTTCAAAATTGCTTAAGCCTGTTTCAGAATCAAAGAATGCGAGTGAATGAATTGCACTTTTTTGATTGTAATATTTGACCGCCAGCGTAACAATCGGGGCAACATTCGTATTAATAAATTTATAATCAGTTGCCTGTGGTTCCATCTCTTCCTCAAAATAAATCGAAAAATAACCAATAAGTCCCTCTTCCTTATTGAAAATCGGCTGACTCCAAAGTGAAACGATATTTTCTTTATCAATTAAAGCTTTATATTGTTCATAATAAATCGTTTTTTTTATATTTTTAATAAATGTCGCGTTTCTATCTAAACTTAATGAAAAATTACGATTATTCTTGTCTATAAAAAAAGCTTGATACTCTGAAATTTCAAAAGTTTTTGTAGCCCCTCCATAAACGCCTGTTACTTTTCTCTTTTCATCAATTAAAACAATAGTACAGTGACATTGATTTCTAAAAGTATTTTCTACATGATTACAAATTTCACCTAAAACATTTGCTAGTGGATAGCCATTTTCTAATTTAAAATAAATATTTCTTTCTAGCTCAAGAAGTGAATCTAATTTCGTGGCATAGGTAACGTCCTTCATCATTAAAAGACAGTACTGAAACTCGCCATTGAGATTCTTTAAAGGTAAAATACTCACTTCATTCCAAAATGTAGAACCATCTTTCCGATAATGGAAAGACGATGTTGTAAACGGTTGACCATTTACTATACATTCTTGAATCGCATCTTCATTCAGGATATCTGTTAATGGACCATGTAAAATATTTAATTTTTCACCAATTAATTCTGACTCGCTGTATTCTGTCATATGTGTAAAGACGTGATTCACAAATTCAATTACGTTGCCTTTAGCTGGATTGATTATTACTACAGCTGACTCAAATTGCCTCGCCATTTGACACAACCAAAAAAACATCTCATCTTTGTCGAAGTTTTGATTGTAATATTTGTACATTTCCGTTATTCCTTCCTAATAGGCTCCACTATTTAAGAATTATAGCAAATTTTACAAGTAAATACGATAAATTGGTATACATTTTTTAACATTTTTTCGAAATAATCATTTCACTTACTCTCCATCGAGTAATTAAAGCTAATTCAAGAACAAAAAAACAGCCCCCTTGAGAGCTGTTTTTTTTCGTTCTTTATTATGAACAAGATCCTGGTACACTGTTTCGCACTTTTGAGCCTGTTTCACCTTTTAAAAGATCTCCGCCTGTATTTTCAATCACTTCATTTGTTACATTATTAGCAATCGCATTTGACACAAGTTGCAATAACTCATTCACATCTGTTTGTGATTGTTTAAATTGTTGAACAACTGGAAGTGCATCAATTTCCTCTTCAATTCCCGCAATTTTACCTTCAATCATTTTTACCGCTTTTTCTTTCCCTAAGTGCTGGAAGTTCACTACTTGTTTTTGAAGCGTTTTTAATGACGCGATTTTTTCACGAACAAATTGGTTTTCGTTAATTTGCTCTTCTGCCTTTTTGAAAAATTCTACTTCTTCTGTGTTGGCAATCATATGTGCGATTTCTTTTGCTTTTACGACGATATCGTCTTTTGAATATAATGTTGTCATTTGATTAATTCCGCCTTTTCTTTTACTTCTTCCACAAATTCACCTAATAATGAATGACTTTTTGCTTCTGTTACTTTTACTAACACACGTTGACCGATGTATTTCGGATCTGCTTTGAAGTTAACTAATCGATTTTTGCGTGTATAGCCTGCAAGTACGTCATCACGTCGTTTACTACTACCTTCTACAAGCACTTCCACAATTTGTCCTTCTAATTGTTTTAATGCCTTTGCCGAAAATTCAGCAACGACATGATTTAGACGGTGTAAACGTTCTTTTTTCACTTCATCTGGTACATTATCCGTCATTTTAGCAGCAGGCGTTCCTTCACGTGGCGAATAAATATACGTAAACGCCATTTCAAAGCCTACTTCACGATACAAATCAAGTGTTTCTTGGAATTGCTCTTCTGTTTCATTTGGGTAACCAACGATAATATCTGTCGTTAAAGTTACGTCTGGTATCGCTGTTTTAATTTTGTCTACTAATTGTAGGAAATGCTCACGCGTATATTTTCGCGCCATAATTTTCAAAATTTCATTCGAGCCTGATTGAACAGGTAAATGGATATGTTCAACCAAATTGCCACCTTTAGCGAGTACTTCGATTAAATGATCATCAAAGTCGCGCGGGTGACTCGTCGTAAAACGAATACGCGGAATATCGATTGTTCGAATCGCATCCATCAAATCGCCTAAACGATACTCGATATCTTCAAAATCTTTCCCGTAAGCGTTTACGTTTTGGCCAAGTAACATAATTTCTTTGTAACCTTGCGCTGCCAGTTCACGCACTTCTTGAATAATCTCTTCTGGTCGACGAGAACGTTCCTTACCGCGCGTATACGGCACAATGCAGTATGTACAAAATTTGTCACAGCCGTACATGATGTTAACCCAAGCTTTGATCGAACCAAGACGTTTTTTCGGAAGGTTTTCAATAACATCGCCTTCTTTTGACCAAACTTCTACGACCATTTCTTTAGACATGTATGCTTCGTTTAAAATATGTGGTAAACGGTGAATATTATGTGTACCGAAAACCATATCGACATGTTGGTACTGCTTTAAAATGCGATTAACAACTGATTCTTCTTGTGACATACACCCACAAACACCGATTAACATTTCTGGATTTTGTCGTTTATATTTAAGCAAGAAGCCGAGCTCACCAAATACTTTATTTTCCGCACCTTCACGAATCGCACATGTGTTTAAAAGCACAACATCCGCTTCTTCGATTAATTCAGTAGATGTGTAGCCAAGCTGCATGAAAATACCCGCCATTACTTCTGTATCATGTTCATTCATTTGACAGCCATATGTGCGGATGTAAAATTTACGCCCTTCTCCCATATGTAAAAACTTCTCTTCAATATCAAAATCTTTGTGGTACTTCACTTCTTCTTTCCCACGTTTTTTAGCATCTTTTAATGAAGGAGCTGTAAACACTTTCTCGAAATATTTACTATAGTCTTTTTCTTGTTGTGGTTGCTTTACTTGTTGACTGGCTAGTCGTTGTTCTTCGTTCATCGACAAATAGCCCCTTTCTATCTTGTTCACTCATTTTACCATTATAGCGAATGTCTCTATGTTCCGACAAGCTTAGTCGACGAATTGTTTATAGCCTTGTGGGTCATTTGTACGCAAAATTGTAAGAAATGTGACACTTAACTTTATTACTTGTGACCATTTCATTGCGTATTTCGCTTCAAAATGATGTTTTGGTAGCTTTAACACATCTTTAAAAACAAGTTGCGCGTCCAGCTGCTTTTCTTCTAAATAAGCAAGAAACGCCAAAAACAACTTATGATCCTCTAGCTGCAAGTCCTTGTTTTGTAATAATGCATCTAATTGATCATGCGGAGAGTTTCCTCGTTGGAATATTTTTTCGAGCTGTCTTTCAAGCTGTTCATTTTTATATTGAAGAAAATTAATAATAGTAGACATTGCATTTCCCCATTTTGAGTATGACATAATCATTAACTACTGTAACAAAGTTTGCGCTTGTATACATTGAAAAGCTCCTTATGCCGCTTTAAAAAGCCTCATCGCGTAAATCATTAGACATGCACAAAGGAAAAATAAGCTCATCACAAAAAGGCTTGCGAATAAATAGCCCCCCTGTTCTACAAAATAGCCGAAAAATGGCGGAATTAAAAACACACCAATTGAGGCAACGGTTACACTATAGCCGCTCGCGAATCCACTTAAAGAACGATCGACACTTTCCACTGCAAGCATCATCCAAATGCCATTAAAGCCTGACAATGCGAAGCCAACGAACGCGATGAAAATGATAATTAAAATAGTAGATTGACTAAAGTAAAGGCCCATCAAACTACCTGTGCTAATGAGTGTAATCCCGAGCAAAACAAGCCACCGATTTCCAGCAAAAAGACGGTCGCTAATAACGCCCCATGAAACCCTCCCCGCCGCGCCACATAACTCCGATAAAGCTAAACAAAGACCCGCTACGTAAATCGTCCAGTCTTTTGTTTCTATTAAAAATAAAATTAAATATGTGTTAAAAGTTATTTGAACTCCCATTAAAATAAAGGCCGAACTATTTGTGAAAAATAACATTTTAGATTTGGTTAATTGTTTTACCTGCGTCCAAAGGGGCTCCGTTGATTGAACTGGCTTTTCTTTCCACGGTAAACGGCTAAAGTAAAAACTGCTAATAAAACAGACAATGACGAGCACAAACACCGCCAACGTAACCGCCCATCTCCAACCAATAAACACAACTAACGGCAGAAGTAAAATACTAATAGCTGCCGAAGCAAGTGTAATCGACATTTGTTTCACGCCCATTGGCACTGTCAGTTTGGACGGCGGAAATTCATACACAAGCAATTTATTCGTTACCGGATGCATCCCACCATAACCAAGTCCTGCAATTAAAATAAAAATAAACGCAAGGTAAAAATTATCCATCCACGCAAAAACTAAAAAACTACTTGCAACGACGCTCATCAACACAAGCATTAATTTTCTTGTATTCACCCGATCCGCATAATAGCCAATCGGCAGTGTTGCTAAAAATTGACCAATAAAAAGTGCAGTTGGAAACAAACCCAACTGCACTTTAGTTAACGCTAAATCTTCTCCAATATACACCATGAAAGGGCTTAAGCTTCTGCCAACAAACGCGGTAAAAAACTGACCTACAAGTATGAGTAGCACCATTATTTTGCCCTGTTGCAGCAACTTTTTCATAAGAATCCCTCTCTTTCTACATCCCTAACATTTTCGGAACAAAGAGCACTAAGTCCGGTATATATGTAAGGAATAATAAAACAATGAACGATATAACGATGAATGGAAATACGCTTTTCACAAGCGTCTCAAACTTCACATCCGCCATCGAAGACACGATAAATAACCCCGTCCCAACTGGTGGTGTTAATAATCCGAGTGTTAAATTAATACAAATAATTACCCCGAAGTGCACTGGATCTATATTTAGTGCTACTACAAGTGGCATTAATACAGGCACTAAAATAATGAGTGCTGCAATGCCGTCGAGAAGCATGCCGACGACAAGTAATGCAATGTTTACAAGCAATAAAAATACCCAAGGACTTTCTGTAATACTTAACATGCTATCTACTAATAATTGTGGAATGCGTTCAAATGCAATCATCCAACCAAAAATATTCGCCATAATAATCAAATACGTAACAGTTGCCGTGTTCGTAACTGTACTAATTAACATTTTCGGTATTTTCTTCAAATCTAATTCACGATAGAAAAATAGCCCTACGATAATTGCAATTAAACAAGCAACTGCTGCGGATTCTGTCGCTGTAAAAATCCCCTTTAAAATTCCCACAACAACCGTTATAGGAATTAATAATGCTGGAAGTACTTGAAACGTACTTTTTAATATGACTTTTAATGTGGCACGTTCACTTTTTGAAAAGTTTTGCTTATAGCCCATAAAAGAAATAACCCCAATAAATACAAGTCCATAAATAATACCAGGCACAATTCCGGCCATAAATAATGCCCCAATGGACGTACTCGAAAGCGTTCCATAAATAATAAAAATCATACTTGGTGGAATAATCGGCGCTATGATGGAAGAAGCTAATGTAATCGACGCTGCAAATTCACGTTTATAGCCCTCTTTTTCCATTTGTGGCACCATTACTTTACTCATCATCGCAGCTTGAGCATTGGCTGAACCTAAAATAGATGCCAGGAACATGTTCGCCACAACGGTTACATACGCAAGCCCACCTTTAAAGTGACCAATGAGCACGCGGGCAAATTGGACGAGACGTGTCGTAATGCCACCTTCATTCATAATTTCGCCCATTAACATGAATAATGGAATCGCGAGTAATCCAAAGTTCTCAAGACTCGAATACATACGCAGTGGCGTAGAATCGAGCAACATCACTTGTCCATTTAATAAGAAATAAATAATCGTTATAATACCTAAAACCATGGCAATAGGAATCCCCATAATTAACAGTAGAATGAAGATGGCGATTGTTAAAAATGTAATATTAACTCACGCCCCCTTCTACTTTTTCTACTACTTCAGGCTCACCATTCACAAGATTGTTGATAAAGCGAGTCAAAATATGAACAAAAGCAAAGATCAATCCTATTGGAACAGCGCTATATGGAATCCACATCGGAATTTGGAGCGCACTTGATTTTTGAATAAGCATTGAGGGGAGCATCATCCAATTAATCGCGTAATAAATTAAAATCCCTAAAAATACAATCATCGTTAAGTCTTGCGCACTGCGTAGCCACCTTTTCTTATTGTCTGAAATCGCATCATAAAGAAAAGTAACAGAAGCCTGGGTGCCATATTTCAGGCCCCAGCTCCCACCAATAAAAGATGTCCAAATCAATAAGAAAATAGAAACTTCACCGGCCCAAGGGATTGGATCTTTTAGGAAGTAACGAAAACAAACCGCGACAATCATCAATATTGCTAAAGCACCCATCAAAATCGTCATGATTATTTCTTCCAGCTTCGTTAGTAAATTACTGAATTTAGTCAATAATTGTACCACTCAAATCCCCCCTAGAAACTAGTTACGTGCAGCTTCGATAAAGCGTTTCATTAAATCGGATTTCGCACTGTATTCAGCATCGAATTTTTGAATTTCCTCTGCGTATACA
This sequence comes from Solibacillus cecembensis, assembly GCF_050272495.1. Lineage (NCBI taxonomy): Bacteria > Bacillati > Bacillota > Bacilli > Caryophanales > Caryophanaceae > Solibacillus > Solibacillus cecembensis. Next base: position 242,428 of record NZ_JBNNMF010000003.1, on the reverse strand, counting down.
TCTGCCCCTAATTCCGTCACTGTCATGCCTTGGTCTGCCAATTGCTTTTTAAAATCTTCCTCTTGTGAAGCACGTGTATCTACTGCATATTTTGAAGCGACAACTAATGATTCTGTAATGATTTTTTGCGCATCCGCAGACAAATCATTAAAGGCTTTTTCGTTCGTTAAAATGATCGATGGCCATACCATGTGATTTGTTACCGTCGCATATTTTGCTACTTCAGAATATTTATTTGTAATCGTCGCATCTAAGTCCATATCCATCCCGTCAATAACCCCTGTTTGTAATGCAGAATAAACTTCTGGTAACGGTAACGCTTCCGGTGCTGCACCTGTTGATTGATAGAAGAATGTCAGCGGTGGAGACGGTGTTACACGCATTTTTAAGCCTTTTAAATCGCTCGGCTTTGTCACTTCTTTGTCTTTCGTAATCATCACACGCTGACCTGCGAATAAATAATCTAATGATTTTAACCCCGTACCTTCAATTTGCTTTAACATTTCCTTCCCAAGTTCTCCTTGGCTCATTTCATACGCATCTTGTAATGAATTAAATGCATAAGGTGTAAACCAGGCCGCTAAGTCAGGTGTACGAGCACTTAAGTACGCTGCTGTAATTAACGCAAAGTCAATCGAACCAGCTTCCACTTGCTGTACCATATCTGCTTCCGTACCTAACTGACTTGCTGGATAAATTTCCACTTTCATTTTGCCGCCAGAGCGCGCTTGTAATTCTTCATTGAACTTTTCAGCAGCTAAATGCCACATATGATCGGTTGCTGTAATATGTGCGAGCTTAAATGTTTTTGTTGGTAAATCTAATTCCGTACTGGCATCACCTGCTACCGACGTTTCGACCTTTTCTCCTGCATCTTCATCTGGTTTTTCCGCTGTCGAATCTGTATCATCTGAGCTACATGCAACTAATGCCAATACCATTAAAAACAATAAACCGATTTGAAGGAACTTCGATAATTTTTTCATCAATGGACTCTCCTCTTAAATCATTATTTTTTGGATTTACCTGCAACTCCCCAATGCTTTGGTGAAATTTCAGTAATGATGACTCGAACTTGTTCAGGTGACACTTCCGCGGCTTCGACAAGAGATTCCGTTATTTTCACAATAATGTTTTCCTTTTGTTCATCTGTACGTCCTTCTAGTAGTTGGATTTGTACAATAGGCATCGAAAATTTACACCTCTATTTCACATTCAGCGTCAGCTTACCTAACGCCCCGTAATCCGCTTCAATGACGTCGCCCGCTTCCACGGCAATTGCATCCGTAATCCCACCCGTTAGTACAAGTTGACCAGGTGAGATTCCACGTCCTTCTCGCGCTAACATCGTCAATAATTCAATGACCGAATAAATTGGATGCCCAAGTACAGCTGCACCTTGTCCAAATAACTTGTCTTCACCATTCTGCTTTAGTGTGACTTCAACCGCAGACCAATCCAGTGCATACGGTGAAAATGCTTGTGCACTTAATAAAATTTTCGTCGATGAAGCATTATCCGCAATGACATCTGGCAACGTAAAAGAGAAGTTTTGATAACGGCTATCAATCACTTCAAGTGCTAAATACACACTTTCTACTGCATCCCATACATCAAGTGGCGTTAAGTTTGCGCCAAACAATGCTTTTTTGAAAACAAAAGCAACCTCTGCTTCTACACGTGGATGAATATATTCAGCAGCCGTTAGTTCATTTTTTGTTAAATTCATTGAAGATGTTAAACGACCATAAATAGGTGAATTTACACCTACTTGTTGCTGCTTTGCTACACTCGTTAACCCCATTTTCCAGCCAATGAAACGGTTGGCTGCCGTTAACGTTTGCTCGATACTAATTTTTTGAATTTCGTATGCTTGCTCGACTGTTAAATCGGGCTTTGAAATCGTAATTTTTTCGATTGCTTGCTTCGTTTTTTGCGCTATCGCAACTTGTGAAGCATAGTTAAATAAAGTCATCGCTTGCCACCAACCTTATCCTTCGCTAGTTTTTGTGCTACTTCGATAATGGTATCTTCCTGACCACCAACAACATTTAATTTTCCTAGCTCTACTAAAATATCACGTGCATCAATTCCTACTTTTTCCGCCGCGAGATTTGCATGACGTAAAAAGCTCGAATACACGCCCGCATAGCCCATTACCAAGCTACCCGACGTAATATCTTGTGGTTGCGGCAAAATTTCGTTGCGCACATAATCGGCTAAATCGAGCATTTGATATAAATCAATCCCCGTTTCAATGCCCATACGTTGCAATATCGCCACTAATACTTCGGTTTGCGTATTACCAGCACCTGCGCCTAAACAGCAAATACTGCCATCAATACGCGTCGCACCTTCTTCAATTGCTACAAGCGTATTCGCAACGGCTAAACTCAAGTTATTATGTGCATGGAAGCCCACTTCAACTTGTAAATTTTCGCGCAATAAACGAATGCGATCCCGTACATCTGATGGCAGCATCGCACCTGCCGAATCCGTTACGTACACACCATCTGCACCGTAAGACTCCATTAATAATGCTTGTTGTAAAACTGTCTCCGGTGGTGCTGAATGAGCCATCATAAGGAAGCCAAACACTTCCATCCCTAAATTTTTCGCTGTTTCAATATGTTGCTTTGAGACATCAGCCTCTGTTACATGTGTCGCTACACGAACCGCGCGCGCACCTGCATCATACGCCAGTTTTAAATCTTCAATCGTCCCAATTCCAGGAATTAATAGCACCGTAACAATCGAATCCCCCGCTACTTCCGCCGCCTCTTTAACTAATTCAACATCGTATTCTTTTGAAAATCCGTACTGTAAAGACGATCCACCTAACCCATCGCCATGCGTGACTTCAATGTAGGGCACTCTTGCCTTGCTCAGTCCTTGTGTTACTTTACGTACTTGCTCGAAAGTAAACTGATGCCCAACAACATGGCTACCATCACGCAGTGCTACTTCTGTAATGTATATTGGTTTCATTGAACTTCAGCCCTTTCCAGCATCGATTTCGCAATCTCCTCTGCTACCTTTAGTGCAGCAGCTGTCATAATATCTAAATTGCCTGCGTAAATTGGCAAATAATCACCAAGCCCTTCTACTTCAAGGAATACCGTTACTTTCTTCCCTTCAATGAGCGGGTCAATTTTCAAACGATAGCCTGGTACAAAGTCATTTACTTTGCTTACCATGTCTCGTACAGCAGCTGAAATGGCTTCCGCATCCCCGTCCTCTTTTAATAAACACATGATCGTATCGCGCATAAGTAGTGGCGGCTCGGCTGGATTCAAAATAATAATGGCCTTCCCTATTTTCGCACCGCCGACTTGCTCAATGGCACGCGCTGTTGTTTGTGTAAATTCGTCAATATTAGCACGCGTTCCTGGTCCTGCGCTTTTCGAGGCAATTGTGGCAATGATTTCTGCATAATCGACTGGCTGGACTGAATTAATCGCATGGACAATTGGAATCGTCGCTTGCCCACCACAAGTAATCATATTGACAACCTCTTTTTCGAGATGTTCCGTTAAATTAACGGTCGGCGCAACGAATGGACCAATTGCAGCTGGTGTTAAATCCACAATACGGATGCCCAATCCCTTCACAACATTTACATGGTGTTGATGCGCCTTTGCTGATGTCGCATCAAACAAAATTTTTGCGCGTTCTGGATTTTCAAGAAAACCTTCAATTCCAGTTGAAATGGTTTCAACGCCCGCTTCCTGTGCAAGTTTCAACCCTTCTGATTGCGGGTCAATTCCAATTAAAACGGACATTTCTAAATACGGTGATCTTTGGATTTTCATCATTAAATCTGTTCCGATGTTCCCTGAACCGATAATGCCTACTTTAATTTTTTCCATTTTTGTACCACCCTTTATTTAAATTCCACTTTTACCTTGCCTAATAATTCGCCAAAATCAGCTACAAAAACATCGCCAACTTCCGCATCGAGTGCCGCGGATAAAGCGCCGGATAATACGACTTCTCCTGCTTCAATCCCGATATTAAAATCAGCAAGGCGATTCACTAGCCAAGCAACACAGGCTGCCGGATTTCCTAATACATCCTCGCCTTTCCCCGCATTCACCTTCGTACCATTTTTATAAAAATCCATTTCAATAGCTGGTAAATCGACTTGTGCAGCATTGCGTTTTACATCCCCTAAAACATATTTCGCCGAAGATGCATTGTCCGCAATCGTATCTAAAAGCTTAATTTTCCAATTTTCAATACGACTATCCACAATTTCAAGGCTCCCAACTATGTAATCCGTCGCTTCAATTACTTGCGCAACCGTTACATTTGGTCCTTTTAAAGGCGCTTTTAAAAAGAAAGCAACTTCCGCCTCTACCCGTGGTTTTAAATAATCACTACGTAAAGTCGTACCATCTTTGATTTCCATATTCGAAAGTAAATGCCCATAATCCGGCTCATCTACGTTCAATAAATTTTGCATCGCTTTAGAAGTAAGCCCAATTTTTTTACCTGTAATGCGATGCCCTTGTGCCACTTTTTCATTTATCGTTTCAAGTTGAATTAAATACGCATCTTTCACAGTTAAATTTTCTAGTGATTGCGTAAGCGGCTGAATGCCATTTTGATTTTGTTCTGCGGATAATAATTTATTTGACCATTCGATTAAATTAACAATCATGTTCCCAATTCCCCCTACAATTTGATCGTAATATTAGACACTTCACAATAAAATTCGAAGCTATGCGCCCCGCCTTCACGTCCAATACCGCTATGCTTCATGCCACCAAATGGCGTTCGTAAGTCGCGTAAATACCACGTATTCACCCAGACAATACCCGATTCGATTTGACCGGCAACACGATGAGCACGACGCAAATCATTTGTCCAAATCGTCGCCCCTAAACCGTAGTTCGTATCATTTGCATAACCGAGCACTTCCTCTTCCGTGTCAAAAGGTAACACTGCAACGACCGGACCGAAAATTTCCTCTTTTACACAGCGCGAATTTTGAGTCAGGCCGACAATAATCGTAGGCTCAATAAAATAGCCTTTTTCGATACCTGCCGGACGTCCACCACCCGTTACGATTTGACCGCCTTCTTCGCGTGCAATATCGATATAGCCCATCACTTTTTCGTAATGCTCTTTCCCGACAACTGAACCGATATTTGTGCTTGCTTCAAATGGATTGCCTATTTTTAACTCATTCGTACGCGCGACAAATTTTTCGATAAAGGCATCAAAAATCGGACGTTCAACGTAAATACGTGAGCCACATAAACACACTTGTCCTTGGTTCATAAAACTTGATTTTAATGTTGTTTCAATTACTTCATCTAAATCCGAATCTGCGAAAATGATATTTGGATTTTTGCCACCTAGCTCAAATGAAACCTTTTTAAGCGTTGGTGCAGCGGCTTTCATAATCGTCGTACCTGTACGTGTTTCACCTGTAAAAGTAATTGCGTCAACATCTGGATGCTCCGATAAAAAGGCACCTGTTGAATTGCCACCAAAACCGTGCACAAGATTGACTACACCATCCGGCACGCCCGCCTCTTTACATAGCTCAACTAGGCGTGTTGCTGTCATTGGCGTTAACTCGGCCGGCTTCATAATAGATGTGCTCCCCGCCGCCAAGCATGGTGCTAATTTCCAAGTTAATAATAACAGCGGTAAATTCCATGGGTTGATCATGGCCACAACCCCTACTGGACGTGTAACGGAATAATGCAAGGCGATATTATCTTGGTTATAAGATTCATTACCTAAAGATGTTAAATAATCCGCAAAAAAATGGAAATTATGAGCAGAACGCTTAATATCCATTTCTAATGCTAATAAATAAGGCTTTCCGGTATCGGTCGCCTCTAAGACAGCAAGTTCCTCTACATTTTCCAAAATTAAATCCCCGATACGGCGAAGTATTTGGGAACGTTCTTTCGTTGTGAAGTCTTTCCATGGTCCTTTTAATGCCGCCTTTGCAGCAGCAACCGCTTCGTCGACCTGCTCTTTCGTTGCCTCGGCAATCCATCCTACTACTTCTTCTGTCGCAGGATTGATATTTTCGAACTTCATTTCATCTTGGACATCGACAAATTGACCATTAATAAAATTGCGGCAATTGATACTTTTCGTTTCAATTTTCATCGGTTGCATCACACGGGTCACTCCTTCCATGATAGTGAGAACGACTTTAAGAAAATACCGTCTCGTGTACGATTTCCTTAAAGCCGCTCCTGCACTACTCTTCTATTTCTACAATCATTTCAATTTCAACTGCTGTATTATTTGGAAGCTGTGCCATCCCAACTGCTGAACGGGCATGCTTGCCTTTTTCACCAAAAACGTCAACGAGTAAATCGGATGCACCGTTCATCACTTTTGGTTGCTGTATAAAGTCTGGTGCTGAGTTGACCATACCTAAAATTTTCACAACGCGTTTCACTTTCGACAGGTCACCTAACTCATGCTTTAACACTTTTAAAAGGTTAATCATCGACTGCCTACACGCTTGGTAACCGTCTTCAACCGTTAGTTCCGCGCCTAGCTTGCCGTGAAATTGATCGACTCCTTGCCCTGATGTAAAAATTAAATTCCCTGTACGTACACAAGTCACATAATTGCCAGAAAGAGCACGTGGTTGACCGAGTTCTATGCCTAATTCTTGTAAACGGTCTTCAGGCGTTTTCAACTGATTTACCATAGATTTTGCTCCTTTCAATATTTAAAAATTTTAGGACATTTTCTCCAAGGATGGCTGCTCGGTCTTCATCTGACAATGCACCATATTCATCAATAACTTTTCCTGGGTCAATTTCTCTAAGTAGGAACGGGTAATCAGAGCCCATAATGACTTTATCTACTCCGAACCGGTCAATTAAATATTGAAGATTTTGTGGTTCATATACTAATGAATCAAAGTAAAAGTTTTTTGTGTAATAGCTTGGCGGATGCTCTGTTTTCCTTATGTCCGGCCATACTTTCCACCCTTGATCAAGGCGCGGCAAAATATATGGGAATGACCCTCCACCATGCGCAAAACAAACTTTTAAATTTGGACATTTTTCCATCACACCGCTCCACAGTAAGCTTGCTGCGGCTAATGCCGTTTCACTTGGCATGCCCACTGTGTACATGAAATTATGTTCAGGTGTACGATCCTTTGCCATGGTTTCCCACGGATGTACGAACAATGGCATGTCATACTGTTCAGCCGCCTTGAAAAATGGCAGTAAATAATCGCTATCTAAATTTTGACCATTTACATTTGTACCAATTTCAATTCCAGCTAGCCCGATTTCCTTGCAGCGGATTAATTCCTTTACAGAAACTTCGGCATCTTGTAACGGCACTGTCCCTAACCCGATAAAACGGTCCGGATATTGCTTTACCGTCTGCGCGATAAAATCATTTTGATAAACAGCTAACTCTAGTGCTTGCTCTACAGGTGCCCAATAAGAAAACGTCACAGGAACAGGTGATAAAACTTGCATATCCACACGCTCTCGGTCCATGTCTTCAATCCGTTTTTCCGCATCCCAAGTCGGTGCGTCCACTGCTCGGAATACCTTGCCTGACACCATTATGTCTGCCCCGCAGGAACATTTATTTTCTAATATCGGCCAGCGATCATTGCCGTATTTTTTTGCTAAATCCGGTAAATCTTCTGGATAAATATGCGTATGAAAATCTATTCGCATTGCCATTCGCTCACTGTCTCAGGCATCACATGACCGCAGTTCGTACATGTACGCAACTGTTCTGAAGCATTAAAGAATGAAATACCTTCTGCAATTTGGCGACCAATATCCGCCAGTTGGATACGTGCCTTGTATAGCTCATGGTCACACTCGCTACATAGCCAAACTAAATCCTCTAACTCTCCCTCTTTACGCTTACGTTCTACGACAATTCCATAAGTGTCTGCTACACGATGCGGTGAATGCGGAACATTTGCAGGAAGCGTAAACATTTCGCCTTCTTTTACTTCCACAACTTCACGCTTGTTTTCATCATTAATAACTTCTACATAACATGAACCTTTAATTTGGTAGAAGATTTCATCAGAAGGGTCGACATGGAACTCACGACGCGCATTTGGACCGCCAATTAACATAATTAAAAATTCCGAGTCTTCCCATAGCGTCTTATTATTTACAGGTGGTTTTAATAGCTCCTTATTATCCTCAATAATTTTCCATAAATTTAATGATCTCGCTTGTAATTTGCTCACTGTTTCCTTTGCCATAAAAAATTCCCCCTTATAATGGTTAATAATTGATTGTCATATAGCCGATTTCCCTTGAAATTAAGTTGGCCGCACGCACAACTTCTTGTGTAATGTGAAGTTTTTCCTTTTCCATATAGGCTTTTTCACCGACTAAGTTTAAAGCTGCTACTACTTGTCCGTTGTATGACTTAATCGGTGCTGCAATACCATAAGTCCTTGTTTCATTTTCGGCATCGCTAATCGCATAGCCACGTTCACGGATAAGCACCAATTCTTCCTCCAAAGTTTTAATACAAACAATTGTGTTTGGTGTGGCTTTGAGCATACCTCCCGCCAGCATCGGCTCCACAAACGATTTATTGTATGCCAGCAGCACTTTGCCTATGCTCGTCGCATGCGCAGGAAACCTTGTTCTTCCAATGAAGGTTGGCACTACATCCACATGTGGTGACATCGCTTTAAACACAAAACGGACTTTGCCATCATCAAACATACCTATATGAGAAGTTCCTTTAAAACGGGTTAACAATTGACTAATAATCGGTCCTGCTTCTGCATTAATATCTTGAAAATACATAACCTTGTTGCTCCACTCTAATATTTTCCACCCTAAGCGATAACGGCGGTCACTCCCTTGGATGAGAATTCTTTCTTTGCACATCGCCTTTAAAAAATGGTGTGTGGAGCTCGGTGGTGAATTTAATTTATCTGCAATTTCCTTGTTGCTCAACGAAGGCTCTTCATCAGTAAATAACTCAATAATCGTCGCTAACTTTGCAACAGACCCGATCAATCTCGCTTCACCACCCCTATGATTTTTTACGTTGATTGCTTGACTGCTTTGCAATTTTCTTTCGATAAAATAGACTCTACTAATTCAAATTTATGCTGTTTTTTGAACTTGTTATAATAAATGGCCCGCTTACGAATTGGATCGCCTGTGTAATAACGCTCATATTGCAGTGCACGCATACCAAACGCTTCTCCGCATAAATCCCATGCAAGCTTGAATATCTTAATGCGTTCTTCTGCATCTATTCCAGCTCGCCCACCATAATGACTGTCTATACTAGGACGTAATTCAGGATTATCAAAATCTGCTTCAGTTGGCATCATTAATAAGCCACCCGCGCCGATTGTTTGCATCACTTCAATGGCACGTGGATACATTTCCGGCATCATGCCACGAATCGTTTCAAGTGCCTCTGGATTTAAACGCGCCTCGCCTTGTGGGGTAATCGTAAATTCATGCTCTGCTGTACGTAATAATGCGCGAATCACTACAACCGATTGAACAAGTTCACCTAAATCACGTTGTACATTTAGGAACTGATCAACACCGATTGAGTCCGCTACTTTACATGCTACTTCAACCGCAAAGGCAAGCTTTACATAGCCACGTACACCTGATTGATGCGCTGGCTGCTCAGCAATTCCTGTCATTGGATATAGTAAATTTGCCGCTTCTACATTGTTATAAAGGAACACTTTATCCCAAGGTACGAGAACATCTTCAAAAATTAATAACGCGTCCATTTCTTCATACCGTGATGCTAAAGGATGATCGAATGTTGAACGCGTTCCGTCTTGAAGTGGCTCACGACAAATGATTTTTAACCCTGCCACATCAACTGGCACCGCAAATGCTAATGCATAGCGCTCATCTCCTGGTGCAAAGCCTGGGAATGAATAAATAATAACTTCATCGGTTACTGCTGCTAATGTCGCCAGCATTTTTGCCCCGCGCACAATAATCCCTTGTGCCGTTTCTTCGACAACACCTAAGTGCGTAAACTGATCTGCCTGTTCATGTGATGTTTTACTACGGTCATTTTGAGGGTTAACAATGGCATGCGTAAGGAACAAATCATTATCCCGTAAATGGCGATAATAATTTTCAATGTTTTTTGCCCAATCTTGATTGTACTTCGCTAAGAACCACGAGTTTTGTGCTAGTGAAGTAACGACCGTATTTAAGAAATCTGGCGTGCGACCCATCAAGCCAAATGTTTGTCTTGCCACAATTTCGAACGCACGACTACGCTTCATTATGTCCTCATATGATTTTGCGAATAAAAACGAATTGGCTACACGCTCGCCTGTTTCTTCGCAAATATGTGTTAATTCATCCTGATAATTTGGGTCTGATTGTAAATCATATAACTTCGCGATTTCTTGAATTGGTTGATGGAAATACGGTTCATCATAAATATTTTCTACGATTTTTCCGTTTAACCATACTTCTGGTTTTCTTAATTTCAATGCATCAATATATTGTTGACCTGTTCGAATGCCCATTTTCCCAGTCCCCCTAGTATGAAGATTCAATCTTACAATTTTTTTCAGTTGAACCCATTTTTCCTTCATAAAAAGTTAACGCCTGTTTATCGGTACGCCCAAAGTTTTCAACTTCCCCAATAAATAGGACATGATCGCCCGCCTCCACTTGCTTCCAAGGCTTGCATTCGATAAAGGCCGCAGTATTCAAAAGTTTTGGTGTAATTCCATCTTTTCCCCATTTAATTTCTAATCCTTGCTGTTCACGACCTGCAAACTGCCACGCTATTTTTTCTTGATCGTCCGCTAAAATATTAATTGTAAACGCTTTATTTTGCATTTGAGTTAAAGCGTTTGCTTTCTTATCAATCGAAACGAGTACGAGTGCTGGTTCTAATGACACCGATGTAAATGAATTCACAGTAATGCCTTTCATATCATCCCCATCGAACCAAGTAACAACAGTCACACCCGTTGCAAATTTGCCAAACGTTTGTCTGAGAAGTTTTATATCCATCACATCAAACCTCCTAATCAATTATGTTATAAATATAGTAGCAATTTTAAATTTCTATTTAATGGATTATATTTCATATAGTGAAATCGTATGCTTTAATTTTCCGAATAATCAGAATCAATAAGCCGAAAAGTACCCTTTTTTTATATCCTGCAATAACAGTTACGCTATTTTTTTGATAATTACATCCTAATTTTATTAAAGATATCGATTTTATGGCTTGTTATAATGAGATTTACTTATTTTGGTTCTTCCCATTAACTTGGGGTTAATCTCCATTCCGATATGGACGCTTTCCATGGGCACGAACCTAACTAACTTGTTTTGAGATGTATTTCGAAACAAGTGGATTTTCAGGCCACACGATATTCATCTCCGGAATTTGGTGATGAGCCTTATTTTTTGTATATTATTATTTTTAATGGACAAGTTCGGTCATTTTATTTTCCATCAAAAAACTGATTGCTCTTATTTAGTGTTACTAATAAGGATTATTATAAGGTGTCGTATATGGAAACCTTGAAATTATATAAATTGAGGAACTATAGCAAAAATACAAAGGAGAGCGTATGAATGATAAAAAGGGGAATTACGTTTAAAACTGATGATAGAAAAGCTGCTTTAGCTGATATTTTAGTTGGGATTATAGTCCCTGATTGGAATTGGTCGATAGGTCCTGGTGAGGTATATAAATTAGAGGTTGGAGAGATTAATAAAGATGTATTTCGAGAAAATGAAACAATTTTAGATGGTCATACATTTTTGGAACGCATCACTACAAATAAGCATTACATAATCTTTGCAGATTTTAAAGCCTTTCCCCATAACGGAGATATTCAAAAAATTATCTATTACGATGATTTTGTTACCAGTTCTTGTGACCTTGCATTGTTAGTTATCGATTCAGTATACATTTCAATCTTCCTAAAATCTGAAGTTCTGATTAATATGTTTTTTGAACGAGCAGAAGCTTTTGGTTTTAAGGATATTAAAATTCTTACAGATGAAAATGATACGCATCCCTCATTAACAGTGTATTTTTTTACTTTTGTCTAGATTTTTTCGTGCATGTCCGAATACTTATATGTATGTTATAGAGGATAATCTGATTTTTGTGGTAATTTGGTGTGGATTAGTTTATTTTATAACAATCCACACCTTACTACTCCAAAAAATTAACATTATATAACTAGTTAATATTTTCTTTCTATTCCCACCAGTGCTTAAGTTCTGTATAGCTTACATCCCAAAGCTTTATATTACCTGTGATCGTAATGGTCATTTTTGTGTATGTATAATAGAGCGGAATCTCTAATGGCGTTTCGATTATTTCGGATTCCTTTAAATTTTCTCCATTCGTTTGGAACCTTACATTTCCATCCGCAACGATGGTCACCTCTCCTTTGAATTCTTCATCATCAGGAATACCAAGGTTTAAATACAGGATTAAATCATCTTTCCCCTCTATGATATATGTATAGGTTTTACTATCATTTCCCTCACTACTATATAGGTTGAATTGGGGTTCTATTTTATTACCATCTATAGTGAAGTACGGCAAATTATTTGTTATTGGCTTTGCTCCTGCAATTTCTTTGATAGCATATAAAGGTTGCTCAGAGCTTATCCGTTTCTCCATAGTTTCCGAAACAGTCATCACACAAACGAACAATAAAAGTGCCGTCAAAGAAGAAGCAATGAATTTTCTCAAGGTCCATGTAGAAGTGAAGCCCACTTTATATACAATATATCCTATCGTCGCACCTAGCGTATTTGATATAACATCATTTACATCAAAAGTTCCAAGATACAATAAAGGTTGAATCGTCTCCAATCCAAGAATGACGAAAATAAACCATCCTATAAATTTCTTAAAATGTACTTGTGTTAATAAAGGAAATAGGATACCAAATGGGATAAATGCCGCTATATTTCCAAAATCGTACAGCCAAGAAAAGCTAAAGCTTGGGAAATTCAAAGGGACACTTGATGGAATGAGCAAAAATTCATAGCCAGCTTCCATATAGTCATCTCTATGTTCTAGTCGATTAAAGCCTAAAAACATAAAATATAAGGTTAGCACTGTATAAAAAATAGTAAATGTCCTAATTAAATTTTGCTTTTTCATATTTTTACCTCCGCCTAGATTATGTTGCTAAAGGGAATTACAATTTACTTATAGAAGAAAGCGAGGTTAAAAATTGGATGCATTTTATGAACTGATCAAAGAAGAATTAACTAATTGTGGATTTTTAATACCACATGTTTATTACAAGGAGGGTTTTGTTCATTCAGTTCGTCTTTTTATGTAAAAAAATACTCGATAACAGTAAATTGCCATATGTAGTAAACGCGGGGAAAGCTTTTTAAGACGATTAAAATATGGTGTGGAATGTTATAACATTCCACACCATATACCGCCAAACCATAGGCATTACTGGATTTTTAAATTACTTCGAATCATCCATCTTCAGAACTGCCATGAACGCTTCTTGAGGGACCTCTACTGATCCAACTTGCTTCATACGTTTCTTACCAGCTTTTTGCTTATCAAGTAATTTACGTTTACGTGAAATGTCACCACCGTAACATTTAGCAAGTACGTTTTTACCCATTGATTTAATCGTTGAACGCGCTATGATTTTTTGACCGATAGCTGCTTGAACAGGCACCTCAAATTGTTGACGAGGAATTAATTCTTTTAATTTCTCTACGATGATTTTCCCGCGCTCATAAGCAAAGTCTTTGTGCACGATAAAGCTTAATGCATCGACTTGTTCACCGTTTAATAAAATATCCATTTTACTTAATTTCGATGGTTTATAGCCGATTAATTCATAATCAAATGATGCATAGCCCTTCGTATTTGATTTCAAATAATCAAAGAAATCATAGACAATTTCAGCTAATGGCATTTCATATTGAATCGAAACGCGTGTTGTATCAATATAGTCCATACCGATGAAATTCCCACGTTTAATTTGGCACAGTTCCATTACAGGACCTACGTAATCATTTGGCACCATAATCGTAGCCTTTACGTACGGCTCTTCAATACGGTCGATTTTTTGTGGATCTGGCATCATAGATGGGTTATCTACTTTTAACGCAGTTCCATCTGTTAAATGCACATCATAAATTACAGACGGTGCTGTTGTAATTAAATCAATATTAAACTCACGCTCGATACGCTCTTGAATAATTTCCATGTGTAATAAACCTAAGAAACCACAACGGAAACCAAATCCTAATGCTTGAGATGTTTCTGCCTCATATTGTAGCGCCGAGTCATTTAACTCCAACTTCTCTAATGCATCGCGTAAATCATTATATTTGGCTGTATCAATTGGATAAAGACCGCAATATACCATTGGATTTAACCTACGATAACCTGCTAATGGTGCTTCTGCTGCACGAGTTCCAGCATATGTTACTGTATCCCCTACACGCGTATCTTGTACGTTTTTAATAGAAGCTGTTAAATAACCTACATCCCCAACTGTTAACTCTTGTTGTGGCACGGCTTTTGGTGTGTGAACACCTACTTCAATTACTTCAAATTCAGCACCCGTTGCCATCATTTTAATCTTATCGCCTGCTTTTACTGTCCCATTAACGATACGAATCGAAATGATTACGCCGCGGTATGCATCGTACACAGAGTCAAAAATAAGTGCTTGTAATGGCGCATCTGGATCACCTGTTGGAGCTGGTACTTTTTCAACAATTTGCTCTAAAATATCTACAATACCAATACCCGCTTTAGCAGATGCTAAAACTGCTTCCGATGCATCAAGTCCGATAACTTCTTCCACTTCTTGACGGACACGCTCTGGGTCTGCTGCTGGTAAGTCAATTTTATTAATAACCGGTAAAATTTCAAGGTCATTATCTAAAGCTAAATAAACGTTTGCGAGTGTCTGAGCTTCGATACCTTGCGCAGCGTCTACAACAAGAATAGCCCCTTCACATGCAGCTAATGAACGTGATACTTCATACGTGAAATCGACGTGTCCAGGTGTATCGATTAAGTGAAATGTATAAGTCTCTCCGTCTTTTGCATTATATTTCAATTGTACGGCATTTAATTTAATCGTAATCCCGCGTTCACGCTCTAAATCCATTGAGTCTAGTAATTGTGACTTCATTTCACGTTGCGTTACGGTTTTTGTTGACTCTAAAAGACGGTCTGCTAATGTAGACTTCCCGTGGTCAATATGTGCGATAATCGAGAAATTTCGAATATTCTCTTGGCGTTTTAAACGTGCTTCTCGGTTCATGTATTTGTCCTCTCCTAATTAGAAAAAACACCTAATCTCCATTTACGTTCGAGATGGTGTCATTACGTATGTAGATGAATAACTACTTACCTTTTCCACTAAATTACAGCCTCTAGCTTTCATGCACATTTGTACAATTGAACGCTAGAGGCAATTTGTCATTTAAATTATACTATGAACTGACCTGAAACTACAACAGTCAACAACAATCCGATGAAATCAAATTTTCTGAAGTAACCGACCAACATGCTTTTATATGCCTAAAATTACTTAAATCGACGTTTCAACAAAAGCTTTCGCAATGGCCTGCGCAAGTACCGCCATCGTTCGCTCTAATTCCTGTTCATTATTGTCAATTCCACCGAATTCAATTAACAGCATCATCGGGGATAAATCTTGATTATATATCCCATTAACATCATCCCCTTGTTTCTTTATTATACCGCGGGATATGCCAGGTACCATTTGATTTAGTTGCTCACTAAGCGCTGTCGCATATGCTAAATTCGATTTATAACCTGAATGCTCTGCACCAATAACAAACGCAACTTTTGCATAACGTTCCCCATCTAGCACTAAAGTTGTCGCTTTGGCAGGCACCGAATCGCGATGCAAATCCAATACTAAATCGTATTTTTGTTTCGTCAATTGTTCAGCTAAAACGGGTCGCACAAATTTATACGCCTGATGAAACTTTTTTCCATTATTAACCATTTCAGCCATAACGTCAAAATCAAGTACACTCGGTGTAATGCCATTTAATTGTAAGTATTGTTTCATCATTTCTTGCATCCCAAAAATATTCGTTTGGTCGTCGTAGTCATTGTACGTTGGCTTTAAACCCTTTGTTTCTGCAACAACCTGCTTATAGGACTCATGAGAGTGCGTATACAACATAAGTACATTGAATGGCGTGCTAGGTTGAAGCTGTTGTATCGGGTTTGGATCTGGACTTTGGTTTGGGTCTGGACTTTGGTCTGGCTCTGGGTCTTCATTAACAAGTTCCTCTTCCGATTCCGAAATGTTTGGTGTCGCTGCATAAACCATGTATTTCTGTTCTTCTGGTGCTGTTGCAACTTTGTTATTTGGAAAAGGTAGCTGACCGATAGCAATTGGCAGCACAAATAAAAATAATAATAAAAAGCTTAAGCGTTTCATTTTTTCCATGTACAACACCCTTTCTCCACTACGATATGGAGATAGGGTGAAAATTAGAACATTTCTCTAGTATTTTTTAGTGGCTAAGAATTGAAAATAATACAAGCTAGTTTTGTCCGCTTGGCATCTTTGAAACCCATTCAAACAAACTTTCACTTAATAAATAGGCGTATTGAATTAACCAAAAATCGACTTCTTTTGGTGTAACAACTAACCGTTCAGGATGCGTCATAAACACCTCTTCGAAAAGCTGACGACGATCTTCCGTTGTCCATGTTGCCCACTCTCCAAAAATAGGTTCAATCACTTTTAAATCTATTTCTTCATTCGATGGTGTCCAATTGGTTACAGATAATTTACTAGATGGTTTTCCTTTTTCAGAGATTTTCGCGGCAATTGAACGAAATACGACATCAATTGCGTCTGCGATTAATATCGGTGCTTCCACAACCGTTGGAATTCCTATCGCCGTTACAGGAACACCCAACTCTTCCTCTGAAATTTCTTTGCGTTGATTGCCGACCCCTGCCCCTGGGTGAATTCCCGTATTCGTCAGCTGAATCGTTCTGCATAGCCTTGCACTTCCACTCGTGGCTAAAGCATCAATGACAATGACTAATGCTGGCTTAATTTGTTCGGTCAAAGCTTTGACATAATCACTTGTTTCAAATCCCGTTTGCCCCGTGACACCAGGTGCATATAAAATAAATGATGGGTTTTGCAATTCCGATTGTTTTTCATGCATGGAATCAATCGTGTACGGACCAATCGCATCTGGTGTAATTGTCTTATTGCCAAGCCCGATGACTAAAATTTTTGATTCCGCAGTAAGCTTTAGTTTTTTATGCAACTCACCTAATGATTGAAGTAATGTTTCCTTCATTTGTGCGAAACCATCTTTATCTTCTGTTGATAATGTTGGGATTGAAAGAGTGATATACGTTCCTTTCTTTTTCCCAATCTGCTCCTCTCCCAGCGCATTGACATTAACTTTCGTGATTTTCACACGCTTTTCTTGCCACTCTTCAATTTCAATCCCGCGACTGTGCTCAAGCGTTTCTTTTTGTTGTGCGGTTTGATGTAAAACGACTTCTTCTGACTCATCAATTAAATCCGTGCGATTCCATTCGATATTTTTCATTAAAGCACCTCCAATTGAAGTGTGTTCAAACTGTCAAGTAAATATTCTTTGCGTTTATGTATTGCAATTCCTTCAATCCTTTGGTAGAATGATTTTTGTTGTATTGACACATAAAACGTGAGAAGATACTCAATCTTATACCTACAATTTAGGAGGTGAAAGATATGCCAAACATTAAGTCTGCTATTAAACGTGTACTAGTTAACGAAAAAGCAAACCTTGCAAACACGCACGCTAAATCAGTAATGCGTTCTACAGTGAAAAAAGCTGAGGTAGCAATCGCTACTGGTGCTGATAACGCACAAGAATTAGTTTTAGCTGCTTCTAAAGCATTAGATAAAGCTGCTTCTAAAGGTCTTATTCACAAAAACGCGGCTTCTCGTAAGAAGTCACGTTTAGCGAAAAAAGCTTAATTTTAATTAGCTAAAGTCAACTGTTCTTTATGGACAGTTGGCTTTTTTCGTTTTTCAAATAGGCGTTATTCGACAATCTTCGTGCCATTCGATGTTTTCACACCCAAAAAAAAACATGAAAACCCTCTTTGTATTTAAAAGGATTTCCATGCTTCTTTCTTTTTAAAGCTGTTTCATTAAAAATAATTCTAAGTGACGCTCGCGATTCCCACCTGTTGTCTTTAATTGTAAATCAACGTTTGCTAGTGTGTATAACGCTTGTAACAACCGTTGATCTGTAGGACGATTGCGCTGACTTGATACCATTTGGACGCGGTACGGATGCACTTTTAACTGTTTTGCAATTTGTTGCTGATGATATCCTTTTTTCTGCAAATAATAAACATGAATCATCGTCCGAATATTGTTTGCCAGCAGCCCGACTAATTTAATGGGCTCTTCTTTTTGACGCAGTAAATCATGATATATAATTAACGCTTCCTCTTGCTTATTATTTAAGTAGGCATTTAACATTTTAAATGCATCTTGCTCTAATGTTTTTGCTACTAAATCCTCAACAAGTTCCATCGAAATTTCAGGTTCTCCACCTAAATATAAAGACATTTTTTCGATTTCCATTTGATGCTGTAACATATTAGGGCCGACCATTTCAATTAACTTTTGAATCGCCGTTTCGGTAATCGCCTTGCCATGTTTTGCAACTTCACTACGAATCCAAGCATTTAAATCGTTATTTTGCGGTGTTTCTGCTAACAATAAAACACTTTTTTCTTTCATGAGCTTCGTTACTTTCTTACGCTCATCCAGCTTTTCATACGGGGCAATAAAAATGGTGATTGCCGTGTCTGTTGGGTTCGCTAACCAATTTTCAAGACGCTTTATATCATGCTCTATTTTTTCTTTCCCTTTTTCAGTCGCTTTTAAAAAGGATGCATTTTTGGCAATAATCAGCTTACGTTCCGTGAAAAAAGGAATCGTATCAGCTTCATCTATGACAAAATCAATCGGCTGTTCGTTTAAGTCGAATGTCATCACTTCTGTTTCCTCTTCTTTACTGAGCGCCGCCTTTAATCGTTTAATCGTTTCGTCAACGAAATAAGATTCTTCTCCAACAAGTAAATAGACAGGAGCGAAATTCCCCTTTTCAAAACCTTGCCAAATCTTTGTAAACATTTTGGGAACCTCCTTTACTTTATGTAAACTCTAGTATACACATTTTTTCGAACAGTGCGAATGTGAATACTTTAAGTCATTTAGTTGGATGTCAAGAATGGAATTATTAGGATTTCATATAGCTTTTTAAAAGGGATTGTCTTATAATTATGGGTGATTAGGAGGGATTACTTATGGCAGGACATCAAGATCCAAATTACGTATCTGAAAACCCGTTCGAGGGCCGTGGCCGCGCAATGCAAGGTAACGACTTCCCAGATGCGGGTTATGGTTTCGCAATCGGCGGCGGTTTCTTCATCGTATTATTCGTTATTGCGATGATTGTTGAATTTGCAACTCGCTAATTTTTAACAAGGACACATCTCGTACTATAACGTGCGAAATGCTGTCATTCTTCTGTGGATTTCGTGCATAACTTTTACATGCATTTCCACAAAAAACGGAACCATTCCTAAAACCACCAGTAAAGTGGACAGGAGTCGTTCCGTTTTTTATGTGCAATCTTACCTAAACAATGCGTTCGACGTTTCTACGGTAATCTCAGCCTGTTTAACGACGAGTTCCACTGTACCATCATAGCCTGTTATCAAATATGGTATTTTTCGTGCCTCAAAACGCTCTACTACTTCTGGATGCGGATGACGATAACGATTATTTTCTCCGGCCATAAAAATAGTTAGTTGCGGATTTGTTAGCTGGACAAACTCCTCTATACTCGACGTTTTACTACCGTGATGTCCCGCCTTTAATACCGTTATATTTTGAAGTATTTGCGGATATTGTTTGACTAGTGCTTGCTCCCCTTCTTTTTCTAAATCTCCTGTAAATAACGCGCGAAAATCACCTTTTTGCACAAGCAATACAAGTGAATCATTATTGCCTTCATAATCCGTTTCCTGTGGCCATAAATAGTGAAAACGAACACCCGCTTCTTCCCAAAAGTGCCCAGCCATTTGTTCTTTTAAAATCATATTTTTTGGCATCATTTCTTCCATAAAATCATTCATGACAGGCTTAGTAATCGAGTTAGGTGTCACATGAACTTCCTTCACAATAATCTCTTTTAATATTTCCTCCGCCCCTTCGACATGATCGGCATCAGCATGCGTTAAAATAAACGTATCGATTTTTTGAATTCCGCGTGCTTTTAAATAAGGTACGACCACTTGGCGCCCTACCTCATATTGTTGCTGACGCGACTGCCACGCCTCTTGATCAAAACGTAACAACCCTCCTGAATCAATCACAATCACCTTTTTTCGATAAGGTAATTCAATGACGATACTATCCCCTTGCCCGACATTTACATATGCGATTTTCAAATCATCGTGCAAATATGATTGGACATGAAAAAGGCTCGCTGGTATCAGTATTACGCTTACGATTTTTATAAAACTCGCACGACAATCAAGCAAATAAAAGGCAAAAAAGACGCTTGCATACAATAAAATGAGCCAAAATAACGACGGTTTTCCAGGATTCCACATTTGCATAATGGGCTGTTGCATAATGAAAATGAGTTCGTTCAATCCATTTCGCAATGGTTCGTACAGCATAAAAATGAATGTTGCAATGGGGACCGGCAAGAAAGTTAACACAAGTAACAACAAATTGATGGGTAATATGATAAAAGAAAATAGTGGGACAAAAACAATATTAACAATGAATGAGGATAAACTTATTTCAAAAAAGTGAAATAATAACAGGGGATAAACGAGTAATTGGCAAACAAACGTAATTAAGAATGATTGGACCCACCAGTTCGAGTAACGGGATAAAACACGACTGGAATAAACGAGGCTATATGTTGCCAAATAAGATAATTGAAATCCTACTTGGAAGATGGCCCCTGGCTCGATACATAAAAATACGATTAAACTCAAGGATAATGCATCATCGATTGGAATTTTCAAACGTGCATATTGGGCTAGCATGACGAACTCGACAACGCTCACCGCACGCCATACAGAAGGGGCTCCTCCCGCCAGCAGCGCATAGATAGGAAGGATGAGGAGCAAAATAATACTCGCCATTTCTCTACGCACGCCAAAACGCAACATCATCTGAAAAAACAGCCATGATACGAGTCCTACATGTAAGCCGGAAATCGCAAACAAATGGGTGATTCCTAATTTTTGATAAGCGCGGGTTAATTCCTCATCGACATTTTCTTGTAAGCCGATTAATAATGCCTGTGCTTCTGCTACAAGTGATTCAGGAAACTGCCGACTTATATGTTCCTTTAATCGAAAACGTTGCTCATAGATAGGCTGAAGGACGTGACGCGCTTTTCCTACATAAGTTAATGAGGAAATTTCAACAATGCCACGCGCATTTTTACTGTGCAAATAGCGCGTCATTGAAAAGCCATATTTATGCGCGGGTAAAGAAGGCTCCACTTGCTCACCTACAACGAAAAATTGCATGCCTGCTAGTGGTTGTTCGGCGAGATTTTCTTTTTCAAGTTGACTTTTTATTTTATAAGTGACATAAATTTTTTCACGTTGCTCGTCCTTCATAAATCCGCGCAGCATCGTCCCATTGATTTTGTATTCATCCGTCCATGTCATAACCGCCGGTAGCGTAACAGGATTTTCTAATTTTTGCGTTGTATAGCTAAAATAACTAAATGAGACGAATCCAACGACCACAAGCAATACGAGATGCATCTTTAGCAGTTTTTTATAAAGCGCAAATGCAAGTAATAAAGCGAGTAATAATAAAAGCCTTACCGATTCCAATGCAGCAAGCGCACTAATACAAATCGATAAGGCGTAAAAGATCAAATTATGTTTGTATAAGCTGACCAAATAATTCATGCATCTTCTCCTCAAGAGGGATCAATTCCTCTTGATTAGCACCAAGTTCACGTAGCTTTTTTAGCAGTTCAAATGTTAACGCATATTTCTCATCTTGAAGAAAATCTATTTTTGCTTCATCAAATGGAATATGGGCAACTTGAACATTTGCTTTTTTGAAAAGCTCCATTGCATAAGGGTTATTTTTGTAATCCTTTGCATAATACACATTTTTTATCCCAGCTTGTATAATCGTTTTCGTACAAGGTAAACATGGAAAATGTGTTACATAAAGGTCTGCTCCGTTAGCAGGTGTTCCGTACTTTGCACATTGTAATAATGCATTCGTTTCGGCATGTACTGTACGCACACAGTGACTGTCCACAACATAACACCCTTCTTCACTACAGTGCTCGTCCCCTGAAATCGACCCATTATAGCCCCCTGCAATGATACGTTTTTCTCGCACAATCGTCGAACCGACAGCTAATCTTGTACAAGTACTTCTCATAGCTAGCAAATGACTTTGCGCCATAAAAAACTGATCCCATGTAATACGCTCCATAATAATAACCTCCAAAATTTTTCACTTCTCCTCAAGTTTAAACGTTGAACCGTCGCGACGCAATGGCAGATACTTTGGGTTATTATATTACATATTTAACATTCATCCCTCCAGTAGAGAACTTCTGTACCTGTCGCTTTGCTTACGGTACAAAAAGAATTTGCTGAAGCAAGTTAAATTTCTATTAAGTCTTTCAGCTGATCATATGTTTTTTCACCAATTCCAGAAACATTTTTTAAATCCTCTATTTTCTGAAATGTACCCACTTCTGTACGATGTTGAAGTATGGCGGCTGCTTTCGATGGTCCTATCCCTGGTAAAGTCGTCAGTTCGCTTTCAGTAGCTTGATTAATATTTATCTTCCCTGAATTCCCTGAACTATTCGGAGAAGCCGATACGCCATTAGGGCTCGCTTGGGTGATCTGTATAAGCTGTCCAATCGATTCATTCATCTCCTCGCCCACTTTTGGAATGTAAATAACCATTTCATCTTGCAACTTTTGCGCATGGTTAATAAGTGTTGGATTTGCCTGTTCTGTATAACCACCTGCCATTTTAATTGCATCAATAATACGCTTATCTTCTGTTAAGGTGTAGACACCCGGATAGGCAACTGCCCCTTTCACATCAATGATGAATGACTGTAAAATGGGGGTACTATTGTCAGTTGGGCTTACTTCAGGTTGTGTTAATGGAGATTGCTGTGTTTCGTTTGGCAATGGAGAAATTTGTTCGATTGAGGCAGATTTAGAAGGTTGATAAAATAAAAAATACACAAGACATCCGACGAGGAGCACGCCTGGAATGAGCCATTGTTTCGCATACTTTTCTAGAAATGGCTGCATTAAGAAAACACCCTTTCTAATAGGTTTTAATATGGAGCTTACTTCCACTATACAAAGCTCTATTCCCATTGAAAAGAGAAATTTCCTCAAACTGCTCAAAGTTCTTTTTTGGCTATAAAAAAAATATCCCCTCGCAAATTTTTGCAAAGGGATATCTTTTTTATTTTACGGCGCGGAAGAAAATTCTTTCAGATTGTGCTGTCGGTGCTTCTGATTTCCAATCTGCGGTCATTTCAACTTGTGAAAAACCAATTTTCTCTAGCCAATTTTTATAGGTTTCCATTGCAAAGGTACGCTGGAAATGCTCTTCATCAAAACGTTCGAAACAGTCGTTTTCAAACCGTACAAAAAACGTCATCTGATGATAAACAGAATGCGCAAATTCACCTGGTTCTGTGTGCCAAACATACGTAATTTCTCCATCATCGTATGTGAAGGGTCCATCTAAAAAGATTTCATCCATTTTAAACAAAGAGTGGACATCAAAAAATAATTGACCACCTTCTCGAAGACTGTCAAAAACTCGTTGAAGCGTTTCAACAACTTTTTCTTCGTCCGTCACATAATTAATCGAATCAATCGGAATGGTGGCAACATCTAAATTTTCAAACCCTTCAAGCTCGTCCATCGACATCGCAAAAAGTGGGATGGATGCGCCGGCCGTTTCAATACGAGCAGCAGCAATTGCTAGCATTTCCTCTGACAGGTCAATCCCTGACACTTGATAGCCAGCTTCTTTAAGCAATAATGCCATCGCACCTGTTCCGCAACCGATATCTAAAACTTGCTGGAATTTTTCCACAGGGGCATACTGTAAAATCCAATTCACATATTCACTATATGCGATATCTGTCATCAACTCATCGTATACTTGTGCAAAACGTCCATAATGATTAGTCATTTTCTAAATTTGGTGCATCCAGTTGAGGTGCGTCTCCCCATAAACGTTCTAAGTTGTAATATGCGCGCTCATCTTTATGGAAAATATGTGCAACAACATCGCCCATATCTACTAAAACCCAACGGCCGCCGTCGAAACCTTCCATTTTATTCACTGTGTAGCCTTGTTCTTCAGCTTGGCCTTTTACTTCACGAGCGATTGCTTGTACTTGGCGCTCTGAGCTACCTTCTGCAATAACAAAGTAATCTGCTAATAAAGAAATTCCATGCATATTTAAAGCGACGATATCTTCCCCGCGTTTATCATCTATTGCCTTGTAAGTAATACTTAATAATGTTTCATTCATTTTTGTTGTTCCTCTCTCACTATGCTATTAAAGCATTCAATTGATAACGGATAGATTGCCTGGTGTGTCTCTACTAAAAAACTTAAAGTATGCGTTACACATGCGATAAACGCTTCCTGTAAATCCACTTTTGCAAGTTGGCGCAAACGTTCGACGCCAGCAAATTTGCGATTCGGTTCAATCATATCTGCTACATAAATAATTTTTTCAAATGGGGTCATATGGACACGCCCCGTCGTGTGATAACGAATAGCATTTAATATTTCCTCTTGCACGATACCAAACTCTGTCTCCGCTATCCAAGCGCCAACTGGACCATGTAAAATTTCCGCATCCCAATCAAGCAAACGCGCATCCAGTTTTTGTTCCTTTACAACATCCTTCATCCAATTAACATCCGCAAATTTCGCAATATCATGTAAAATGGCTGCAGTTTCCGCCATTTTTGGATCTTCGCCATAATGCTGTGCTAGTTGAATGGCCGTTTCCATTACACCTATCGTATGAATATAACGCTTTTCCGTCATGCGCCCTTTAATGACCGCTAACAATTGTTGTCGCTCCATAAAGACCTTCCTTTCGAATAAAAGCTTCTACATTAGGTTGCAATAAAAAATGTAAAGGACCTTTGTGCTGTAATCGATTTCGAATAAATGTTGAAGAAAGATTAATTTCTGGCGCTTCTACCATATGGACCTTATAGTCGGTTAGCGCATTCGATCCTGGACGTTTGACACCGACAAAGTGTACAAGTTCCAATAAGTCATCAATGCGGTACCAACTGTCCAATGAATCAATCATATCGCCACCAATAATAAAATGAAACTCTGCATCCGGCTCACGTTCACGCATCGCTTTCATCGTTTCATACGTATACGAAACACCGCCGCGCTCCATTTCAAAGCGTTCCACAGAAAAATGCGGAATTCCTTGAATGGCAAGTTCCACCATTTCTAGTCGCTGCGCATTGGAAGCTGAGCTAGAAACTTCTTTATGTGGGGCTGTCGCATTCGGCATAAAACGAATTTCATCGAGCTTAAGTGCCGCATACACTTCATTTGCCATAATTAAATGACCGATATGTGGCGGATTAAATGTACCACCAAAAATACCAACTTTCTTCATCCCATTCACCTTACTTCGTTACAACTTTTGGTAATACGATTTTTTTGTTATTACGAGATTCCTTATATAAAATAACTGTTAAGCCGATTAGTTGTACTAATTCTGCACGAGTACCTGTAGCAAGTGCCTGTGCTACATCATGTTTGTCCTCTTCACAGTTATCTAAAATACGTACTTTAATTAATTCACGTGCTTCTAAAACTTCGCGTATTTGCTTAATCATTGCATCGTTTACGCCGCCTTTCCCAACTTGGAAAATCGGAGCTAAATGATGTGCCTCAGCACGTAAAAAACGTTTTTGTTTACCAGTTAACATAAAATTTAATTTCCTCCTAATTGCTTCGTTAAACGAGCAATCATAACATTTGTATTTGGATAAGATTGCAACCAATGTTGATAGGCAATCGCACCTTGATGAACGAACATTCCTAAGCCATTAACAATCGTCGCCTCTTTTGCTTGTGCCGCGTGCAAAAATGGCGTCATTAATGGATTATACACAATATCTGCTGCAATTGCGCCTTTTGGGAATTTTTCTAGTGAAAAAGGCAAATCAAAATCACCTGTTGACATACCAGCTGGTGTCGTTTGGATAAATATTTTATACGTATTCAGTTGCGCTTCTGCTTCTTGCAGTGTCAACGCTTGACCACAGCCAAGTTCGTCAATAATGAGTTGTGCTTTTTCAACGGTACGATTGGCAATCGTAATATGACGGTAGCCAGCCATTTGTAAAGCAAAGGCGATACCGCGTGCTGCACCCCCTGCACCGATTAACAATATCGGCTCTTCCCGCTGCTGTTCACCAATCACTTCTTCCAATGAACGAACAAAACCAGGTCCATCTGTATTATAACCTTTAAGCTTACCTTCTGCTGTGCGGACAACCGTATTGACTGCCCCCATCTTCTCTGCAAGCTCATCTAATTCATCTAAAAACGGAATAATTGTTTGCTTATGTGGAATTGTTACATTCCAACCACTCGCACCTAATAATTTTAGCGATGCTACGGCTTGTGCTAAATTTTCAGGCTTGACATAGACAGGAATATACGTGGCATCTACATTCGCTTCTTCATACCATGCTAAGTGCATTTCTGGAGACTTGGATTGAGCAATCGGATCCCCTATAACTGCAAACCATTTTTTCATAACAACGCATCCTTTTCACATAACATAACATTACAGAACTAGATTAATGAAGGTCGAATAAATACTTCTACCCCTCTAGGTGCATAGGCTGCCACAACAACATTTGCATGCTGTACAGTAATCCAACCTAAACCAGAGAACACGACATCTGTCTTCGCTTCTTTAATCGAAAACTCATGGCGTACAAGCTCCGGTAACTTGTCAATATGTGCCGCGGTTGGTGGTGCTAGTAAATCACCTTTATGTTCCACATATAACGAATCTGCACGGTCTAGCTTCGTTCGGTGAATCGGTAAATCATTGGCAACGTGCACTGTGAATGCCGCGCGCTCGCCTTGAATAAAATCAAAGCGTGCTAATGCACCGATAAATAATGTTTGACCAGGGTTTTGCTGATACACTTTTGGCTTTAATTCTTTTTTCGGCATAATGTATTTTAATTCACTTGCGTCAATATGATGGGCCATTTGGTGATGATTAATAATTCCTGGTGTATCAAAAAGTGAAGCACCATCGTCTAAAGGAATTCCAATCATATCAAGCGTCGTACCTGGGAAGTGAGACGTTGTAATAATTTCTCCTTCACCTGTTGCTTGCTTAATAATGCGGTTAATAAACGTCGATTTCCCAACATTCGTACAACCTACAACATACACATCTTTGCCACGGCGATATTCTTCAACCGCTTCAACGACTTCTGCCATACCCTGTCCTTTATGAGCAGAAACAAGTTTCACATCAATTGGTTGTAAGCCTAATGCTTTGGCTTCACGCTTTAACCAATTAATTACTTTCTTTTCTTTTACAGATTTCGGCAATAAATCTGCCTTATTTGCTACTAATAAAACTGGATTATTGCCGACGAAACGGTGTAACCCAGGTAACCAGCTGCCATTAAAGTCAAAAATGTCAACGATTTTTACAATTAGGCCTTCCTGTGTTCCAAGACCATTTAAAATTCGCAAAAAATCATCGTCTGTTAAACTAACTGGTTGGATTTCATTGTAATTTTTCAAACGGAAACAGCGCTGACAGATGACCATTTCCTTTTCTAATGAAGAGGCTGGCGCATAACCGATCGCATTTGTGTCCTCTGTTTGAATAGCTACTCCACAGCCAATACATTGTGGCATTTCATTCATTCACTTGTTCCTCCTTAAAATAATGCATTGCTCAAACTTTCAAAGCTTATGCACACCTTGGTTTTCCAGACGGAATTACCAAGTTTTCATTCCTTTTCGCTTTAAATCATTAAAGACGCGTCGTTCTACAAAACGATTAAATTTCGTAACAAGACCATCTGATTGTGCTACTGGGCGCACTAAAATCGTATATAATTTTTGTCGTTTTGCACCCATTACATCCGTTAAAAGCTGGTCTCCAAGCATGACCACTTCATGTCGACGAAGACGTAACTGGACAAGCGCCGCATAATATGCCCCGCCTAGTGGTTTTTTTGCACGGTGGATAAATGGAATCCCATGTGGCTCTGCAAAGTGTTTTACGCGCTCTTCGTTATTATTTGACGCAATAATAATGCGAATCCCTGCCTCACGCATTGATTCAAACCACTTGACTAATTCATCAGTTGCATCGGCACGGTCCCATTCCACTAACGTATTATCTAAATCCGTAATAATCCCACGAATACCTTGTTGCTGTAATTTTTCTGGTGTAATATCTAACACACTATTGACATATTCATCTGGTAGTAAAAAATTATACAAAGTCGTGACCCCTTACTAAAATTTATTCCTTTTCCTTCGTTCAGTGAGTGTTCCAACATGCACTGAACGAAGGAAAAGCTAGCCCCGGCGGATGTCACAGATTTTGAAGAGCGGCCTGTTCGGTGCTTTGTTGGCCTATATAAAAAATATTCGAAATCTGGACGCAGTTACTTTTATGCGTAATTGATTATAGCATAGTTGCGAAGGCTTCTCCCATTTTAATCATTGTTCCTTGTACAACTCGTTCGTTAAATTGCACAGCATTTTCTTCAAATAGCATGACAACCGTTGAACCAAATGTAAAATAGCCTACTTCTTCGCCTTTTTGCCAAGTCTTTGTCACATTCGTTAATTCAATCGAATTGACAAATGTTGCACCTACTTTTATAAAAGCAGTCGTCTGCTCGCCGTTATATTCGATTTCACTAATCATACGATAATTATGGCTAAGTGGTTTTTTTCCGAATGTTAAACCCATTTGATTGACTGGATATGATTTTCGTCCAAGTACGTATTGTCGCTTTACTTGCCCATCAATCGGGCTATGAATCCTATGATAATCAGCTGGACTCAAATAAAAAACAATATATTGACCGTTTTCATAACGCTTTGCCTGTGTTTCATTTCCTAACAAATCCATTAATGAATACGGTTTATTTTTTACAGTAAACGTCATGCCATCAACAATTTCACCGAATGCTTCAATTTTTGCATCGACCGGACTCGAAAAAATATTTGGTTGCTGATCAATTGGTCGCGCATCTTCTTTTAATTGACGCGTAAAAAAATCATGCAAGCTTGAAAATTGTTCGGTAGATTTTGAAACTTCTTCTAGGTTAATATCGTATAAGTTACTATAGTTTCGAATAAGCTTTTTACTTACAACAGACTGAACTGCTAATTGTAAAATTTTCGAAGATGTTTTACCATTAGAAAGTTCTATTAAGCTTTGATATAATTTTTCTTTCATCCATAGACCTCCAATGTTCTACTCTGCGGTATAAAGATAAATTATATAATGTATAGGCGTTAATGAAAAGTGCCTATTATTATTAAGCTCTTACCTTTTTCGAAATTTCCAAGTATAATAGAAAAATAGTTATTGAGCAAAGGAGTGTTCCGATGTTTCTACTTCAAAAAGTCGATTCAACAGTAAAAAAATTAAAGGCAAATGCTGCCAATATTATTACGATTACAAATATGTCATTTGGTGGCGCTGCGATCATGTCTACACTAAATGAATCTTATAGTTATAGTGTATTATTAATATTTATCGCTGCATTTTTAGATCGTTATGATGGCAAGGTCGCGCGTAAGTTCAATCAAGAATCTGAACTCGGTAAGCAGCTGGATTCCATGGCGGATATTATTTCATTTGGTGTGGCACCTGCATTATTAATGTATGAGATGGCATTAACGGATTACGGTGTTACGGGTATGATGATGGCTGTTATGTATATCGCAGCAGGAGCATTGCGCTTAGCACGCTTTAACGTCATGGATTCAACAGGCTATTTTATAGGACTACCAATTACAGCAGCAGGTACATTGTTGACATTTTCATTCTTTTTTACAGATGTGTTCTCAGCAATGTTTTACATGATTTTATTCCCGGTTTTAGCTTTATTAATGGTCAGTACATTTACGTTAAAAAAAGTGTAAGAGCAAATTGCTTCTTACACTTTTTTTCATTTCTCCGCGAATTACGTCATATACTGTCGAAAAGACGAAAGGATGTATCGCTTGAGCGCTATAGTTACTTCTTTCCTTCAGCTTTGGCTTGAGATCCCCGCACTGCTTGGTTATTTAAAAGGGCAGGCATTTTATAAGCCCCTTTCACGTGAAGAAGAGGCTATAACAATTGCCCGGTTTATGGAAGGCGATGACCAAGCACGAATTGAATTAATTGAACGGAACATGCGATTAGTTGCCCATGTCGTGAAAAAATTCCATCCATCCCACGAGCTCCTTGATGATTATATTTCAATTGGTACAATCGGTTTAATGAAAGCAGTAAGCAGTTATACACCGGATAAAAAAACACGCCTAGCTACGTATGCAGCACGCTGTATTGAAAATGAAATATTAATGCATTTACGTTCGCAAAAAAAGGTACAAAAAGATGTTTCTCTCTTTGAACCAATCGGCACCGATAATGAAGGGCAATCGCTCCAAATTCGGGATTTACTTCAGCTTGAAGAACCTTCCGCCATTGATCATATCGAACAAAAAGAACATTTTGCACAGCTTTACCAATATTTAGATACACTAGATCCACGTGAGTTAGAAATTATTTCCTATCGTTACGGCCTTCAAAATTTTGAACCGCTCACGCAAAAGGAAATTGCCAAACATTTAAATATTTCGAGAAGCTATGTTTCACGCATTGAAAAAAGAGCACTCATCAAGTTGTACCAACAATTTAAGCATAATGAGCGTATGGAGCATTAGCAAATTAGAGCATGTAAAAAGGTTGCCAATAAAATGGCAACCTTTTTTCGCTCGTTTATGCTATACGTCAAAACAATATGTTCGGACTAATTTGTATCTTCACTTGTTTCAGCGAACATAATTAAACCTGCAACTGTTGTAATACCTACCGCGATTGTCATTAAAAAAACCATCTGATTTGCCTCCTTAAAAAACGATAGTATACTCTCCTTGTACCCTAACATTTAATAAAAAAACTGACTGTGAATTTTTTAACAGTTATCTCTATAATTTATGAAAGAATTTTGAATTATAGAATGGAAATCGCTTTTAATACAATTTCAGTCGAATGTTTTGCTGCAACAGGTAAAAACTCATCAAAACTAATGTTTGATTCTTGACCAGCGATATCTGATAATGCACGAATAACGACAAATGGTGTATCAAACTGATGACATACTTGTGCAACTGCAGCTGCTTCCATTTCGACTGCCTTCATTGTCGGGAAATCTTTACGTACAGCTTCTACACGTTGTGGATTGCTCATAAATACGTCTCCAGAGCAAATTAAGCCTATTCCGTATTGATGCTCTCCTACCTCCGTAACAGCTTGCTTAGCAACTTCCATTAGTTTTGCATCTGATTTATAAGCAGCTGGCATACCCGCCATTTGGCCAATTTCATAGCCGAATACAGTAACGTCTACGTCATGATGGCGAACTTCATCTGAAATAACGATTGCACCAACTTCTAAAGCTGTATCAAAACCACCAGCAGAGCCTGTATTAATCACGACATCGGGTTTGAATTGTTGTAATAAAATCGTTGTAGACATAGCGGCATTTACTTTACCAATCCCACTTTTTAATAATACAACGTCCTTCCCGTCGTAAGTACCCGTCGTATACTCACTATTGGCAATAGAGATTGTTTCGACATTTTGCAATGCTCCACGTAATAATTCTACTTCTTGTTCCATAGCACCGATTACAGCAATTTTCATAATTTTCATTCCTCCAGTTATATCAATCACACCTCGGATAATTTTTGAATTTCTCCGAAGGTTTATCTAAATTCAGTAGGAGTTTTCTGCTAAATTTAAATAAAACACTCTTCTTAAAATAAGCAATCCTCTATATTTCGTCAAGGTAAAGCTATAATACTAGCTTATAAATAATTAATTAAAAATCCTATCTAAAAAGGGGGAGTTGATTTCCATTCCGGGTCGGACGCTTTCCGCGGGCACGGCTCCAACTAACTTGCTTCTCGGTACACCTCGAAACAAGTGGATTTTCCGCACGTACTGTTCCCGCAGGAAGCTTTGCTCTGTAGCGAAAGGCGCCAGCCGTCAGCTACACTCGCCTCCCCTGCATTCCAATCCACTCCTTCTATTCAAGTTTGTCCCATTACAGTCTCTAATCATTTTTTTAATATGAAGTTAATTTCAGCTACTCAATCTCTTTATTGAAAAATGAGTCCAACAATAAAATCAGTCGAGACTGCAAACATGCCGTTTATTCCCACTTTTACAGCCTGTTTCCACCGTTAAAAAGGTTTAATTTTACACAAAGGTTATATAATATTTTCTCCTGACTGGAAAA
This sequence comes from Solibacillus cecembensis, assembly GCF_050272495.1. Classification (NCBI taxonomy): domain Bacteria; kingdom Bacillati; phylum Bacillota; class Bacilli; order Caryophanales; family Caryophanaceae; genus Solibacillus; species Solibacillus cecembensis. The sequence goes on along the minus strand of NZ_JBNNMF010000003.1, from coordinate 209,761 downwards.
AAATAGGTTAGACCTTTTCCAATGGGACAAACTTTATTGAGGATAACGCCGCATCCCACGGTAGCGGCGCAATAAATGCAGAAAGCTTTAGAAGGCAAAACTTTATTGAGGCTGGCCTTGCACAAAGCACACAGATGAGTCGTACAGATTTGTACAACAAAGATGTGCGGCTCATGTGCTTAGCTAGCACATACTTTATTAGAAGCTATATTAGAAAACTTACATCAAAAGGATAGAATCTTTTGTTTAACTTATATATATTGAACATTTTCTTTAACTAATTTTCAAAAATAACTTCCACTCACTGTTCGTACTAAATTCCTTCTAATGAATTTAACACTTCATACTGGATTGGTTTCCAGCCTTCATTGTCACCCCATTCGATGCTGACACGGTATATTTTTCCTTTATCTTTTGAATGGACGACTGCGATTGCTGATTGTGCATTGCCGTTATTTCCCACTCTCCAGACGATACTATTTTCTTGCTCAATATCAAGAACGCTAAAAATCGCCTTCAATTTTTCTTCGTAATCAATATGCCCTTTTTCAAAGGTAGAAACATGCTCACCTGTTTGCGCAGTTGGATACGCTGGCCAATCTGCATTTGTGTGCACTTCTTTGACATTAGGTTCGGCGGAATGTGTCACCACTGTGTTTGACTGGTCAACATCTTGCTCAGTGTCTGCTACTGGCTCTTCATCCTCTTCGTTCGATTGTCCTTCAGTTGGCGTAGACTGGTCTTCGCTGTCTTCCCCTTGTCCCACTGCGTCTTGTGATGGCTTGTCTACCTGCTGTTGTTCTTCCGCTTGGTCAGAGGACTCATCATCCCCAGAAATAAGCCAGCCGAGCGTCACAACAATTAAAATCGCTACAACGGCAATTAAGTAATTCAACATTTTATCCATTTTGTAAAACTTAGATGATTTCGCTTTTTCTTCTGTATATTGTGCTCGTGTTTGAAATCGTTTTTTTCGTTCCACCCAATCACCCCCAATATTTGTTTCACTATTTTAACAAAATTAAAGGTAGTTAGCCAAGTTTGCTAACTACCTTTTAATTATTTAATTTCTAAAATAACAACTTCCATTTCGCCACCTGGTGTTACTAGTTTTACAACATCGTCCACTTGGTGACCCATTAGTGCTTTCGCAATTGGTGAGTCATTTGAAATTTTACCTTCCACTGGGTCTGCTTCCGCTGAACCAACGATAATATAGCTTTCCTCAAAGTTTGCGCGCTTGCCTTTAATTAATTCATCAAAAGTAACCGTTTTTCCTAATGCAACCGCATTGCTTGTACCATCTTCTGTTATGATAACCGCATTACGTAACATATGTTCAATTGCAGAGATACGACCTTCAACAAACCCTTGCTCTTCTTTCGCCGAATCATACTCAGAGTTTTCCGATAAATCTCCAAAGCTACGTGCTACTTTAATACGATCCACTACTTCTGGACGTTTTACTGTTTTTAAAGTTTCTAATTCTGCTTCTAGTTTTTGTTTCCCCTCGTTCGTCATAGGGTACTGTTTTTCGTTTGACATAATTCCCACTCCTTAGTAAATGCTCGAAAACTTCCGTTGCATTCTATCTTTTTGCAATCGTTTTCTTTTATAGTAATAATAAAATCGCGCACGTGCTTCAAATAATGCACAAACGACTTGTCAACACACGTATTAATTTTGATTCATAAATAATAGAAAACCCGACTACTAGTTCATACTATGTGCAAATGGCCGAATATAGAAGGCATTTTACACAGTAATTACTAGCACCCGAATTTCGCTAATACTTATATAATTGACATTTAATATTGTCAAGTTAAATGAAAAATATTGTAAATACTAACCCATCATATTACACAATTGGATTAGATTCAAGAATTGTTTTTATTTTCGTGACCATTAAATCAATTGCCACGTTGTTTCCGCCACCTTCTGGAATGATGACATCTGCATAGCGTTTTGTCGGTTCAATGAACATATTATGCATTGGACGAACCGCTGATAAATATTGGTCGATGACAGAATCTGCTGTACGTCCGCGTTCCTTAATGTCACGTTGAATACGACGAATAATACGTAAATCTGAATCCGTGTCAACGAAAAGTTTGATATCCATTAAATTACGTAAGCGTTCATCTTCTAATACGAGAATACCTTCAATAATGATGACATCCTGTGGTTCAATTGTAATAACTTCATCTGAACGCGTATGGTTAACGTAATCATAGACCGGCTTTTCAATCGCTTTGTAATCAAGTAATGCATGGATATGCTCGATTAATAAATCTGTATCAAAGGCTAAAGGATGGTCATAATTTGTATCAAGACGCTGCTCAAATGTCATATGACTTTGATCCTTATAATAATAATCTTGTTCAATGACAACAACTGAATGCTCACGGTAGACATCATAAATGGCTTTTGTTACACTCGTTTTCCCCGAGCATGAACCACCTGCAATCCCGATAACAACTGGGCGCTTTGACATTTATTTATTCTCCTTTCGCATCATATCAAGTTTTGAAACAGGGTACTCTACTTTAAATTTCACAATTTGTAATGGGTGACGTGCAACATCTAACTCTTCGCCGTCCTCATCCCAAAGTTGTCCAACTGTTTGTTCAAATGTTTCCATATTTGGACCGAAAAATTCAATCGTATCACCCATTTTGAAGTGGTTACGTTGCTCTAATGTGACCATTTGTGTATCCACATCGTAATCTAACACAAGACCAGCAAAGTCCCATTTCATTTTATGTGAATGGAAACCAAACATTTGTTGCTTGTAGCTCGGTTCACCTTCAAAGAATGATGAAGCAGCAGCACGGTTTGCACAGCGCGCTAATTCTACCAACCATTCCTTTTTAATCTGGAAGTTTACAGGGTCCGCACAGTACGCATCAATGACTTTACGATACACAGAAATAACCGTTGCTACGTAGTGAATCGATTTCATACGACCTTCTACTTTTAACGAATCAATACCTAGCTCGATCATATGTGGAATGGATTCGATTAATTTTAAATCTTTCGGGCTCATGGCGAATGGTGCTTCACCTTCATTAAACAATGCCACTTCTTCCCCGTCATTGTTTTCATATAAATCATAATCCCAACGACAAGATTGGCAACAACCGCCACGGTTAGAGTCACGCGCTGTCATATGGTTCGATAATGTACAGCGGCCTGAGTATGCAATACACATCGCACCATGTACGAATGCCTCGATTTCAACATCTACTTTTTCTTTCATTTTAAGCATTTCTTCCCCGCCCACTTCACGGGCAAGTACGACACGCTCCAAACCTTCATCCTTCCAATACTTCACAGCTTTCCAGTTTGACAATGATTGCTGTGTTGACAGGTGGATTTCTAGTTTTGGTGCGACTTTTTTACATGTTTCGATAATCAATGGGTCCGCTACGATGATGCCCTTTACACCAGCACCTTCAATCCCTTGTAAGTACTCTTCAAGACCATCCATGTTTTCATTGTGCGCAAAAATATTCGTCGTTACATAAATAACCGCACCATATTTTTCGGCGAATTCAACGCCTTCTTTCATTTCTTCAATCGTGAAGTTACCTGCATTTGATCGTAAACCAAATTCTTGTCCACCGATAAATACAGCATCTGCTCCGTAATGCACAGCCACTTTTAATTTTTCTAAGCTTCCCGCAGGTGCTAAAAGCTCTGGTTTTTTCGTGATAACTATTTTACCGTCTACTGTTGAACGGATTTTTTCGTTTTGAATTAATTCAAGCATCTGTTACGCTCCCCTTCCTAGTATACTGTCTCTTTGTAGATGAATCCTGTGTCCAGTGGGCGTAAAGCTGGCTGAATGGCTTCAATTTGCTCAAATAACTCAGATTTAATGTTTTCGTATGCATCTTCACCTTGATCAAAGTAAGCATCAATAGCTTGACGATATAAATTCGTAACCGTTACGACATAGTCAAATGTGTGAAGAACGCCGTCGATTTTCAACGAATCAATACCCGCTTCGAATAATTCGTTTAATTCTTCGATAATGCACATATCATTCGGAGAGAAGATGTGTGTACCATTCAAATCCTCATAAATTGGGTATTTATTTTTACGCTCTTTATCATGTAAGAACATATTTTTTTGGTCTTTACGGTTTTCAATTTCCATTGCTTCGTCGCGATATAAGAAATAGTTACCTAGCAATGAACGTTTTGATTGGAACATACATGTCATACCGTGTACTTGCACTTCAATTTCATGTGTTGTATTTTCTTTAATTTCAATCACTTCATCCACTGAAAGCTCGCGCGCTAATACGGCACGCTTACTGCCACGCTCGCCCCAATAGTTTACTTGGAACCAGTTTGTCGCAATCGTTTCAGGACTCCAGTGTAGAGGAATTGTAATGTCTTGCTCACGAGCCGACATAACAACCGCTGGATCACCGAATAATAGTGCGTCTACACCAATACGTTGCATTTCTACTACATAGGCATCTAATGCGTCAATTCGATCATTATGGAAAATCGCGTTCACTGCGACATACACTTTTTTACCTGCAGCGTGAATAATTGCTGTTGCTTCTTCTACTTGGGCGACTGTAAATTCTCCCGCTAAACGTAGGCCGAATTTTTGTTCACCAATGACAAATGCATCCGCACCTGCTTGTAGTAATGCTTGTACATGTTCCACCGATTGTGGTGTTACTAATAATTCTGGTTTCTTCACCTTTCGTCACCTCTTCAAACAAATTAACAATCCATCGCCAACTGGGAAAAATGCGCTCGTATAATCTGGATGCGCCATAATCCAGTCTGAAAACGTTTTTAAGTTGCGGATCATTGTTCTTTTTCTTCTCGGTACTTCTTTAATATCTAAGTCTGAAAGCCCGTGCATATACATATTATCGATATATAATACGCCACCCGATGGTACGAGCGGTGAATATTTTTCGAAAAACTTTAAGTATTGGCCTTTCGCCGCATCAATAAAAACGGCATCAAAAGTAGATGGAATTTCTTCAAGTTCTACCTCTAACGCATCACCTTCAATTACCTGTATGCGATTTGCTTCTGCTGATCTGGCAATAAACGCTTTTGCATGTTGCACACGCGCCGCATCTCGCTCAATCGTCACAATCTGACATTCTGGCAATGCTTGTGCCATACGTATTGCGGAATAACCAATTGCTGTACCGATTTCTAATATGCTTGTCGGTTTTTGAATGCGCAGTAATTGATTTAATGATTCAATACCAGCTAATTGCATAATAGGCACATGATTTTCCTGTGCAAATCGTTCCATTTCAAGCAGCAATTCATCACGATTCGATATGAAAGAAGCGATATACGCATCTGATAACTCCATTTGTTAAACCCCTTTTAGCTGTTTGTAGGTGCTGCCTTTTGTCAATGCATGAAATCTCATGAAAAAAGACGAAACTTAGTTGTTTGCGCCTACAATAAATTATATATTAGGACAAAAATCACAACTTATAATAGCATGAAAAGAAAAGGAATGCGAATTATCTTTACTAATTCCGACTTTAGACGGAATTAGTAAAGTACTCGATTCCTTTAACAACATCGTGTTGACCCTAGCCCCCGACCGATGTCAATTTAACGTAAATACTTCTCAATATTGACCAAATGTTCTTCATATGTTTTGGCAAAATGGTTCGTGCCTTCTTTATCCGCTAAGAAGAATAAATAGTCGGTTTGTGATGGATTTAACGTTGCCTCGATTGAAGACTTCCCGGCACCTGCAATCGGTCCTGGCGGCAAGCCTACGTTTTTATACGTATTATAGGCGTTCTCTACTTCTAAATCTTCATATAATACACGATCTTTATGTGAGCCAAGTGCGTAAAGTACTGTTGGGTCCGTTTGCAACATCATATCAATGTCCATACGGTTGTAGAAAACACTTGCGATTGTTTCACGGTCCGTTTTCGCTGTAGCTTCTTCTTCTAATAAAGAAGCAAATGTGAGCATTTCATGAACAGACATCTCTTTTTCGATTAGTATTGTTTCAAATTCAGAAACGATTGAATCTGTTGTACTTAACATCTTTTTAATAATTTCGTCCAAGCTTGGATCTTCTTCAAAGAAAGAATACGTCGCTGGATATAAATATCCTTCCAGTGCAAAACGGATATTATCGCCCAATATCGCGTCCGTTAACAACTTTGGATAGTCGACCATTAGTTGCTTAATATAAGTTTCATCTGTCACTTTCTTCATAAAATCAGCGGCTTTATGTTTCGTATTTTTTTCGATGACTTTCGAAACTTGCTCTAATGTTAAGCCTTCTGGGATAGTCACTGTAAATACAGGCTCACGATATACTCGTCCTGTTTTTAGACTTTCAATAATTTCGTCAAGCGTCATGGACTGTGTTAATGAATAATTACCAGCCTGAAATTCGGACTCATTTTTAAATTTTGTATAATATTTAAAAACGCGCGCATCTTGTACGATTTTATGCTCTTCTAAAATTTTTGAGATTAATGTAATTCCAGATCCCATCGGAATTTCAATTTCAATTTTTTTATCCGATTCTGTATTTACCGGCTTTAGTGCTGAAGATATATAGCTATAGGCTGAATAGCCGCCAATTGCAAGTAGAATGAGAGCAATAAGCGCGACAACGAATACAATTTTTCGCACGATTTTAATTTCTCCCTTTCTATCTTTCATTTTTTTAAACATTTCTTGTTTTTGTTCATCATTTATCACGGGTGTCCCCCCTTATTCTCTTACATATGATACAAAAAATTTCTACTTGATACAATCAAACAGGCGAAACTAATACAATTTTCTAGTTTTCGCGACATAATTTCAGACGTAATTTAATTTATTTGGTTCAAAATATATAAGTTTAACCAAAGAATCTATTCTAATGATATAAGTGTTCTCATAAAGTACCTGCTAGTTTAGGCTGGCTAAGCACATGAGGCGCACTGACAATGTTAGCACAAATCTGTACGACTCATCTGTGTGCTTTGTGCAAGGCCAGCCTATATAAAGTTTTGCCTTTCTAAAACTTTATGCATTTTCCCCATTGTGCAAGGGCTATCCTAATTCTTTTGCCGCTAAGGAACAAAAAATATATAACCCTTGTACAAAGTTTAACCTTTGAAGTGACAAAACTATGTTGCAAAAATGATATCAAACGACACTTTTTGCGGGCTCAATAGCATGGTAGGGGCAAATTTTATTATAGAGTGCGTACTTTAATAAAAATATTGAGTAGCGAAAACTAACTTCATATTCTAAAAAAGATTAGGATTTTTAATGGTAAAAACTTGATTAGAAAGGAGTTGATTGGAATGTAGGGGAGGCGAGTGTAGCTGACGGCTGACGGCTGGCGCCTTTCGCTACAGAGCAAAGCTTCCTACGGGAACAGCACGTGCGGAAAATCCACTTGTTTTGGGATGTATCCTGAAACAAGTTAGTTGGAGCCGTGCCCGTGGAAAGCGTCCGGACCGGAATGGAAATCAACTCCCATCTTTTTAAAGAGGGCTATTATTGATAGGTTCTTAAATTAATTATATATATTATTATCACATCGAAAAGGTCCTAAACAATGGATTGTTCAGGACCTCTTCTTTTAATTAAATTGCACGTTCACAAAATTATTGCTGTGCTAATGATGCTAATACTTCTTCTACCATTGCCCATTCTTCATCGGTTTCAATTTGTAGTAAGTCTGCTACTTCACCATTTTCACCAGAAATATAAGCCGAAGCGAACACTTCATCTAAATTTGGCACTTCATCTTCTACAATCGCATAAAATAAATAATCTTTATTGTTGCGTTCGAAACGGTGTAAGATTTGGCACATAACTTCTTCATCTTGATCATTTGTAATGGTAAAGAAATTCGTTTGATCTGCACCGAACTCACTAATTAACGTGTTCATTACTTCTTCAACCATTGCCCATTCTTCATCGGTTTCAAGGTCTGCAAAGCCCGCCATTTCACCATTGTCATCTAATTCAAAACGCAACGCCGAAACACCTGCATCTTCATCGCCTACTAATGAAAATAACACGTATGAATGGTCATCTGAATCAAATGTAAAGACAACGCGACATTGCTGCTCTTGGCCCTCTTCTGTTTGTAATACAAAAATTTGTTCTTCCATCGTTACATTCCTCCTAAATAGCAAAACAGAGTCGGCAAACGCCTCCTCTGTTTTAGCAGGACGATACCTCTACACTAATATGAGGCCCTGTCCTTCATTATGTGAACTCGCTTAAAAATCCACTTATGCCAAAATTATTCTTCGCCTAGCTCGTCTTCAATCGCATTTAAAACGCTCTCGATTAAATCCCACTCTGCTTCAGTTTCGATTGGCTCTAACTCGCCATCTTCACCGTTTTCAGCTGGAACAAATGATGATGCGAAAATTTCTACAGCACCTTCACCGTCTTCTTCAGCACCTACTAATGAATATAATACATACGATTTACCGAATTCTTCTGAATCGAATGTGTGTAAAATTTCACAAAGTTGCTCGTTACCATTTTCGTCTACTACTGTAATTTGATTTTGTTGTTCTGACATTAAAAGTCACCTCTTCATAATATTAAGGCCAAGCCTTGTTCCGTTTGCTGTATTTCAAGCAAACTTAGTTTTTGCTGTCGAGATATCCTTGTAGAATCATGACAGCTGCCATTTTATCAATGACTTGTTTGCGTTTTTTACGGCTCACGTCTGCTTCAATTAACATACGTTCTGCCGCCATTGTTGTTAAGCGTTCATCCCAAAGCTTTACAGGGAACCCGAAAGTCTCTTCTAATAACCTTTTATAGGCTTCAGATGCTTCCCCGCGAGGTCCCACTGTATTATTCATGTTCTTTGGAAAACCTACAACAAATTCCGTTACGCTGTGCTCTTTGACAAGCTCATGAATACGAGGGATGCCAAATTCGCCGACTGCTTCATTAATTTTAATCGTTTCAATGCCTTGCGCAGTCCAGCCAAACGCATCACTAATTGCAACGCCGACTGTTTTAGAGCCGACGTCTAAACCCATAATTCTCATTTGTCCGCCTCGGTATTCTTTCTAATATAAAATTTGACGAGTTCTTCTAAAATTTCATCTCGCTCAAGCTTACGAATTACATTGCGTGCGTCCTGGTGGCGAGGGATGTATGCCGGGTCACCAGATAATAAATAACCTACAATTTGGTTCGTTGGGTTATAGCCTTTTTCCTCTAATGACGAATACACCTTCAACATCACTTGCTTCACTTCTTGTTCCATTGACTCTTCAGGAAAACTAAATTTCATCGTTTGATCGAATGAACTCAAGACCAGCACCTCGCTTTCAGCAATAGAGAGATGGAATATAGAACCATCTCCATTTTCTCTATTATATCCTATTCATCCATGCACTTCAAATATGCTTATTTACTTTCCCCATAAACTATATTTTGATAACCTTTTTTTCGCAAGTTAGAATGTTTTTACAAGGTCATAAACAGCTGTTAATGCATCGTCTAATTTCGTTGCATCTTTCGCACCAGCCATCGCCATATCAGGACGACCGCCACCTTTACCGTCACATGCTTCCGCAACCATTTTCACGATATTACCTGCATGGTGTTGACCGCCTACGATATCTTTCGTCACACCTGCGCAAAGCATTACTTTATCGTCTGATACTGCACCTAGGACAATAATTGCTGCATCCATTTTTTCTTTTAAATCATCCATCATTTGGCGCAATTGATTGTTATCTTTTGCATCAACGCGTGTTGCTAATACTGTAACATCACCAATTTTTTGTGCTGCATCAATGACTGCACCCGCTTGCGCATTGGCCATTTTTTGAGATAATGATTCATTTTCACGTTGTAATTCTTTATAATCCGCTTGTAATGATGCGACACGTGTTGCGACATCTTTTGGGTTTGCTTTTAATAATGCTGCTGCTTCATTTAAAATCGCTTCTTCTTCTTTCACTGCAAAGTAAGCTGCTTTCCCTGTTACCGCTTCAATACGACGTGTACCCGCTCCGATACCGCCTTCAGAAACGATTTTGAAGAAACCAATTTCAGATGAACGTTGAACGTGTAGACCACCACAAAGTTCAATTGAATAATCCGATACCGCTACAACACGTACAACATCACCGTATTTCTCACCGAATAACGCCATTGCACCCATTGCTTTTGCTTCGTCAATCGCCATTTCTTGCACGACTACTTCGATATCATCCCAAATCTTTTCGTTTACCGCACGCTCGACTTGTGCCAATTCTTCTTTCGTAGCTTGACCGAAATGTGAGAAGTCGAAACGTAGACGATCTGGTCCAACATAAGAACCCGCTTGTGCAACGTGATCTCCCAAAACATCTTTTAATGCACGGTGCATTAAGTGTGTTGCTGTATGGTTTTTCAAAATAAGTGTACGTTTTTCACGGTCTACATTTGCTGTCATCGTATCCCCAACGTTCATTTCACCTGATTCGATGAACACTGTATGCAACGGTTGACCATTTGGCGCTTTTTGAACATCTTTTACAAGTGCTTTAAAGCTATCCGATTGAATCACACCTGTATCCGCAATTTGTCCACCCATTTCAGTATAGAATGGTGTTTCAGAAAGGATTACTAACGCTTCTTGTCCTTCTGTCGCCACTTGCGCTTCTTGACCGTCAACAACGATTGCAGCAACTGTCCCTTGAGTTTCAAGCACATTATATACATACGTTGATTCTTGCTTTAAGTTAGCTAACACTTCATTTTGCACTTGCATTGAATCCACATCTGCACGCGCATTACGAGCACGGTTACGTTGTTCTTCCATCGCCGTTTCGAAGCCTTCATGATCAACTGTCATGCCTACTTCTTCCGCATATTCTTCTGTTAATTCGATTGGGAAACCGAATGTATCATATAAACGGAACGCATCCGCGCCTGGAATGATTGTTTCACCTTTTGCTTTTTGGCTTTCCGCAACATCATTGAAAATCGCTAAACCGCCATCTAATGTTTCATGGAAACGAACTTCTTCATTTTTAATAACACGTTGAATGAACGCTTCTTTTTCTTTCACTTGTGGATAGAAATCTTCCATAATCGCGCCAACAGTTGGAACTAATTCAAACATGAACGGTTTTTCGATACCGATTTGTTTTGCATAGCGCACTGCACGACGTAATAAGCGACGTAATACGTATCCGCGTCCTTCATTTGATGGTAATGCACCATCACCAATGGCAAATGCAACTGTACGAATATGGTCTGCAATTACTTTGAATGGTGTATTAATATCTTCTGCCGAACCGAAGATTTCTTTTAAATCTACTTCATTTGGACGCATATAGTTGCGGTTCGCAAATTTTTCTACGTTTTCAATGATTGGCATGAAAAGATCTGTATCAAAGTTCGTTGGCACATTTTGAATTACCGAAACGATACGCTCCAGTCCCATACCTGTATCAATGTTTTGCTTTGGTAGTGGCGTATATGTGCCATCTGGATTGTGGTTGAATTGTGAGAAAACAAGGTTCCAAATTTCTAAGTAACGCTCATTTTCGCCACCTGCATACATTTCCTCTTCAGGTGCACCAAAGCCGTATTCTTCCCCACGGTCATAGAATATTTCAGAGTTTGGACCAGATGGACCTTCCCCAATATCCCAGAAGTTACCTTCTAAACGAATTAAGCGCTCTTTTGGAATCCCAATTTCATCGTGCCAAACATCGTACGCTTCTTGGTCTTCTGGGTGGATTGTAATCGATAATTTATCCGCTTCAAAGCCCATCCACTTTGCATCTGTTAAGAATTCCCATGCATAATGAATGGCTTCTTTTTTGAAATAATCACCGATCGAGAAGTTTCCTAACATTTCAAAGAACGTATGGTGACGCGCTGTTTTACCTACGTTTTCAATATCGTTTGTACGAATTGATTTTTGCGCATTTGTAATACGTGGATTGTCTGGAATGATACGACCGTCAAAATAAGGCTTTAACGTCGCAACACCTGAGTTAATCCATAATAATGATGGATCATTAATTGGCACAAGTGGTGCAGATGGTTCATGGTGATGTCCTTTTTCTTTAAAAAACTCTAAATATAGACGACGAATTTCTGTTGCTGTCATTGTTTTTGATGTCATGCTGTATTCCTCCTAATAATAGTGAACGAAAATTGATGAATCAATTACGCCTCAGCGTAATTGCGTCCAGATTTTTTTCGAGCTCGCTCGAAAAACTCCCCTAAAAAATCTGTGACATCCGCTGGAGCTTGGGTCAACACAATGTTGATCACAAAGGCGTTGTCACAGGACGTGACGGGTTTAGCCTTTGTTCTTCTGATACAGCCGGGGTTTGACCCCTGCTGTATCAAGTGTAAACACAAAAAAGCCCTCATCCCTAGTAAAGGGACGAAGACTGTAATCTCGCGGTACCACCCTAATTTATAATGCGTAAAACATTATATCTCAAGTGCTCTTAACGTGAGCATACGGCAGGGATTAGCTGCACTCTGGAGTAGCTTTCTGAATTACGCCTGTGGAGATTTTTTCAGCCTTGAAATCTCTTTCTATACACGTTTGTAAAACATACTTTTTTTCCATCATCGTGTTCAATGTATTCTACTTTTCATTATAAAAAATTGTATGCTAACTGTCAATATTGAAATCGATTGCGCGTCAATAGAAGTAGGAAAATCGCTGGTACGGTAAAAATGGCCATCCCTAAAAATGCAAGACCTGGTTCGATTTCATAAAGCGCACCACCGATCAATGTCAATAAAGCGGCACTTAAACTCATCGCAAATGCTGAATAAATCCCTTGTGCATTTGGAATTTGCTCTTTCGGTAAATTTTGCGTAATGTAGCGAATAAATGCATAGTGCGCCACCCCAAATGACAAAGCATGAAGCGCTTGCGTCACAACAAATACGGGTATGCTCGGGAATAAATAAATCGCAATCCAGCGCACACTTGAACCAACCGCAGCTAAAATTAATAACGATGACGGACGCCAGCTAGATAAAAACGTATCTGCCTTTAAGAAATAAATAATTTCAAACACAACCGCAACATTCAAAATGACCCCAATATAAAATGGGTTGACATTCAAATCTTGTATGTAAATGTATCCATAGCTGTAATAAGAAGCATGTGCCCCTTGCAGTAAAATGACGACAAGTAGCACGACTGCAAAGCTTTTCACTTCGAGTAAACCTTTCATAGACAAAGACTTCGCATTTTTTCCATGCTCTGGTCGCATAAGTAAAACATTCGGAGCCGGCAATAACTGAATGGCTAATAACGCGATTAACCCTAAGATCATAAACCATAATATAATTTGTTCCCCGTATGTACCGGTAAACATACTGATAACTAATACCGACAAAACGTAGCCAAACGAACCAAGTGAACGTGCTTTCCCATAATGGACATCCCCTTGCTGCATCAAGGTCGAGGCACCACTTTCAACTGCTGGCAATAACGCCGGGTACATCGCACTAAATAGCGTCGTCACAATAAACAAGCCTTCGAATGAGTCCATCGGTATGTACAAAATCGCTACGACTAATGACATCATAGTAAAAAATAATAATACTTGTTTATTGCTTAAAATTTTTGATACATAAGGAAAGATAAACATCGTTGACACGGCGCGTGCCACTAAACCGAAACTCATAATGATACCCGCGTCTGACACAGTTAATCCTTTATCATTTACTAACCAACCTGTCCAATACGGTAAAAAGATGCCCCATGTAATAAAAAACGTAAAGAAATTTTGCGATAACCAACGCTGATTGTTCATGAAAATTCATTCCCTCCAATACATTACGTTGAATGATATCATGTTATTTTATACAATAATGTGAGATATCTCATATTTTATAAAGGTAGTGAGTAATTTGAAGGTTTTAACGAATATATTGCGTAATTCTTATATTGAACAATATCCGATTAACCAGTTCTTTTCATTCGATATCATCACTTATTTGACCGTTCATCAATTTGAAAAGGGGGAATTTATTTTTAAGGAACGCTCTCATCCAGAATATTTGTATTATATGGTCGAGGGGAAAGCTAAGCTGTATGTAACGCATAAAAATGGCAAAGTATCTTTAATTGATTTCATTACATCGCCTTGTTTCATGGGGGAAATGGAGCTATTAGATAGTGTAAGAGTATCAAAAGGAATTCAAGCTGTTACAAAAACAATATGCCTTGCGATTCCCATTCTACAATTTAGAAAACGATTATTAAACGACGTCATTTTTTTGCGCGAACTTTGTATGCTTTTAAGTGATAAGGAAATGAAAGTGACAGCGAAATATACACAAAATCAAGTGTATCCATTAGAAAACCGGCTAGCTGCCTTTATATTGCTTAGTTCGGATCAGGGCTTTTATAAAGAAAAGCATACCGAAATTTGTGAGTTTTTAGGCGTTTCCTATCGGCATTTATTGTATACATTTGCGGCGTTTTGTGAAGCCGGTATTCTCGTTAAACACAATCGTGGCTATTTTATTCAAAATAAAGACAAGCTCCTCACCTTAAGTGAAGAAATACTATAAAGTTTCCCCATTTAAAAAAAAGCCATTTCGCAAGTAGCAAAATGGCTTTCCAATTATTCTTCCACAAAATCATACGGCGAAACATTGTCCATCCCTATGAGTGGATGAATGTATGGTGCTGTTTCGGTCGTTAAATGATTCAACAAGGTTTCCCCAATTTTATGCGACTCTGATACATTTAATAAACCCAACTGCTCGTGAGATGGCTCTCGTTGTTTTTTTTCTACAGTTGAATGCGGCGTTGGCTGGACTTCCACTTTCTCTTGATCTTCAACTTGCTGGGCTTCATCCACTACTGACGGATTTAAACGCATTTTTAAACTCGTAAAACGTGTTAAATCATCTGTTTTGGCTAACCCATTTGCTAAAACATCCGGTTCACCACATAAAATTAAAAAGTTTTTCGCTCGTGTAATGCCTGTATATAGTAAGTTTCGACGCAGCATTTTCGAATAGCCGCGCACTACTGGCATAATGACCGTTTGAAACTCAGAGCCTTGTGATTTATGGATAGAGCAACAATAGGCGAGTGTCAGTTGATTCAAATCTGATCGCTGATACGTCACTTCAATCCCGTCATAAGAAACAATTAATAAATCTTGCTTTTCAATCGTTTCCTTTGCACGAATAATCGAAATAACTTCCCCCATATCGCCATTAAACACATTGCTTTCGGGTTGATTGACAAGTTGGAGCACTTTATCGCCAATTCGGTAAATCGTATCGCCAAACACGAGTTCTTTCCTCGTTCCATCATTCGGATTAACGAGCTGTTGAATTTCTTTATTCAATGCATCAATGCCAGCAGGACCTTTATACATCGGTGCCAACACTTGAATGTCGCGAATTGCCTGTCCTTTTGCAAGCGCACCTTTTACAACTTGCGTAACAACACCGGTTACTTGAGGAGCCGCCGCTTGAATAAACGAACGATCCGATGTTTTCGCCGTTAATGTATCCGGCACAATTCCTTTTTTAATTTGATGCGCAAGTTCAATAATCGTCGACCCTTCTGCTTGGCGATATACATCCGTTAATTCCACAACTGGTACTTGCTTCGATCCGAGTAAATCCTTTAATACTTGTCCCGGACCAACAGGTGGTAATTGATCCTGATCCCCTACGAATATCACTTGGACATCTTCGTGCAGCGCCTTTAATAATTGATGCGCCAACCAAGTATCGACCATCGACATTTCATCAATGATGATTAAACGTCCTGTCACTTCCCGCTCTGTTTCCTCGTCTTTTTCATGTCCGTTAAAACCGAGTAAACGGTGAATTGTCATCGCCGGTAAACCCGTCGATTCAGCTAAGCGTTTTGCAGCTCGTCCAGTTGGAGCCGCTAACACAATCGGAAATGACTCTTCTTTTTCTGCATATGTTTTTGGATTCAAGGAAAGACCATGAAGCTCTGCATATGCTTCAACAAGTCCACGCACGACCGTCGTTTTCCCCGTACCAGGCCCACCTGTTAATATCATGACAGCCGAGTTCATCGCCGTTTCAATCGCTTGAACTTGTGTCGGTGCATAGGTCACATTATAACTTTCCTCCACATCGCCAATCGCTTTCCGAATTTCATCGCGCGAAAAACGTTCACTCGTCTCATTTTTACTTTTTAATTCAATAATTTTACTCGCAATTCCAACTTCACTAAAATACAGGGATGGCAAATAAAGGCGTGTTTCTTCCCCGCAAATTTTCGATTCTTCACGCATTTCAATACATGCTTTCGAAATCGCCTCATACGGAATTTCAACACGCTGACTTTGCTCCAGCATATTTTTAACAGCAGGAAGAACCATTTCGGCATCGAGATAAACATGCCCCTCTGACAATGCCGCATGTGTTAAAACATGAAAAATGGCCGCCTTAATTCGGTCAGGGTGATTGCCCGTCATACCAAGCTTCGATCCGAGCTCATCCGCGCGAATAAACCCGACCCCTTCAATATCCTCAATTAATCGATACGGGTTTGCCATTAATAAATTGATCGTATCTTCGCGGTATTTTTGATAGATTTTCATACCTAATTGCGGACCAAATCCCCACTCATTTAGCCGTACCATGACACGCTCTAACCCTAAATTTTCTTCAATTGTTTGGCGAATCAAGATTTTTTTTTCAGCAGGTAATCGCGGCACTGCATCTAGCGCATTGGGATCTTCTAAAATTTTCGTGAGCGCATCAAGTCCAAGTTTATTTACAATGGATTCGGCTGTTTTTCGTCCGATTCCTGTAAATAAATCACTTGATAAATAATGAACAATCCCCTGCTCGGTTGATGGGACCTCTTTTTCAAATGTTTCAATTTGGAATTGCATGCCGTATTTAGGATGGCTTTTCAGGACACCCGTAAAGCGGTATAGTTCATCTTCTGCTAATTGCGGAACATACCCAACGACGATAATTTCTTTTTCTTCATATTGCAAATTTGTTTCTTGAATTTTCACGCGAACAATCGAATACATATTTGTTGGATTATGAAAAATTGAGACGATGGGACGCCCAAGAATAAATAGCTTATTTAGTTCAAATAAATCGAGATTTCCCGCCACTTTAACGCCCACTTTCTTGCTCATTTGTACGCTTATTTTACCATACGGAAATAGCCCTGTCCTTTACTGAATCACAAATCCATGCCCGTTCATGTAAACGCGCGTAATTGAAGCAACTCTAGCTCTAAAACGCGACGAAAATGTCAGACTCTTATAACAATTATTAATCAGTCAATGGTATGATAGAAGAAGTAATGAATCAGACAGAAAGGCTTGTGAACTAGATGGAATTTAGACCTTGTATTGATTTGCATGAAGGCAAAGTGAAACAAATCGTAGGAAGTACGCTCGGTCATACCGATCAAGCGGTCATTGAAAATTTTACGTCTCAGCAGGACTCCACGTATTATGCGACGTTATTTCAGCAAGACCAATTAACAGGTGGTCATGTTATTATGCTTGGACCTGGCAATGAACAAGCGGCCATCCGCGCGCTCGCTGCCTATCCGAATGGCTTACAAATTGGCGGTGGTATCACGGCAGACAATGCACAAAAGTATATTGACGCAGGTGCATCCCATGTCATCGTGACGTCGTTTATTTTTCATGATGGTTTACTCGATATGGGACGCTTACAGCAATTAATCGATGCCGTTGGAAAAGAGCACATTGTCATTGATTTGAGTTGTCGTGCACGTGACGGGAAATGGTTTGTCGTCACAGATAAATGGACGAAATTTAGCGACTTTGAAGTGAATGCGCAATCAATAAAAGAGATTGAACACTATTGTGATGAGTTATTAATCCATGCCGTGGATGTAGAAGGCAAGCGCAGTGGCATGCAGGAAAGTTTAGTGCTTGATTTAGCGCATTGGACAACGATTCCGACAACATATGCTGGTGGAGTTCGTTCACTAGAGGATTTGCAAAAATTCGAACAGCTAACGAATGGCAATTTACATATTACAATTGGCAGTGCACTGTCCATTTTCGGCGGCGATTTAGTGTATGATGAAGTTGTGAAGTATTGTCAAAGATGAAGGTATGACAAATTAAAAGAGCATGTTGTTTGTAAATCAACATGCTCTTTTTTATATCGTTTAAATATTCGCCATTAACCGCTTTGCAATCATTTGAAACTCTTCTGGACCAATACCCGGTGCAAATTCCTCTGGTAATTCATCTAACTCTGGAATTTTATAACCCTTCGGCGCACCTTGCTGGACGATAAGTGGCTCATTCGTAATCGGGTGTGTACCTTTCCAAATTTTGTTGATGTCTTCATAATCACCAACGTAATTCCACGTGAACAGCACATTGCCATAACCGCGATCCTCATATTTGTTTGCCTGATCGAACATACGATTATCTAAACTTGGTATCGGTAGCATCCTTGTCACATCAAGCCCCGTTGCCATTTCGATTGCCTTCGCATAAGCGACAACATGCGCCCCACCTCGCACTAATAAATAGCCAATCATTTCACGTGCGGTAGGATGGTCAGTCATCTCAAAAACACGCATCTTATGTGTTCTCGCACCACATTCTAAAAAGAAATTATGCAATAAATCCAACACTAAATTGCCACTAGAAAAAACATTTTCCCCAGTCCAAGGCTTTCCCATTGAATCAAATGGTAAGGAAGTTTGAGCGGATGCAATAAAGCTCTGTGTATTGCGCATATTTTTTCCATTTTGTAATGGCGTCATATTTGGAGGGGCGCTAAAAGAGGAATTTTTATTCAATAAATTAATCGTATTTGCAACAAGTTCCACATGCCCAATTTCTTCGGATGTAATACTTGCTACTAAATCATAAAATGGCTTTAATTTCTTTTTCCCTCGAAAATTAAAAGATTGAAACATATAGTTATTTAATGTCGACATTTCGCCAAATTTCCCGCCAAGTAATTCTTGTACAGCACTCGCTGCATTAGCATCTCCATACTCCAAAAGGGGCAGTTCGATAGGTAATTGATTTACACGATGAAACAAAAATACACCTCCTAGATGGTCATATGTAGCATATGACAGCTGAGAGGCGCATATTCATAGGAGGTTCTAGGTTCTCGTTAATGGGTTTACCCAAACGACTTGCTCAATACGGATAAAAAATGGGACACCATATACAGCCAGTGTAATGTAATCTGGACAAATAGAAGTTAAAATCCCCTGCTGAACATGGTTGCCTGTTTGCTGAACAGCGACCATTTTTCCAAGATAACTTTGTAACGCGTCTAACAAATAGTAATTCGGAAAATTTCCAGGTTGAACCAAAAAATCACTCCTTTATCAATTAAACCTCGGCTAACTGACCTGCATAGTGTACTATATGCTTTCAAGAAGTGATTCGTTCGGCCAATCATTTTGATTCAACGATAATCGTAACGGGACCATCATTAATGAGAGCAACATCCATCATTGCTCCGAAAACACCTGTTTCAACTTGTAATCCATACGTTTTTAATTGCTCATTAAAGGCAAGCCATAACACTTCAGCAGGTTCTGGTCTTGCTGCATCCACAAAGCTCGGGCGCTTTCCTTTGCGGATGTCTGCATATAACGTGAATTGAGAAACAGATAAAATTTCTCCGCCAACTTCTAAAATCGAACGGTTCATTTTCCCTTCTTCATCTTCCCAAATACGCAAATCAGCAATTTTTTTTGCTACGTAGGCAACATCTTCTTCTGTATCGGTATGCGTAATTCCCACAAGCAACACATATCCTTTAAGAATGGTACCTGTTACTGTGCCATCAACTGTAACCGATGCTTCTTTTGAACGTTGTAATATGACTCTCATTTTTATTAAACCTCAATCTTTTAGTTAATAACGCGTTGTACCGAATAAATATCCGGTAATTGCTTAATTTTCTCTACTACTTTATGAAGCCCCGATATATTGGAAATCGCAATTGTTAAGTGAATTGTAGCAATTTTATCTCGATCAGCTCGCCCAGTTACAGCTAAAATATTAGTTTTTGCTTCACTCACTGCTTGCATGACATCGTTTAAAACACCCGGACGGTCAAATGCCGATATTTCGATATCAACTGGATACTCTTTTCGTGTGTGCGTCACTTCATTTTCCCATTCCACTTCAATGAGACGTTCTTCCATGCCATCTTCTTCAATGTTTGGACAGTCTGCTCGGTGTACTGAAACACCGCGCCCTTTTGTAATGAAACCAACAATATCGTCACCTGGCACTGGTGTACAGCAACGTGAAAGACGAATAAGTAAGTTTTCGATTCCCTTTACGATAACGCCCGATTCTGTTCGTTTTTTAGGTGCTGGGTTGTTCATGCTCTTCACAATTTTTTCAAGCGCAACTTCCTGCTCGCGTTCCTTACGCATCTTTTCAGCTAAGCGGTTGACGATTTGCTGTGCGCTAATGCCACCTACCCCAACGGCTGCATACAAGTCATCCTCATGGGTATAGTTTAATTTTTCAATAACACGTTTGATATTTTCAGTCGTCAATACTTCCTTCATATCAAATTCCTGTGCTTTAATTTCTCTTTCAACCATTTCCTTACCTTTAACGACGCTTTCTTCACGCACATGCTTTTTAAAGAATTGCTTAATTTTATTTTTCGCTTGAGAACTTTGCGCAATTTTTATCCAGTCTCTACTCGGACCGAATGATTGCTTCGATGTGAGCACTTCAATAATGTCACCTGTATTCAATGGTGTATCAAGTGGGACCATCTTGCCATTTACTTTTGCACCAATCGTTTTATTCCCTACTTCTGAATGGACACGGTAAGCAAAATCAATTGGCACTGAGCCTGCTGGTAGTTCGATGACATCCCCTTTTGGTGAGAATACATATACCATATCTGAAAATAAATCGAATTTTAACGACTCCATAAATTCTGCCGCATTCGACGATTCATTTTGGAATTCTAAAATTTCGCGGAACCATGTTAACTTTTGATCAATATTTTCTGCTTTTTGATCAACCGTTTTCCCTTCTTTATAAGCCCAGTGCGCTGCAATACCAAATTCTGCAATATTATGCATTTCTTTCGTACGAATTTGCACTTCAAGCGGATCCCCATATGGTCCAATGACAGTCGTATGCAATGATTGATATAAATTTTGCTTTGGCATCGCAATATAATCTTTAAATCGGCCAGGCATCGGCTTCCATAACGTATGAATAATGCCGATTACCGCATAACAATCTTTAATGCTATCAACTAATATGCGCACGGCAAATAAATCATAAATTTCATTGAACTGCTTTTTTTGCAACGTCATTTTTCGGTAAATACTATTTAAATGCTTTGGTCTGCCGTAAACATCCGCATCGATTTCAACTTCTTTTAGCTGTGAATTAATCTCATCCATTACATTGTCTAAATAAGCTTCACGCTCATCACGCTTCTTCTTCATTAAGCTGACAATGCGGTAATATTGTTGCGGATTTAAATAACGTAATGCCGTATCTTCCAGCTCCCACTTCACTTTTGAAATTCCTAAACGATGGGCAAGTGGTGCGAAGATTTCGATTGTTTCCTGCGAAATTCGGCGTTGTTTTTCAGCTGGTAAATGTTTTAACGTTCGCATATTGTGCATACGGTCCGCTAATTTAATTAAAATTACGCGGATGTCCTGCGCCATTGCAACAAACATTTTCCGATGATTTTCTGCCTGTTGTTCTTCTTTCGACAAATACTTAATTTTCCCTAGCTTCGTTACACCGTCAACAAGTTTTGCCACTTCTTCACTAAATGCATTCACTAAATCCGCGCGCGTTACTTCCGTGTCCTCTACAACATCATGTAAAAAACCTGCCGCTACTGTTTCCGGATCCATTTGAAGCTCAGCTAAAATACCCGCTACTTGAACAGGATGTATAATATAAGGTTCCCCAGAGCTACGAAACTGTTCTTTATGTGCTTCTTTCGCCACCTCGTACGCTTTTACGACAAAGGCAACATGTTCATCATTCATATAGGATTTGGCGAGTTCGAAAACATCTTCGGGCGCCAATATTTGTTCTTTCGCCATTTTTGTCCACCTTATTCCATTTATTTTCACGTTTTCTTCTTATTTGATATAAATTCAATTGTATTAAATATAGGTAGCTTATGTAAAGGGAGTAGGTCATTTAGTTTTAGATAAACTTGAAATATGTGAAATATTCAACATAAAATGACATAAAGGGGTATCACTGCTTAAAATTGGATAATAGCATTCTATACTAAAAACCCCGTTTCAAGCTTTTGCTAAAAACGGGGCGGGATATTAGTATTTAATTAATGTTTTCATTGGGTATTTTGCAATTTTTTCGCGGCCATTTAATTCTTCAAGCTCAATTAAAAACGCACAACCAACAACAACTCCGCCTAATTGTTCAATCAGTTGGATTGTTGCTTCTACCGTACCACCCGTTGCTAGTAAATCATCACAGATCAATACTTTTTGACCTGGCTTTACAGCATCATGATGCATTGTTAATGTATCCGTACCATATTCTAAACCGTATTCCGCTGAAATCACTTCACGCGGTAATTTTCCTGGCTTACGAACCGGTGCAAATCCGATTTCAAGCGCATAGGCAACTGGACAGCCGATAATAAAACCGCGCGCCTCTGGACCTACGATAATTTCAGCGCCTACTTCTTTTGCATATTCAACAATTTGATCTGTTGCATATTTGTATGCTGGACCGTTATCCATAATCGTTGTAATATCTTTGAAGCTAATACCTTCTTTTGGCCAGTTTTCCACTGTTGTCACAAATTGTTTTAAATCCATTGTTAATTGTCCTCCTCAAGCATTCAGCCGCTCATCAAACCATTGTTTTAACTCTTTATACGTGGCATATAATAGCTTTTGCTCTAATTCAATTTGTTGTGATCGTATTTTATAGGACGGCGCTTCAGATAATGCCGTTTTCGGTGCATTTTCATTCACAGTCGTCAGACCATTCTCTATTGTAACAAATCCTAGTTCAAAAAACACTTTTGTCATAAATTTTATTACATCGACATTTAGCCCAATATGCTGTGATAACGGCTGAATATGAGCTTTCAAATCGAATGACGGTCTTTTCTTAAGGAATGCATAATACCACTTAAAATGATCGCGCGTCGGCATGCCATTAAAATATTGAGAGTCTGCTGTATATAAATGAACATAAATTCGTTCTATCGCAATGGTTTTCAATAGTTTTTCTAATACAGTTGTCTGGCTCGGTAAATCGAGTAAAACAATATTCGGTGACAGTTCATGCAATGCGCTTTCATCCGTAATCCATACAATTTGATTCTGAATCAATGGCTCAAAATGTGCTTTTGTTTGTTCGGAAAAGGCAACAAAATCCGTTGTTTCAAGTGGAATTTTCGCTAACCAATTCGCAGTTTGACTTTTACCGCGAATATCAAATAATTGCCACTCGCTCACTTTCACATCTTGAATCATGAATTGCGGCTTTTTATTGCCTTGCCACTCATTAATTTGTAAATCACCGACTAATGAAATTGGCACGCCATACGATAGTTCATCATGTAAATGACCTTTGCCGAAGCCAATTGTATCAAGCGTCCCATGGGCATCCTCTAATTCCATTTTCAAATGATTTTCAGCAGAGCCAATTTTACGCATCGATTTTACCTTCACATCTCGGATGGCAAAGAGTGGTTTGGTAAATTCTGTTCCAAATGGAGCAAGTTTGCGAATATCTTCAATTGCCTCTACTGTAATTTCACTCAGTTCAATTGGCAAATCGATGTGTAAATTTTGAATGAGTTGTTCATCCGTTAATACGGCTTTCGCTTGTGCATTTAAACGCGTTCTTAGTTCATCCAATTTCTCTATAGGAAGCGTCATCCCCGCTGCCATTGGATGCCCACCAAAATGCGGTAAAATATCACGATTTTTTGCTAACTCATTAAATAAATGGAAACCTTCGATACTTCGGGCAGAGCCTTTTGCCATTCCTTTTTCGTGGTCAATTGATAAAACGATTGTAGGGCGGTAATACTTTTCAACTAAGCGCGATGCTACAATTCCGACAACACCTGGATTCCAGCCTTCTTGCGCAACGACTAATACAAGATTGTCCTTCATCGCTGGATTCGTTTCAATCATTGCAATCGCTTGCTCTGTTAGCTCTTCCACGATTTTCTTGCGCTCTGTATTTTTATCATTCAACTGCTTGGCCATTTGATTCGCTTCCTCGCGCGCTTCACTCATTAAAAATCGAACACCTGGTGACGCATCGCCTAAACGACCAATTGCATTTAAACGAGGACCAAAATAAAAGCCGACTGTTTCTTCATTAATTTCTTTTTGTGAAGCACTACTCACTTCACAAAGTGCAGGCACCCAAGCATTCGGCGATTGACGTAATGCCTTTAAGCCGCGTTGAACTAAATAACGATTTTCCCCGACTAGTGGTACTAAGTCGGCAATCGTACCAATCGCGACATATTCAAATAAATGGTCAGGTAACTCACTATATAATGCATGCGCTAATTTAAATACTACACCAACACCAGCAAGCTCACCAAATGGATAATGTCCTGCTGGAATGCGCGGATGTAGTATAACATCAGCTATTGGCAACTCATCTCCCGGCTCATGGTGATCTGTGACAATGACATCCATCCCAAGCTCTTTTGCGAGACGAATCGGTTCATTACCACTAATTCCATTATCGACCGTTATAATGAGCTTAACGCCTTTTTCATACGCTTCACGAAATAGCTCTGCATGTGGTCCATAGCCATGAATAAAACGATTTGGAATCATAAAATCAACATCCGCTCCTAAATCGAGCAGCACATTGAGTAAAACGGTTGTACTTGTAACACCATCCGCATCGTAATCGCCGTATATAACGATTTTCTCACCTTCATCAAGCGCTTGCTCAATACGTGCAACAGCTTCTTCCATACCCGCCATTAAAAATGGATCATGATATTGACTGTCATCTACCGTTAATAATTGCTGGGCTTGTTCAACAGAATCACAGCCTTTTGCTAATAAAATTTTAGAAGCAATTGTTGAAATAGTTAATGCTTCACTCATTTTTTTTACAGCTTGCTCATCTGGCTCATTCACTGTCCAAACTTTTTTTGATTGAATCATTTTTTTCACTTCCTCATGCAGTCCATTATACCGAAAAGTGAGGGGGTTTTGAAAAGAATTGTGTTGTAAAGAGAAATGTCCTCATTGGTTTAATAATCACCCAATAAAGGAAATAAACTAAATAGATCAGCTTATCATTTGGATTCGAGGGGATGAGTGCTATGAAAATGCAGTGGGTTTTAGTAATCGGGCTTCTTTTTGCCATCGTTGTCGCCATTTTTGCCACGGTCAATGTCACAGAAGTACCCATTAATTATGTTTTCGGTGAAGCAAGATGGCCGCTCGTTTTAGTCATTTTCGGTTCTGTATTCGCAGGTGTTGTCATCAGCCTTTGTTTTTCACTTTTCCGTATTTTTAGCAGCCGTCATCAAGTAAAAAGCGTACAAAAAGAACTGGAAGAAGCATGTACAATCATCAATGAAAAAAAGAACGAAATCGCGCGTTTAAAAGAAATTTTAAATAAGCAACCCGAAATAAGTTTAGGAAACGAAGTAGCAGGAGATCATCAAATGAATGAATCGATTAAATAATTTTCGTGTATACAGGGTAAAAAAAACTTATTCAGACGGATAAAAACGGTCATTTAATTAAAATCGAATGGCCGTTTTTTAGTTTAACTGCAGATTTTTGCAGTTCTCTATCCATCACATTTCGAATTCTATCCATCAGTTTTGCATTTCTATCCGTCTAGCAGCTAAACTCCCTATAACTCAGGTAGATCTCATCATTTCCCCACAAAAAAACTAGCAAGAAGTTGTTTTAAACTTCTTGCTAGTTCATCATGTATTATACTTGTGGCTCGTCTGAACCCCATTGTTTTTTCTCTTTTTTCACAACAGCTGTACCTTTTTTATCCATCTCGCGTGCTTTTAGTGTATACCACACTTGTGCTGCGATACAGATTGAAGAGTACATACCTGTTACTAAACCGATTAATAAGGCAATCGAGAAGTTTTGAATTGAAGGAGCACCTAAGAAAATCAGCGCTACAACAACGATAATTACAGTTAATACCGTATTTACAGAACGTCCCATCGTTTGACGAAGCGATTTATTTACAATATCCGCTAGTTCTGCTTTTGTAGTAATTTTCTCTTGACGATCGATATTTTCACGGATACGGTCAAATGTTACAATCGTATCATTGATAGAATAACCGACAATCGTTAATACCGCTGCGATAAATGTAATATCCACTTCTAAACGTAACACACTAAAAGCGACTACGATGAAGAATACATCATGTAGTAATGAAACAATCGCACCGAGTCCCATACGCCACTCAAAGCGGACTGCGACATAAATAATAATTCCCAATGCCGCTAATGCTAATGCTTTCATTGCATTTTTAGCAAGCTCCGTACCTACCGTATGCGAAACGGTACTTAAACTTGGCTCGTGACCATACTTTTCCATCACTTGCGCTTTAAAATCAAGCACTTCTTTTTGACTGAAGTCTTCTTTATAACGTGTTACGGCAATATTTTGCTTGTCACCTGAAATGACAACATCATTATTTGCGTAACCAATTTCATCTAAATATTCGACCACTTCTTGTTGTGTTAATGTACTATCCGCTAAAATTTCAACGCGCGTACCACCTGAGAAATCGATTCCTAAATTTAACTTGAAAACAGCTAAAATTCCGATACCTACTGCTAAAATAATCGTAGAAAGCACATAGAATTTTTTACGATTGCCTACAAAGTCTAATTTATCGAATTTCGTCGTTAAATCAAGTGATGTTAGGCCATCTTCAATATTATGTTGCTGTGATTTTTTAATACCAAACCATGCCGGATTGTTGAAGTATCCACTATTTACAAGTAGTCCTTGTAACATACGTGAACCCCAAACAGCCGTTACGAATGATAGTAAAATTGAGATAATTAATGTTGTTGCGAAACCTTTTACTGAACTTGTACCATAGAAAAATAATACAGCAGCTGCTAGTAATGTTGTTAATTGCGCGTCAACAATAGCAGATAATGATTGTTTAGAACCAACTTTAAAGGCATCCTTCACCGAATGGCCAACGCGTAGTTCTTCACGAATACGTTCTGCTGTTAAAATATTCGCATCAACGGCCATACCAATACCTAATACGATCGCTGCGATACCTGGTAATGTAAGCACCGCATTAATCCCGTTAAAGACGATTAATACTAAATATGTGAATACTGATAATGTAATAATCGAAACAAAACCTGGTAAGCGGTAATACAGTAGCATAAAGGCAAAGATGATTAATACACCGATAATTCCTGCATATACCGTATCATTTAACGCATCCTCACCAAATTGTGCGCCGACTGATGTTGAGTAAATTTCTGTTAGTTTAACTGGTAACGAACCGGCATTTAAGACCGATGCAAAATTTTTCGTTTCTTCCACTGTGAAGTTACCAGAAATCATCACATCTGTTGTATTTAATACTTGTGTTACTGATGCTGCTGATTGATATTTTTGATCAACAGCTGGCTTTTGTGACTCTACTGCGTACGAGTCTACACCTTCTTCAAAGTCTAACCAAACAACTAAAAGATTGCGCCCTGGACCCATATTTTTTACTTTTTCAGTCACTTCAGCAAATTTCGCTGCATCTTTTAATGTTAATGTAACGATTGGCTGGTTTTGTTGGTCAAACGAACCTTTTGCGCCGCCTTCTTTTAACTCTGTCCCATCAAGTAATAGATTGTCATCTACATCACGGAAAGTTAAATTTGCCGTGCTCGATAGTAGCTCACGTGCTGAAGCTTGATCGTCCATACCTGCAAGCTGCACACGAATGCGGTCTTCTCCTTCAACATTGATACTTGGCTCACTTACACCAAATTCATTGATTCGATGATCTAATGCAGAAGTTGTATCCGCTAAAACTTCCTGTGTTATTTTTTGTCCATCTACAAGTGATTCCACTTCATAAAGGACTTCGAATCCTCCTTGTAAATCAAGGCCGAGTTTTACGTCATTTAAAACTTTTTCTACCGTTGTGCCCATTCCAGTAAATAGCAACGCTACAACAAGAACAAACGTAATGATACGGTTTACTAATTTCATTTAAAAATCCTCCTCATTTTCGCACACGTTCATGCACGATGGAAAAGCAAAAGCACCTTTCCAAAAACTATGTATCAAACTTTGCTTTTTGAAAAGAGTCATTCCATTACTTCAAAAAGCATAACAATATCATTATGAAACAGGATGTGTTACCTGTCAAATTATCACGAAATAATTCTTCTTATTATGCTCTTTATTGTTCCGTATCGTTTGGCGGTTTTAAATGGAATAAATGTTTCATTTCTTCTATTGGAATTTCCATTTGAGACGCACTTGCTTTTAAGCCCTTTACTTGTGCATAATTAATTAATTCTGATGAAGTAACTGTAAAAATAGTGGCTACTACTTCATGCAACCTTAATTCATTAATATCTTTTTTTCGCCACTTCTTTTCAATACAATAAGTCCATAAATCTTCTTTTGTAATGGCATCGTACCCGAAATATTGAAATTCCTCTATTTTATTATTTATAACAATTTGAACTTCTTTAAATAAACTTTCGTACGGAACCGCCATTATTGTCACTCCCTCTTCAAAGTTTTAACTATCGTTGTTCATGCATATAGATATTGTATCTGAATCAATTTAAAATGAGAAGGGATAAGATAATTGGGCTCATTCATGAAAGGGACATTCTTTTTAATGTTCGTTATTTTAATTTCGAAACTTTTTGGCTTTGTTTACAGAATGCAATTTATGCAAATTGCGGGTGAAGAAGCAGTCGGTTTATATATGACTTCCTATCCTACCTTCATCTTCTTTATATCGCTCATCCAATTAGGTATTCCGATTGCCGTTACCAAAATCATTGCGGAGTATTATGCAAAAAATAAAGACGAGCATATTTTGTCCGTTATGAAAACCGCAATTAAAATTTCTTTTATTTCTATCCTTATTTTCTTCCCAATCGTCGCATTTAGCATACCTTTTATCGCAAAAACACTCTTACATAATGAAGATATTGTTTTTACACTGTATATCGGACTTTGTACAATTCCTGTTGTCATTTTTTCAAGTTTAATAAAAGCCTATTTACAAGGCATTACAAAGATTGCACCAACAGCTTGGGCACAACTTCTTGAACAAGGTGTCCGAATTGCACTCATCGTATTATTACTTCCATTATTTGTGACACCTGAAGATCCTGCCAGAACGGCGGCAGTCGCAATGGCCATAACTGGACTTGGCGAAGTATTTTCCTTCCTATTTTTAGCCTTTTATTATTGGAAGTCTAAGCGTCAAATGAAAAAACAATCAACGCGGAAATATCCGGTAAATCCGATTTTCAGAATCGCCCTCCCTTCAGCCGGTAGTAAATTATTCGGTACTTTCACTTGGTTTTTAGAGCCGATTATTTTCTTGAAAGCATTAACTGTTTCAGGTATAACAGCCTCTGCAGCAACGACGTTATACGGTATTATTTCAGGCGTGCACATCCCGTTACTGTTGTTTCCTGCCTTCATTCCAAGTGCACTTGCCATCGTATTAATTCCAGCAGTTAGTGGTGCCCTTGCAAAGCAAAATTGGAAGTTGCTCAATACGCGCATCGCGATGTCACTACGGCTTTCATCACTCGTTGGTTGTCTTGCAGCGACGTATTTTTTTCTACACGGAGATGAATTGGCTGTTCGCTTATTCCACCTCGAAGAAAACCGAGGATATATGAAAATTTTAGCGCCCATCTTTTATTTTTATTACATTCAGAGCCCTCTTCACGCGATTTTACAAGCGGCAGATGAGGCCCGCGCTGCCATGATGAACTCGATCTATGGTGGAGTTGGGAAACTCTTTCTATTATTTATTTTAGCTTCCCAGCAAACAATACAAGAGCGCGGGGCTATTATTGCAATCGGTTTTGGCGTACTCATTACATCTTTTTTACACATTGCTTCTATTCGCCAACATAAGAAAATTGCCATTGGTTTTCAAATATTTTTAGTGCCTTATGTGTTATTTATTTTGACCTGTTTCATCCAACCATTCCTTGCACAAGGGCTACCTTTTATAGAATCTAGCTTAATGACCATTGCGATTATCGTCGGATTATTACTACTCACAAGACAAGTTCGCTTAGAGGATTTAAAATACATTCGCTCAGTTTTTTCGCGATCGTAATTGAACAAACAATTTTTCATTTTCGTAGCTACAATAAAAAATATCCTTCATATTTGTATAGCCAAGCACCATCAATTCATGCACGAGCCATTCCTCGTCCTTATTGATCAGTCTCAAATGCCTTTTATCGATGTAGCCATCTAGAACTAAGGGCATAATTAACGGTGGTTCGTCTTTTTTGTAAATTGATAATTTTCCTGATTGTTCTAAAAAAGCATACGCTACATCTTGAACCGACCCAACCCCTTGCTCTCGAAGTTGTTGGAGTAAATCATCTAAATTATAACGTTGCTTTTTCATTTCGATTTCTATTATCCAGCCATCCCGTATAATCATCGATGGGTCACCTTCTATAAAATCTCGTAATCGTTTATTTTTTAAAAGGAGCAGCGAATTCACATATTGAATAACGAATAGGATCCCAACTGGTAAAATGTCTTTAAGAAATGGATTATGTATATCCGCAAGTGCGAGCGCAGCGACTTCAGCAATTAATACAAAAATCGCTAAATCCACAATACTTAATTCGCCTATTTCTCGTTTACCCATCAAACGGAAAACAACGAGCAAAATAAAATAGAGCGAGACGGTTTTCATTATAATTAGCACATAATCATTCATCCAAAAACACCTCTTTTTACAGTTAAGCGTTTGCCATTTTGCCTTTTCCTATACAAAAAAGCTTGCAGAAAATAAATTTCCGCAAGCTTTTAAATACGATTAAATAGCTTCAACGCGACCAATTGCTTGGCGCTCAAATTTCAAACGTGTACCGTCGTCTACTTTTAGATAGACAACTGCATCCTCAATTGCATCGACTTCACCGTGTAATCCACCAACTGTTACAACGCGGTCACCGCGCTTCAAATCGTTTTGCATTGCTACCGTCGCTTTTTGACGCTTTTGTGCTGGACGAATTAAAATAAACCACATTGCTACGAACATAATAATAATTGGTGCAAATTGTAATATGCCTTCCATGTCTCATTTCCCCCCTTCTCTATTTCACTTACCTAGTATAGTATAAAACTGCTATATTTTCGCAAAAAAACTCTATATTTTCATTAAAAAAGTAGAAGTTTTTAGTTTTTCGGCAATTATTTAGAAGTTTTTAGCATTCGGTTTGTTATAACCGTATTTTTCGAAAAATTCTTCTTTGAAATCCCCTAAACGGTCTTCACGAATTGCTTGGCGTACATCTTCCATTAATTTAATGAGGAAGCGTAAGTTATGATATGACGTTAAACGTAGGCCAAAAGTTTCTTCTGTACGCATTAAATGACGCACATAGGCACGTGTATAGTTTTTACATGTGTAGCAATCACAGTTCTCATCGATTGGTGTGAAATCTTTTGCGTATTTTGCATTTTTAATAACCATACGACCTTCTGAAGTCATTAATGTACCATTACGTGCAATACGTGTTGGTAATACACAGTCAAACATATCAATTCCGCGCATCGCACCGTCAATAAGTGAATCTGGAGAACCTACGCCCATCAAATAACGTGGCTTGTCCGCTGGCATCAGTGGTGCTGTATGGTCTAG
The DNA here is from genome assembly GCF_050272495.1 of Solibacillus cecembensis. Taxonomy (NCBI): domain Bacteria; kingdom Bacillati; phylum Bacillota; class Bacilli; order Caryophanales; family Caryophanaceae; genus Solibacillus; species Solibacillus cecembensis. Next base: position 177,873 of record NZ_JBNNMF010000003.1, on the reverse strand, counting down.
CACACGATTCATAATATCTTTTGGCTCGCCTACTGATAAACCACCAATCGCATAACCTGGGAAATCCATCTCGACAAGTGCCTCTGCTGAACGTTTACGTAAATCTTCGTATTCGCCCCCTTGGATAATCCCGAATAAACCCTGCTCATCTGAGCGCTGATGAGCATCTTTACAACGCTGCGCCCAACGTGTCGTACGGTCTACTGATGCTAACATATATTCATATGTCGCTGGGAATGGTGGACATTCATCAAATGCCATCATAATATCCGCACCAAGGTCATTTTGAATTTCCATTGCTTTTTCAGGAGATAAAAATAGCTTGTCTCCATTTAAATGGTTGCGGAAATGAACGCCCTCTTCTTCAATTTTACGGAATTTACTCAGTGAAAATACTTGGAAGCCGCCTGAATCCGTTAAAATTGGACGATCCCAGTTCATGAATTTATGCAATCCGCCTGCTTCTTTCACAATATCATTTCCTGGACGTAGCCATAAATGATACGTGTTTGATAGGATGATGCCTGCATTCATTTCTTTTAATTCCTCAGGGCTCATCGCTTTTACTGTTGCTTGCGTTCCTACTGGCATGAATGTTGGTGTTTCAAAAGAACCATGTGGCGTATGGACGATTCCAAGACGCGCCCCTGTTTGTGCACATGTTTTAATTAATTCATAACGAATTGGTGGTTGTGATTGTGTCATTTTAAATTTAATTCCTCTCTCTAACTAAAGTATAAACAGTACTTTGTTTTTTTCAGCGCAAATATGGCTGACTTGATTCTACTTCTTCGGACGAATGAACATCGCATCGCCAAAGCTAAAGAAACGATATTGTTCTTCTACCGCTTTTTCATATGCATTTATAATCGTTTCTTTGCTTGCTAACGCGCTTACGAGCATAACAAGCGTCGATTTCGGTAGATGGAAGTTAGTAATTAACCCATCAATCGCTTTGAATTCATAGCCTGGATAAATAAAGATGCTTGTCCAGCCTTGTTCCGCGACGATTTTTCCATCATTTTTTGAAGCAACTGTTTCTAATGTACGCGTCGATGTCGTACCAACAGATATAATATTGCCGCCATTTGCTTTTACGCGATTAATCGTAGCAGCTGCTTCCTCGGTTACGCTGTAAAACTCCGAGTGCATATCATGATTTTCGATCGACTCCACACTCACTGGGCGGAATGTGCCAAGACCTACATGCAGTGTAACAAATACGACTTCCACACCTTTTGCACGAATCGCTTCAAGCAATGGCTCTGTAAAATGAAGTCCTGCTGTTGGCGCCGCTGCTGAACCGCGCTCTTTTGCATAAACGGTTTGATAACGGTCTTGGTCATCCAATTTTTCACGAATGTATGGTGGCAATGGCATCTCACCTAATTGCTCCAAAATCTCATAAAAGATGCCATCATAGTCAAATTTAAATAGACGACCACCATGCTCAAGCTCCCCTGTGCATGTTGCCGTAAGTAAACCTTCTCCAAACGTAACGACAGTTCCAACTTTAACACGTTTCGCAGGCTTCACGAGTGTTTCCCACTCGTCATCATTCGTTTGCTTTAATAATAATACTTCAATATTAGCCCCAGTATCCGGTTTTACGCCCATTAAACGCGCTGGTAAAACACGCGTATCATTTAAAACAAGGCAATCACCAGCTTGGAATTCATCTAAAATTTTGGCAAATGTATGATGTTCCAAGTCTAATGAGTTTGGATTGACCACCATTAGTCGACTTGCTGTGCGATCAAGTAATGGAGTTTGGGCAATTAATTCTTCGGGTAATTGAAAATCAAAATCTTCTACTTTCAAATTCAAAACTTCCTTCTATTCTTTTTGTGCTGGCGGATAGCCAAAATGATTATAGCAAAGGTCTGTTGCAATACGCCCTCTTGGGGACCTCTGGATAAAACCTATTTGCAATAAATACGGTTCATACACGTCTTCTATTGTAATGCGTTCCTCCCCAATCGAAGCAGCTAACGCATCTAAGCCAACCGGACCTCCACCAAAACGCTCAATCATAGACTGAATCAATTTATGGTCGATATGATCAAGCCCTCTTGGATCCACCTGTAATAATTCTAACGCCTGGGCCGCAAGCTCCGGGGAAATGACTCCATCCGCTAATACTTGTGCATAATCACGCACTCGTTTTAACAGACGGTTGGCAATACGTGGTGTCCCTCGAGAACGCCGTGCAATTTCAGCAGCAGCATGCCCGCCAATCTCAACATCAAATAATGTACCAGATCGAATAACAATTTCAGCTAAAGCATCCTCATCATAGTACTCTAGACGTGTAAGAACGCCAAAGCGATCTCGCAGTGGGGCAGATAAAGCACCTGCACGCGTTGTTGCACCGATTAACGTAAATGGTGGTAAATCGAGCCTAATGGAGCGCGCTTCTGGACCTTTTCCAACAACGATATCTAAGCAAAAGTCTTCCATCGCAGAATACAACACTTCCTCAATCGCTCGAGGTAAACGATGAATTTCATCAATGAATAGCACATCTCCTGGCTCCAGCGAACTTAAAATCGCCGCTAAATCGCCAGGACGTTCAATGGCTGGACCACTCGTCATTTTTACTTGAACTTCCATTTCATTGGCTATCACAATCGCTAATGTTGTTTTCCCTAAACCAGGTGGACCATAAAGGAGTACGTGGTCAAGACTTTCCTGACGAAGTTTTGCAGCTTCAATGAATATCTTTAAGTTTTCTTTTACTTTATGCTGCCCTATGTATTGTACAAGTCGCTGCGGACGCAAAGAAAGCTCAAGTTGTTGTTCTGCTTCAGATGCTTCACTTGAAAGTACGCGGTCTGACATGGTTCTCACTCCTTATCACTTCATTTTCAATAATAATTTCAACGCTTGTTTCATATAGCCATCTGTTGTAGACAAGTTTTCATCATCCTCAAGCAGCGGTTTGATCTTTACCAACTCTTTTTCCGAGTAGCCTAAAGCCGTCAATGCGAGCATCGCTTCTTCCAGCTCGTGTTGATTTGGATTCACACCGAATAGCGGCAGTTCCTCATCTGTACTTGGCAACTCAAATGAATCAAGCAACGAACTTAATTTTCCTTTTAAGTCCAAAATCATTTGGCGGGCTGTTTTCTTTCCAACACCAGGGAAACGAATTAAAAACGCTTCATCTTCCATTTCAATCGCTTGAATCACTTGTGTTGGATTGCCACTCGCTAAAATCGCCAGCGCACCCTTTGGACCAATACCCGACACTTGAATTAACTTTTTAAACAATTCACGTTGATCTAAACTATGAAAACCATATAATAGCTGGGCATCTTCACGAACTTGCATCGAAACAAAGATTTGCTGCTCACTCGCTGATTGTCTAAATACAAAAGGATTGGGTGTAAATAAACGCCAACCAATTCCTTGCTGCTCCAGTACAATATATTCTGGTGTAATTCTCGTCACTTGTCCTTTTAAATAATCATACATATTCTATCCCTCACATTCATGCAACTATTATAACATACCATCCTGCTAAAACCGAACGTACGTTGCATTTCACATGAAGAAAGACTGCCTAAAATTAAGACAGTCTACGCTATTTTAGCATATCAATTCATGAAGTGACACTGATATACTTTTATCATTTCTTAACAATGGGATTTACGCTAATTCCAACACCATTTGCGTTAGTTTTTTTTCATGACGAAGTACGTCGCCTGAAAATTTTTTGATAAATGGATAGGTACCTTGTTTTTGACGTGGTGATAATTTCAAATAAAATAAAGCCTCTCTCATGATTTCATTCGGAAACAGTAGAAAATGCGATTTTTGACGGACATGTTGCAAATAGGGATGTTCCTGCATGACACTTTTTAGATCATATCCGACATTAGGTAATACACGATGAAGCCATAAAATGAGTTCATCCGTCCTTTTGCCCATTGCCGCTAAATCGAAATCCACAAGCTTTATATCATCTTTTCCAAACATGAAATTATGATGAACAACATCCCCATGCAAGAGTGTGCGTTCCTCTAATTCCGTACTAATTCCATCGATTCGATTTAATGCATCCGAAGCCATTGCCACTATTTTTTTATAATCATCACGCAATAACACTTTCAATTCTGACTCATGCTCAATGAACCGTTCAAAGCGACGATACCACTTTTCTCTCAGGTCATAATATGGCAATAGGTCGATTTCTTGCCAACGGATTTGTTCATTTGTTTGATGTAAAGCTTGTAGCGCTTGCAATGTTTTTTGTTGATCTGAAAGTTTACTAAAATCTGCACTTCTACCTTCATACCAACTTTGCTTCAAAATATGTGTATCCCCATTTTTTTCAACGTTCAAATGGTATGGAAATTGAATACTTTTCAACTTTTTATGAATCGTTTTTACTTTTTGTGCGATATACACATCTTCATAATACTTCATAAAAAAATCGCCCTTAGCTGACTCCCACTTCCAACAATTTTCTTTAATGACTAATGACATGACTTCGGTGGTTGTGGCATTGGATTCATTTGTGGATGCATTTGTGGCATCATTGGCATTGGGTACGGCATTGGATAGGGCATCATTGGTGGTTGCTGGCAGCCGCATGAATTCGGCATCGGCATTGGCATCGGCTGATGTTGGCAGCCACATGAATTTGGCATCGGCATTGGCATTGGCATCGGCATCGGCTGTTGTTGGCAACCACATGAATTCGACATCGGCATTTCTTCATAGTAATGGCGAACTTGCTGATCTCTGTCATGACAATGTTCCATCGGGGCCATTGAAGATTCTTCATGATACATCGGCATAAATGAATGTGGCTCTTCCATTCTTATACCATGACAATTCGGACAAATTGGCATTGGCATTGGTTGCATCATCGGCGGCATGCAGTTATGATGCATTGGTGGCATCCATTGTGGCATACAATGATGCGGCATCGGAGGCATACATTGCGGCATACAATGATGATGCATTGGTGGCTGAATATAAATCGGTGGTTGTGGCATAATTGGTGTCGGTGGTGGTAATGTTGGCGTCGGTAGTGGTAGTGGAGCTGGTGTTGGCGGCGGTGGAACTGGCTGTGGTTGCGGCAATGGTTGTGGTAACGGCATCATCGGGGTTTCAATCGTTGGTTGGAAATGAACATGTGTTTGCTGCCAATTTGGGATTTGTACAGGCATTGCTGGGGGTTGGTAATAAAAGTCCCCTTGCCATATAGGTCTTGGTGGAACAGGTACTGGTACTGGGATTGGTGGTGGTGTCGGTATTGGCGTTGGCTTTGGAGGTGGAGCCGGTGTCGGAGTAATTGGTTTTTCCTTCACAATCGGTTTCTTATCCTGCTCCTTAACAACAGCCTGGTGCATCACTTCTTTTTCCCTTTTTGTTCCCCCATCAGGTAAGATAATTTCCATTCCTGGAACAATATAATCAGGATTAGCTAAATGCGCATTTAATCGCTTTAAATCCTCAAATCCTATGGAGTATTGCTTAGCAATTTTCCATAATGTATCACCTTTTTGAACAATATGAACTCGCACGTATTTCCCCCTTTTCTCGTAATAGCATATGCGCTAATTGCTCAGTTGCCACAATTTTTCATTCACAATATGGTTTTTAACCGTGACCAAGGGAAAGACATATTCGTACAAATTTAGGCCCTCACGACGTTGGTCACAAAGGCGTTGTCACAGGACGTGACGGTTTTAGCCTTTGTTCCTTTTTGTCTTACAAAAACCTAGTGAGGCCCCAACAATTTGCGCTATATGTTACACTATGATTAAGTAGTTTGTCTTTAGAAGAGGTGGATGTAATGAAAAAAATGTTAGGTGAAGAGCGACGTCATGAGCTGCTTGCCTTATTAAAAAATGCTACACAACCATTAACGGGCACGGATTTAGCAAAGCATACTAATGTGTCACGTCAAGTAATCGTCAATGATATGAACTTATTAAAAGCACGAAATGAACCAATTGTTTCAACGAGCCAAGGCTATATTTATATGCACAATATGCAACAAACGCGATTTGAGCGTAAAATTGTTTGCATGCATTCCGCAGAACAAGCAAAAGAAGAGCTTTTCGTGTTAGTCGATTGCGGTGTAACAGTCGAAAGCGTCGTTGTGGAACATCCCGTATACGGAGAATTAACGGCGTCGATCCGCGTGTCCAACCGTTTAGAGGTAGAGCATTTTATTAAGAGGGTGCAAGAAACAAATGCTCAATTCCTGTCCGCTTTAACAGATGGTACTCACTTACATGTAATAAGCGCTACCGCTGAGGAAAATTTAAATTTAGCGGAGGCAAAACTAAGAGCGCTCGGCATATTAGTCGAAAATTAAAAAGCTATCCGAAAAGTCAGGAGAATTGACTTTTTGGATAGCTTTTTCTTCTATATACACTCAAAATCATGCCGATAACAATTGCGTTTATGATAATGGACGTTCCCCCATAACTAATAAAAGGAATTGGGATTGCGATGATTGGAACGAGCCCAAGCACGATTAAAATTGCATATATGAATTGACTACTATACAATGTCACACCACCAATAATCAACATTTTACCAAACGGATCTTGTATGAGACGTGCAATCCATATACTTCGGATTGCGACTATCAGTAAGACACTAGCAACGAGAAGCCCTACAACAAGCCCGTAAACATGGACAATTTGGACAAACGCAAAATCAGTATGGCTTTCAGGGATTAATAAAACTTCATTCGCTCCGAACCATCCCGCTTCACTTATAGCTTGCTCCAATAACAAATACAAGTAACCAGCTCCACTTGCATCTTTTTCTGGTGAGATAAAACCATATAATCGACTTAATTGATACGGCTCTGCTTGAGAAATCAAAATCGCAAGTAAACTTCCTCCCATTAAGAGGAAACTGCTAAATAGGACAATTTTTTGCTTCTTCGTATAATGGCTACATAAAAATAAAACAGCAACCACAACACTATAAATTAATGCCGCTTCCAAAGCAGGGTTGGCTAGTATCGGGTAACATGAAATGAAAAATAACGCGAGTAGCTGCCATAATTTCCACTGCCTTCTCGTAAAAAATCCTGCCCATGCGATTAATAGAAACGGGATAGCCGTCCATACTTGTACAACGATCGGACCAATCGCGAAAAACGCTTGACCATTTACGATACGATTCGGAAACAGTAAAAAGAGTAGTGAAATAGCCATTCCCCCAGCAAAGAAATAAAGATCGAAGCGTAGTAGCTTTCTGTAATCAATCCACATAAAACCAAAAATCAACACAATTCCGATTATAATATGAAATATTTTCTTTTCAATTAATATCGAACTAGTATATTGTCCGTCTGGTGAAGCTAATAACGGTAGGAAGCTAAAAAGGAAAATAAGCGCCATTAAACTAATTATTAGCCAATCCCATTTTGGTTTATGGATTTTATTAAGTTTTTTTCCAAGCTGGCTTGCACTGCCCATTTCTGCAATCGCCTTTTGTTCTGCTTCTGACTCCGTATAGCCTTTTTCTAGCCAAGCATTTTTAGCATGCTCAATATGCAGCTTTAATTCTTGTCGCACATGTGTTTTCACTTCGGTTGAACGAATAAAACTTGTAACAGCATTTAGAAAATCAGAAATGGTCATTCAGTCGCACCTCCAACAATTGTTGCTTCCTTGCAAAGAGGGTCTTCTTTTCTCGATTTTGAGACCGTAGCCATTTCAAGCCACTTTTCGTCAGTTGATAGCATTTCACTCCTGCGTCATCCCACTGTGAAATGATATGTCCCTTATTTTCTTGCTCATGTAAAATTGTATAAATAACACCCTCATTATTAAAAATATCCTGTACACCTTTTGCATGTAAAAGCTGGGCTAATTCTATTCCAGTCTTTTTATCCACGAGCAGCGACAAAATATGTTGTACTACTTGTGATTCATTTAACTGTTGATAAACACGTTTTTGGTGAGTCGAAGTAAATTCCACCTTTGAAAAAACAGATTCATTCATCGCTTTTTTTAAGTTTTTTAATCGGTCATCCATTGAACTCCTCCTCCAACTGTTTCTTTAGTAATTGTTTGCCTTTACGCATTCTCGTTTTAACGGTATTTCCATTAATTTGCAGTACGTCAGCAATTTCTTTCATCGTTTGCTCCTCGTAATAGCATAAATAGATGACTTCTCGATACTTGATTGGTAATTGCATAACAGCATGGACGAGCGCATCATCCTCGTCCCGTTGTACGACAATCGATTCCACTGTTTGATAGCTCGGCCGTTCCTGTAAATAAGTTTGTTCAACTAATTCAACTTTTTTGAAATACCAGCTTTTCATATAATCTTTTGCATGATTAATTGCAATTCGCCATAACCATGTTTTCATCGAGGATTGCTGCTGAAATGTCGGAAGTGCTTTATAGCATTTTATAAAAATTTCCTGTGTTAAATCTTCGGCGATTGTCACATTATGTACGTATTGCACAACAAGCTGTAAAACATCTTGCCCATATGTTTTCATTAATTCATCGATCATTTCTTCATTCGTTTGGGTTGTCGTCGTTTGTAGTAGGTAGCTGTCCATTGTCACCCTCCTTCCTTACATATTAGACGAGACATATTTAGGATTAGTTTTCATATCACACAAAAAAAGATTGCTCCCCCTAACAATGGGGATGCAACCTTTTCACTTTATAAAAACCGCTGCCTTTGTTCATTCGTTGGCAGTAAGCACATTTCTTTTTTCCCAAACCATTTGTAGCGATTATTAGCTAATATTTTATATGCGCAATTACGAATCGGTGGTGGTATCAAAATGGCACTATAACACCATTTCCATAAGCTATCTAAGTTTTTAGCGATTTTTAAAGCCGCAGTGGACTGGGTATACGCTTTGCCTCGATCAATGAGCACTAAGCTATTAGTCGCCGGTGGTATATCGTATTGCTTTAATAAAGTTTGCCCGCTTTCACTTTGTAACGAAGCAAATTGAAAATAACCTTGCCCGTCATGCTTTAAAATAAATTGAACGCTCGCATCACAAACATTGCATTCTCCGTCAAACAGCACAATACTTTTCAACGTTCCTCACCTCATTCTGGTGTAGCATAAGTAAAGTATGTACCAAGTGATTTCAACTTGCAACCGAGTGCTTGAAGCTCCTCAACTGCACCTTTCATCATCGGTTCCTCTTCATCTGCTAGTATATCAATGATGAAGAAATAATTCCCGAGACCTGTCTTTAACGGACGTGATTCAATTTTACTTAAATTCAATTTGCGCCATGCAAAAACGGATAATACTTGATGCAATGCCCCGGAAATATCTGTTGGCAATGTTAACATAAATGTCGTTTTTGGCTGCGCTTGCAATGGAACAATGGCATGTCGCGTATTTTCCTTAGATAAAACAAAAAATCGTGTATGGTTGAAATGAAAATCATGTATATTTTTTTGTGCAATATGTAATCCATACTTTTCTGCTGCTGATTCATTGGCAATTGCTGCAATACAATGATCCTCTGTTTGCGAAACAAGCGCCGCTGCTGCCGCTGTTGAAGAAGAAGGTGTTTGATCCACCCGTGCATGATTATAATATAAATACTTATGGCATTGTGCAAGTGCATGTGGATGCGAATAAATTTCTTCTAGCGCTTCCCAATCATCTGCATATTTTTTATTGACAAGTAAATGCTGCTGGATTTTTGACATCACTTCTGCCGTTACATATAAGCTTGCCTCGTGATATAAATAGTCGACTGTTAAGGGAACAGAGCCCTCCAGCGCATTTTCCACTGGCACAACCGCTAAATCCACTTTCCCTTCATTAACAGCTTCAATACATTCCGGAATCGATGTATACGGAATATGCCATTCATTTGGGAATAAACCTTTCGTTGCTAAATAGGTAAAAGATGCTTCTGGACCTAAATAAGCAATGCGTTTTCCCCAATTTTGTTCCGACATGTTGAACCCTCCAATGATTTAATTTTCAGTATATTTTATCTAAATAAGAAAGAGCGTAACATGACGCCCTTTACTTATTGAATCAATTACGCCTCTGCGTAATTGCGTCCAGATTTTTTTCGAGCTTGGGGCCACAGGACGTGGGTCAGTCAGCCGTTGTCACACGATGTGACGTCTTTAGGCTGACTTCCTTTTCCCTTAAAAAATCTGTGACATCCACCGGTGCTTAACTTGATTCAGCTGGGGTTTGAACCCCACTGAATCAAGTTATAGTGCACCTGAGCTAATTACTTCAGCAGATTCGATAAATTCAAGCTGCTTTAACCCGCGCATTAGATCATCTAAATCATAGGACATACTCGTTACATCTAATGATAGTGTGACATTGGCACGGCCTTGAATCGGAATTGTTTGATGAATCGTCAACACATTACAATGTGCCTCTGATACCGTTTCAAGTAATTTCGCAAGCGCGCCTTTGCGATCTTGTAATTGAATAAAAATCGTTAAAATTCGTTCCTGAACAATCGAGTGAAAAGGAAAAACGGCATCACGATACTTATAAAATGCGCTACGAGACAGATCGACCTCTTTTACAGCATCCCATATGGAAGCGACCGAGCCATTTTGCAACAGCTGTTTCGCTTCTAAAGTTTTTTGCATTGCGTCAGTTAATACGTCTTCACGCACTAAATAATATCGTTGATTGGCAACGTTTTTCATAGTTTTCCCCCTAATTCTTAATCGACAAAGTCAAATTCAAATTCCATTAAACGAACTGTGTTGCCGTTTTCTGCCCCACGTTTACGTAACTCGTCATCAACGCCCATCGCACGTAATTGACGAGCAAATCGACGAATCCCATCTTCACGACTAAAGTCAGTCATTTTAAATAGTCGTTCAATTGTATAGCCAGAAAGGACAAATGCTCCGTCATCATCACGTGTAATGTCGAAGTCTCCACCTGCTCCTTCATGCTTATAAAGCACTGTTGCATCTGATTCTTCATCTTCCATTTCATGCAGTAAGAATTCTGGTGTTACATCAATTAAATCAGCTGCTTCAAATAATAATGGCTTTAAACCTTGACGAGAAACTGCTGATACTGGGAAGATTTTCACATCATCCCCAACTTTTTTCTTAAACTCTTCTAAGTTTTCTTCCGCATTTGGCATGTCCATTTTATTTGCCACAATAATTTGTGGACGTTCTAATAAGCGTAAGTTGTATTGTTCTAATTCATTATTAATCGTAACATAGTCATCATATGGTTCGCGCCCTTCCATACCAGACATATCAATTACATGGACGATAACACGTGTACGTTCAATATGACGAAGGAATTGCATACCTAGACCAATACCTTGGTGTGCGCCTTCAATTAATCCTGGTAAGTCTGCCATTGCAAATGAACGACCATCATCTGTTTCAACCATTCCTAAGTTCGGTACAATTGTAGTAAAGTGATATGCACCAATTTTCGGCTTAGCTGATGAAACAACAGATAATAATGTTGATTTTCCAACTGATGGGAAGCCAACTAAACCAACGTCTGCTAATACTTTTAATTCTAATATAACATCTAACTCTTGTCCTGGCTCACCTTTTTCAGCTAATTCAGGTGCAGGGTTTGAAGGTGTCGCAAAACGGCAATTCCCACGGCCTCCACGACCAGCCTTTGCAATAACTGCCTGTTGACCATGCTCGACTAAGTCTGCAATGACCGTTTTTGTTTCTGCATTCATAACGACTGTACCAGGTGGCACTTTAATAATCGTATCTTGTGCTTTACGTCCATGCATCCCTTTACTCATGCCGTGTTCTCCACGTTCTGCCGCAAAGTGACGCTTATATCGGAAGTCCATTAATGTACGTAAACCTTCTTCTACCTCAAATACTACGTTACCACCGTGACCGCCATCTCCACCAGCTGGTCCACCATTTGGTACATATTTTTCACGTCGGAATGCAACCATTCCATCTCCGCCGTCTCCACCTCTAACATAAACCTTTACGTGATCGACAAACATTTATTTCACTCCTCATATATGCTCAAAACATATTTCCACGATGTATCCGTTTGTTCATATGTTTTCACATTTAAAATATTCTGTTCTGTATGGAATCGCATTTGCTGCCACTTGCCTGTCAAATGAAATGTAATCTGACATTGTTTTTCATTTGATTCGATACGCAGTTGTAACTGCTGCTGTTCATACGGATCTAAACTATCATATACATGAATAATTGTATTTTCCAAGTATTGAACGATTGCTTCATCATACTTGCTATTAACTTGTGCTGCGACCTGACTAGACAAGCACAATTGTATGGCAGGATAACGCCAACTAACGGTTTGAAGCCATTCTACGGTTTTCGGTAACTTGAGTTGATTGATGTTAGAAAGCATTTTACAATGTTCAGATAATTGTGCAATAGTTTCTTTCGCTTCATTTACTCGCTGTAAATCTAAATTCATTTGAATTAAATGAAGATGATTTAAAAAATCATGATTTGCAAAACGCAATGCTTCATTTACTGTTAAAGATTTTACGGTCACTTGTTTTCACTCCGTTTACAGTTTCGTTATTAGTATAGCAAGATTATCGACATTTTCCCTAAAAACAATAACAATGTCTTTGTCCTCGTTCTACGCAAAATACTTTAGGAAAATTTCAATTATTCATTTATTAGAAACAACACAATTCGCTCTAAATCGAGAGCGAATTGATTTTTGTTTTTATACAAATACTAAACGTTATTCATTTAAAAAAAGGACTGCAATAAATGCAGCCCTTTTTGTGGAATTATGCTTCTTGAGCTGTTGGGTATACAGATACTTTTTTCTTATCGCGGCCCATGCGTTCGAATTTTACAACGCCATCAACTGTTGCGTATAGAGTATCGTCACCACCACGTCCTACGTTTGTACCTGGGTAAATTTTTGTACCGCGTTGACGGTAAAGAATTGAACCACCAGTTACGAATTGACCGTCAGCACGCTTAGCGCCTAAACGTTTTGACTCAGAGTCACGTCCGTTTCTAGTAGAACCTACACCCTTTTTTGATGCGAAGAATTGTAGATCTAAAGTTAATAATAACATTATGTTCCACCTCCTAGACTATTTTATATTTCAATTCGATGTATTCTGAATAGCTCGCCGTCATTGTATAAAACTGCGTAACCATTGTGTTCAGAATAACCTGAAGTTTGTCGTCTGTTTCAGTATCTAGGTCTGTTGGTAACGTTACCTTTAAGTAACCACCTTCTGCGTTTTGCTCAATGTCTGGTGTAATGCCTGTAAGATGTGCAATTGCATTTACTGCTCCGAATGAAACAGCAGAAGCACCAGCACAAACTAAGTCACGTCCGTAAACATCTGACAATGCATGACCCGATATTTCAAATCCATACGATTTACGATTTTCATCGCTATTAATTGTAACTGTAATCATAGTCCAGCCACCTTACTTAAATTAAGCGTTGATTGTTTCAACTACTAATTTAGTGTACGGTTGACGGTGACCTTGCTTACGACGGTAGTTCTTTTTCGCTTTCATTTTGAAAACAGTAATTTTCTTTTGCTTGCCTTCTTTAACAACTTTCGCTGTTACAGTAGCACCAGCAACTGTTGGAGCTCCAACCTTAACTGTTTCTCCACCTACGAATAAAACTTTGTCAAAAGTTACGATTTCGTCAGCATCCATACCTAGTTTTTCAACATAGATTTCTTGACCTGCTTCAACTTTAATTTGTTTACCACCAGTTTCGATAATTGCGTACATTCCAATGCACCTCCTCATATATTCTAAGACTCGCCTGTTACTACATTCAAGGTGATCGCATGCGATACTTTTGGAACCCTGTCAGCGCGGTTGTAGCGGGTGCTACAAACAATAACATTAAAATACTACCATACCAAATCGTTCAAGTCAACCGATTCATTACAAGTTTTTCAAATGCTGAACGATATTTTCTTGTTCGCCATTCACCTATTACTTTGCTCCATAAAAAGAGACTTACAATTGTAAGGGAAATAGATTCTGGTAGCATTAATAATGATACTAAAATAATGACTGTAAGTAAACCAATTGATAGCGATAAATACGTTTCAAAAATGACCGTTTTAGGTAAAAATTGCAATAAGCTATAACAAATGATTCTCCCACCGTCTAACGGCCAAATCGGCAGGAAATTGATTATAAGCAATATTATTTGAGCATTTATAAATCCTTCTTGTAAAACAGGTGGCAATGTATAGGCGACTGCAATTCCGAAAACAGTGGCAATCGGTCCTCCGAGCGCAATAATTGTTAATTGTTTAAAAGAAAGTTGATGCTCATTTTTTAATGTCATTTCTCCACCATATGGTAGGATGACACAACGTTCTATCTGCGCGCCAACACATTTAGCCGCGACGAAGTGACCTAATTCATGAAATAATAACGAAATTAAGATTATGCTATAAAGTGCGATATTTCCCGATAAAACAAACAATAGAAGTAGCAATAAAAAGAGTGGATGTATAGTGATTTTCATATTATGTATGTTGTTCTTTCAGCCACTTCGTTGTTTGTTCTATATTATACACTTCTCCATCTTTTTCAATTTGTATATAAAGCTTCCCCTTTTCTTTGACCGCAATCAACTCTCCCTTGGAAACAGTCATGTACGGTAATACCGAAAACTGATCAACGTAACCAAATGTAACTGTTGTGCCATTTTCATATAAAATAGAAATCGTTTTCCCATTATATTTTGTATGCCCCGTAAAAACAATCAGTCCATCATACAACGCTTTCAATAAGAGAGGTTCTTCATAAGACAGTAAAAAACCATTGTTATAACGTTCAATCATCGCAAAAGCTACTAGCTGCTCAATCGATTCATCGGGAGTCGCATTTACGGTCACTTGTTTGTTTTCTGGAAAAGCGATATCCGACAGCACCGCGCGCATAATTAATAAGTCCTCCGAGCTATATACGACCCTCTTGATCGTTCGTTTCACTGTCATATCACCGAATGTGTTAAAGCTCAGTATCGTAAAAAATAGGACACTCGCGATTAACCATTGCCACTTTTTCAAGTACTCACCCCACCTTTTTGTCTAGTATATGATTCATCTAAAATTCCGATTCATAAAGAGTAAAGTACTAGCACGTCTTTGGCACACGGTTTGATTGGTTTATGTCTCATAACTACAGCGAGCAAAATTTTATACAATAAAAAAAAGTTGTCGAATACATCGACAACTTTTTCGCTTCTATAATTATTTAAAAATGGATTTCAATTTTGCGAACATCCCTTTTGGTTGCTCATCATCCAGTGTCATGAGTGGAACAGAGTCACCTAAAATACGTCGTGCAATGTTGCGGTAACCAACTGATGCCCTATTATTTGGATTCATGACAATTGGCTCTCCCTTATTTGAAGAGCTAATGACATCCTCGCTATCTACAATAATTCCAAGTAAATCAATCGATAAATGCGTTGTCACGTCTGTGATATCCATTGCATCGCCACTATCCATTAAATGTTTACGAATTCGGTTAATGATAAGCTTAGGCGGTGTCATTTGTTCTTGTTCTAATAGGCCAATAATACGATCTGCATCACGAACAGCTGAAATTTCAGGTGTTGTCACAACAATCGCATGGTCAGCGCCTGCTATGGCATTACGATAACCTTGTTCAATCCCAGCAGGACAATCAATTAATACATAATCAAATTCACGCTTCAATTCATCTACTAACAATTTCATTTGTTCTGGTACTATAGCATTTTTATCGGTATTTTGTGCTGCTGGAAGTAAAAATAATTTATCATCCACGCGCTTGTCTTTCACAAGCGCTTGATGCGTTTTACAACGCCCTTCAATGACGTCCACTAAATCATAAATAATTCGGTTTTCCAGCCCTAAAATAACATCTAAATTACGCAGTCCGATATCTGTATCTACTAAACAAACTTTCTTCCCTTGTAATGCTAATGCAGTACCTAAATTTGCAGTCGTAGTCGTTTTACCTACTCCACCTTTTCCTGAAGTTATAACGATTGCCTCTCCCACATTAGCGGCCCCTTTCTTATGTAAGGTTGCAGTTTGAGCTATTGCTTCTTCACTCATTTAGCTTCCTCCTCGATATGTCGATAAACTCGGTCGGATATTTCTCACTTCTTGTATTCTATCGTAACAGATTTCACCGTTCGCACCAATATAAGCGCATAATTGTTCTGTATGCTCTAAAATAAACTGTCTTTCATTTGTCATCACTTCAACTTGATTGGCAATTAATACATGTGTTGGTTCGAAATGAGCTGCCGAAATAATTGCCTCTACATTGCCCCCAGTGCCTGCATGTGCAATTCCTTTTAACTTGCCCATCACATAAATACTGCCGCCCGCTTCAATACGTCCATTCGGATTCACATCGCCTAATACGATAATATCACCAGGCGTACGTAATATTTGACCAGAGCGCACAATGCCCACATATTGTTCGGAGCGATTTGCTTCAAGTAAATGTTCGCTCTCCTCGATTGTCATAACATCGCTTTGCACTTTAGATACACGTAGGTTTTGCTGTTGCTCTACTGCTGTAATTAATTGCTGTTTTTGTTCGGGTGTACAATAGCGTTTCCCCAAATGTAATTGCACATCTATTTTACCATCAAGGTGACCGTCTGTAACTTTATTTCCTAGTTCTTCAATTAACTCCGCGTAGGAACATTGATCGTCTAGTCGAAGTGCTAACCCTTCTTTTGTCCCTTTGATATGGACAAGTTGTTTTTTCATAACTATACATGTCACCTCACGCTTCGTTGTATTAAGAATGCTCCTGTGCACGCTGAAGCACACGAGCGCTAATCAAATATTTAAATGCCCAACCTAGCATCATTAAAAACAATGAATTTGCCAAAATCGTCGGGACAAGTCGATTGTACAGGAAAGGCTGTAATGCCATCGAAGTAAATTGAATAACATAGAAAAATTCATAAATCGCAAACTCTAACAAACTCATTAATGCAATGGCAATTAAACTAGAAACAGCAAGATGCGGGTGGATTCTCTTCACACTCCATGCAGCAAGAAAACAAATTGCGGGATATAAGAATGTATAGAGCCCGATAATATTAATGTAAAACACATCAAACAATAGCCCAAAAATAAGTCCATAAACCATCGCTTTTTTGCGATTATAATAAATGGCTAAAAAGATCAAATACAAAATTAAAAAGCGCGGAACTAAAATAATGGTTGCGCCTTTAATTTCAATAGGGGAAAACATCGCAAATTGGGATTCAAGTAAAAATAACAGTACCGCGACCGTTGGGATTAGAAATCGAACGAGCATTATTCCTCCTCCTCAGCTTCCTCTGCAACAGGTTCATTTGTTAAATCACCATTCGTTGCATTGCCATCTGAGCCATCAATTGCAATGGTTTTACGTTTAGCAATGATGACATTTTCTAGCATAGAGAAATCTGCAGCAGGTTCCACGTACGCCATTTTTGTCAAACCAAAGTCGTCCGTCGTTACTTCTGTCACTTCACCGATTAAAATACCTTTCGGGAAAATACCACCTAATCCAGAAGACTGTACTTTTTCGCCCACTTTTAATTTTAAATTCGAATCAATTCGCTTTAATAATAATTCGTTGCGTTCTACATCATAACCTTCTATTAAACCATGAATTTCTTCATTTTTTTCTCCGAGTACAATTGCAGATACACGATAATTTTCATTATTTGTATAAAGAAGTTCAACTTCAGAAGTAAACGGTGTCGCAATCACGATTTTTCCAATGAGTCCTCGCGCGGTCATGACAGCCATATTTTTTTCAACGCCATCTGCTGTCCCTTTGTTTAAAATGATTTTTTCTTCCCATTGATCCGGGTTTCTCGCAATGACCGTCGCCTGAATCGGGTCGAAATCACGCAAACTTTCCTTGATCGTTGTTAGCTCACGTAATGAAGCATTTTCTGCATTTAATAAACCTACCTCTGCTTGTAATACAGCAAAGTCCTCTAGACGTACCTTTAAGCGTTTATTTTCTTCATACGTATTTAACAGCGATTCAATATTGCTAAAAATACCTGTTATGTAGTTTGTTGGCTTTGCAATAATAGATTGCGCAAAGCCAACTGTATCTTTAATAATTTGCTCAGGTAATGTTGCGTTATGACGATCACGTAGAGAGAAACCAATCAATGCCACAAGGAAAATTACGCTTATTAATAGAACGATTAATTTTTTATTTGCTAAATGTGGCACTGCCAGTCCTCCTTATCTCAGTTGTTGCGCACGAATTATAGCGATATTATCTAATGCTTTACCTGTACCGATTGCCACACAATCTAATGGGTTTTCTGCGATAAATACAGGCATGTTCGTCTCATCACTAATTACTTTATCTAAATTACGTAACAATGCACCACCACCTGTTAAAACAATTCCGCGTTCCATTACGTCAGCAGATAATTCTGGTGGTGTTTGTTCTAATGTCTTTTTCACACCGTCTAAAATCGCGGCAATAGCTTCGTGTAACGATTTTGAAATTTCTTCTGAAGTAATTTCGATTGTTTTTGGTAAGCCTGTCACTAAGTCACGACCACGAATATCCATCGTTTCGTTCGGTCCTTCTGAACGTGCTGTACCAATTTCTACTTTTATTGATTCTGCTGTACGTTCACCAATCGTTAAGTTATACGTTTTACGAATGTAAGCAATAATCGCGTGATCCATTGCGTCACCACCAACACGTACAGATTCACTCGTTACAATACCACCAAGTGAAATAACTGCTACTTCTGTCGTACCACCACCGATATCAACAACCATTGAACCAGTAGGCTCCCAAACTGGTAAGTTCGCACCAATTGCCGCTGCAAATGGCTCTTCAATTGTAAATGCATCTTTTGCACCCGCTTGACGTGAAGCATCAATTACCGCACGTTGTTCTACCGAAGTAATGCCATAAGGTACACAAACCATAACATTCGGCTTTTTCCAATTTGAACCAGAAGCTTTCATTGCTTCTTTTAAATAATATTGAATCATCGCTGTTGTAATCTCGAAATCTGCAATAACGCCATCTTTCATTGGACGAATCGCAACAATCGAACCTGGTGTACGTCCGATCATATTTTTCGCATCATTACCTACCGCAACGATGTCCCCAGTTTTTGTATTTTTCGCAACCACTGAAGGCTCACGTAAAACAATCCCTTTTCCTTTAATAAATACAAGTGTATTCGCTGTGCCAAGATCGATCCCGACATCCTTATTTCCTAATCCAAACAAATTAAGTACTCCCTTTCTATTTAGGCAATTATCTCTTCGATGACATTATTAAAATCATACCCTTTATTATAACGGATAGAATCAAAAAATTATAGTGTTCCAAGCACTGTATCTCGACTTTTGTCGAATGTTTTTTGTCGAACTCTACTTTTCTATTGTATTTCTATTTTCCTCACGAAACAAATAAAATTTACTATGTAAGATTTAACAATACAGATAGAACAATAATGTCTTTTGACGAATTGTATTCGTATTGGTTGCATATTTTTTTGAAACCGTACACAAACTTTCAAACTACAGGATATAGCCTCTATCTATTATGCTTATACACCAAAAAAATTACCATTTTGATTGATTATCAAAATGGCGATTTTTTCTAAAAGTAACCTTTTTCTTTCATACTAATAAATTGATGATCCCCGATGATGACATGATCAAGTAAATCCACGCCAATAATTTGCCCCGCCTCATACAAGCGATTCGTCACATCTATATCTTCAGGACTTGGCGTAGGCACACCGCTCGGATGGTTATGTGAACAAATAATCGCTGCTGCTGAACGCTTTACTGCTTCACGGAAAATTTCGCGGGGGTGGACGATGCTGGCATTGAGGCTTCCTACAAAAATCGTTTGCTTATGTAGCACTTGATTTTTGACGTTCAGGAATAAGCAGACAAAATGTTCTTGTTGCAGTGAGGTCATATCCTGCATTAAATACATCGCGGCATCTTCGGGGGAACGGATAGTATAGCGCTCTTCTAAATCTTTTGAAGCTAAACGACGCCCTAGCTCGATTGCCGCAAGTAATAACACCGCTTTTGCCTCACCAATCCCTTTAATGTCTTTCATTTCTTCCAATGTGGCATACTTTAAATTATGCAGCTTTTCAAAATTTAATAACACACGGTTCGCTACTGCTAACACCGATTCATTTTTCGTACCTGTCCCAAGTAAAATTGCAATGAGCTCTTGGTTGGATAAACTTTTTGCCCCTTGGCGAATGAGGCGTTCTCGAGGTCGATCGGCTTCATGAACATCTCGTATTTTCATATTAACAATTGGTGTTACTGTCATTTACATCCTCCTAAAAAATCAGATTTTTAGTAGTTGTAAAGTAAGCAAAGTTTGAACTAATGTTGCGATTGGCAAACCGACAACATTATTGTAATCTCCTTCAATTCGATCAACGAGTAACGCACCGCTTGTCTGAATGCCGTAGCCACCAGCTTTGTCAAATGAATCACCTGTTTGAACATAAGCTTCAATCAATGCCTTCGAAACATTTTTAAATACAACGATTGTCTCCTCAACGAAGGTCGTTTCTGTTCCATCAGGCTGGATGATTGCTACTGCGGTCATCACTTGATGTCGATTATCCGCTAATTTCGTTAAATGTTGGACCGCTTCTTCATGTGATTTCGGCTTGTGTAAAATTTGCTGTTCGTAAATAACAATTGTATCTGCACCTATTATCAAATGCCCAGGATGATTGACCGCAACATCTCGCGTTTTTAATAGCGCCACTTCTTCCACATATCGCTGGGGTGTATCTGCTTGTACACTTGTTTCTTCAACATCGCTTGTATGGACAACAAATGGAACGCCAAGCATTCCTAATAATTCTTTCCTTCTTGGTGATGCCGATGCTAATACAAATTGTTCATTCGTAGTAAAATTCATAACCATTCCTCCTATCATCAATAGTATATGACAAATGGAATTTTGAAAAATGGTAACTTTTTTATGATTTATCAAATATGACGGTTATATTACCGTTAAAAATCAATTTTCACGCAGTCTAGGCGCTCATAATAATTTATTAATGCATGTAAACGAATGATACTTGTATTTTCAGATAACTTTTGAATTTCAGGTAATATGACACTCCAATCTTCTGGCAAATCAGCTTGTTGCTCACTTGTCACACGATCGAGCGTTAACGTCTTCGCATCCTTTAACGTTATCGGCAACTGCTTTTCAGCCTGTTTTGGACAGCTGCTTGATAAAACAAGCGGCTTATAAAATGAACTTGGCTCTGTTTGAGTTGCACCTTCAACTTTTTCGTTATCAATTTTTGACCAGACAAAAAATTGATCCCCGACACGGACAATCGCAGCTTTATTTAACGTTGGATAGGAAGCTACAAATTGATCTGCGCTTTCAAAACTCGAAAATACACCATGCTGCAGCGCAAAAAACGGTTGCTTGACCAAATCTTTTTCATTTCCTTCAGTCTCTTGCTGTGAAGTACTAATAACCTCTCCTTGTCCCCCTGGTTCTACTGGCTCTTGCGGTAATTTTAATATAATGATAAATGCAATAACGCCTAATAACCCAGTTAAAACACCATAAAATACAGCTTGTGCAACAGAATTTTTTTTAAGTGTTCGAATAATCGGCATATGCTCACCTCTTTTTATTGCTTACCTTAACAAAATAAGCACAAAAAAGGACAAGACTATTGTCGTCTCGTCCTAAAAATATTTCGCTACTATTCGATATAATTTGCCAGTTGTCCCTGAAATACAGCGACGCGATTACATCCTGAACTGGCTCTTCTAACGATTCATCACCTAAACAATTCCTGTAATTTTATAAATACAGTATCAAATAACTATTTTATTGTCATCATTATTAGTTATTCGGATTAAGTTTCAGGCGAATATCACTCAATAAATAAAGAGAACCCGTTACAATTCTTACTGTTTGTGATGGGATTTTCTCTTTTAAGAACGATTGTTCATCTTCTATAATTTCCTTCTCTTTTGCACGACTTATTTGCAAAAGTTGTGTGGCTTTCATCGCACGCTCATTATCAATGTCCATAAAATAAAAGGCATCTCCAACTTCCTCTAACATGCGCAGTATTGCCGCCACATCTTTATCCGCCAAAATGCCGAGCACAAATTCAATACGCTTGCCTGGAAAATGCTGTTTAATCGTATTGACCAGCATGCCAATACTTGCTGGGTTATGCGCACCGTCAAAATAAAGATTCGGTGAAACTTGCTCAAAGCGTCCAGGAACCGTTGTAGTTTGTACACCTGCTTGTATCTTACTTAGCACAGGTGTAACATTCAAAACTTTTGCAACTTCAAAAAAGGCAGTAATCGCTAAAGCCATATTTTGCGCTTGATGGTGACCAAGTAATTGACGGTTTAGTGCAGGGATGACTATTTGTTTCGCAACATTTTCATACATCTCACCTCGTTCTGTTTGATGCACTTCAAAATCCCGACCTAATTTTAAGAGTGGCGCTTGCTGTTTTAACGCTTCCTCTTCAATCACCTGCTCTGCTTCTTCTGGTAAAAATCCAATAATTACGGGCTTATTTTTTTTAATAATACCCGCCTTATGATGGGCAATGCTCGTCAATGTTGTCCCTAAAAAATTCGTATGCTCCAGTGCAATGCTCGGGATAATCGAAACAATCGGCTCCACAACATTTGTACTATCTTCACGACCGCCCATACCCGCTTCTAACAACACTACATCGACCTTTTGTTGTTGAAAATAGAGAAATGCAATGACGGTTAATAGTTCAAAATCGGTTAGCTTTCCACTTAATCCAGCCTTTGCTAATTGTTGAAAAAGCTCGTCCAACTGCTCACTCACAATGGGAAGTCCATTTATTTGAAGTTGATCATGCATGTCTACTATACACGGCGACATGAACTTCCCAACTTTTAACCCGTGCTGCCTTGCGATTTGTTCCACAAAAGTAAGGGTAGAACCTTTTCCGTTCGTCCCTGCCAAATGGACAACTGAAAGGGCATTTTGAGGATTATTTAATCGTTCGAGCGCCTGCACAATCGCAGCTAAACCCGGCTTTATTACTCGCTCACTTTGTACATGCCACCGTTCCTTATAATGCTCAAGAAGTGGAATCAATTAAATCAACCCTTTCTTTACAAATTCACCGCGAACCTCTGCAATAAAATAAAGGGACCCCGTAATAATTAATAATTCATCTTGTTTGATCTCATCCATTTGCTGTTCGATTAATTGCAACCAATTTTCATGCGCGAACTTTTGTGCATGCCCACTTTGGTTCGCTAGCTGTTGTGCTTTTGCTGCGCGCGGTAAATCGATTTGTGTGAAATACATAGCGGATGCAATATTGTCCATTAACCGAATGCTCACTTCATGGTCTTTATCTTGCAATGCCGCATATATAAATTTGTATTTTTTATGCGGTTCTACTTGCGTAAGTGTCTCAATAAGCGAAGTCGTTCCTTCTGAATTGTGCGCACCGTCTAAAATGATATTTGTACCAACACGCTCAAATCGCCCTGCCCATTTCGCCTGCTTTAACGCCTTTTTTATTTTTTCTGCATCTAGCGCGTCCACAAAAAGCTGAGCTGCGGTTATCGCAAGTGCCGCATTATTCACCTGGTGTTCACCAACCATAGCAAGCTCTATATTTTCAATTAAAGTAGATCCCTTATAATCAAATCGACCAAAATCGCGACTTTTAACAGTAAATTGCTCTCCTAAAACAAATATTGGGGCATTTTTTTCATGTGCAACTTGCTTAATTGTTGCTAGAGCTTCACTATTTTTCACACCAATCACAACAGGCTTTCCACACTTAATAATCCCTGCCTTTTCCGACGCGATTTGTGCATATGTATCCCCAAGCATGTCCGTATGCTCCAGTGAAATCGTTGTAATAACCGAAATTTCTGGGGTAATGACATTTGTAGAGTCTAGTTTGCCACCAATACCAACTTCTAGTAACGCGACGTCAATCTGCTGTTCAGAAAAATATTGAAGTGCAATCAATGTCATAAATTCAAAAAAGCTTGGAAATTGACTATTTAACTTTTCGCCGATAATCGCCGTTATACGATTCGCAATTCTTAAAAAGTCTTCATCCGAAATTTGCTTTTTATTAATCGTAATACGCTCATTCGCACGTTCAAAATGGGGTGAAATAAAGGCACCCACCGTTAAACCATGTTCCATTAACAGTTCTCGTGTTGCATTTAATGTCGAACCTTTGCCATTCGATCCTGCAAAATGAATAAATTTCGTTTTTTGCTCTGGATTCTCTAACTGCTCTAAAATGATTTTAGCAGATTGCAACGGCTCCCCTTTATACTGACTCGCCTTGAGCGTAAATATAAAATCCGTGCATTGCTTTATTGTTTGAAACAATTTTATCCCTCTCTTCTACAAGTAAAGAGGTGCCGAAGAAAAACGGCACCTCTTTATAGAACTTACATATTTTTTAATTCTGCAATACGTTTTTCAACTGTTGCAAATTTTGCTTCATAGTCCGCTAACTTTTCACGTTCTACCGCTACTAACGCTTCTGGCGCTTTTGAAACGAAACGCTCATTTGATAACTTGCCTGAAACTAATTTTACTTCCTTCGCCCATTTATCAAGCTCTTTTTCTAATCGCACAATTTCTTCGTCGATATTAATTAAGCCTGCAAGTGGCATGAAAATTTCTGCGCCCGATACAACTGCTGACATTGCTTGAGCAGGTGCTTCTAAACTTGCACCAATTGTTAAGCCATCTGGGTTACAGAATTTTTCGATATAACCTTTGTTCGCCTCTAAAATGCTTGCAATTGATGCATCTTTAGCTGAAATTGTCATCGCTACTTTTTTACTCATTGGCGTATTTACTTCTGCACGAACGTTACGAACTGCGCGAATAATATCCATTAATAATTGCATTTCCACTGCTTCATCTTTGAAATTGTAAGCAGGGTTTACAGTTGGCCAAGCCGCTACTGTAATTGACTCGCCTTCATGTGGAAGGTGCTGCCAAATTTCTTCTGTTACGAATGGCATTAATGGGTGTAATAAACGCATCGTATTGTCTAAAACATACGCTAATACTGAACGTGTTGTTAATTTCGCCGCTTCGTCTTCACCGTATAATGGTAATTTCGCCATTTCAATATACCAAGAACAGAAATCATCCCAAATGAAGTTATAAAGCTCACGACCTACTTCACCGAACTCATATTTATCCGATAATGCCGTAACACGTTCAATGGTTTCATTTAAACGCGTTAAAATCCATTTATCAGCTGTTGAAAGATTGCCTGTTAAATCAATTTGCTCGAATGTTAAGCCTTCCATGTTCATTAATGCAAAACGAGAAGCATTCCAAATTTTATTAACAAAGTTCCATGTTGATTCTACTTTTTCTGTAGAATAACGTAAATCTTGCCCTGGAGAAGAACCTGTCGCTAAGAAATAACGTAAAGAGTCAGCACCATACTGCTCGATTACTTCCATTGGATCTACCCCGTTACCAAGGGATTTACTCATTTTGCGTCCTTCTTCATCACGTACTAAACCGTGAATTAACACATCTTTAAATGGACGTTCTCCTGTAAATTCCTTCCCTTGGAAAATCATGCGGCTTACCCAGAAGAAAATGATGTCATAACCTGTCACGAGCGTGCTTGTTGGATAATAACGTTGGAACATTGCACTGTCCTCATTCGGCCAATCCATCGTTGAAAACGGCCATAACGCAGATGAGAACCATGTATCAAGCACATCTTCATCTTGTGTCCAATTTTCAGCATCTGCTGGCGCTTCTTTACCAACATATACTTCACCTGTTTCTTTATGATACCAAGCTGGAATTTGATGTCCCCACCATAATTGACGAGAAATACACCAGTCATGAATGTTTTCCATCCAACGGTTATACGTATTTTCAAAACGGTTTGGCACGAAGTTTACTTTTTCGTCCTCATTTGCTTGCATCGCTAACGCATCTTCTGCTAATGGACCCATCTTCACGAACCATTGCTTCGATAAATATGGCTCTACTACCGCATTTGTACGCTCAGAGTGTCCTACTTGGTGTACATGCGTTTCGATTTCTACTAGTACGCCCGCTTCTTGTAAATCCGCTACGATTTGCTTACGGCATTCAAAACGATCCATGCCATTATATTTACCCGCAAGCTCATTCATCGTACCATCTTCATGCATAACTAAAATTCGCTCTAAGTTATGACGGTTACCTACTTCAAAGTCATTCGGATCATGGGCTGGTGTCATTTTAACAACGCCTGTTCCGAAATCTTTATCTACATAATCATCTGCAACGATTGGAATTTCACGTCCAACGATTGGTAGGATGACTGTTTTCCCTACTAAGTGTGCATAGCGCTCATCTTCCGGGTGAACCGCGATACCTGAGTCACCAAGCATCGTTTCCGGACGAGTCGTCGCAACACGTAATACGCCAGAACCATCAGCTAATGGGTATTCCATATGGTAAAATGCGCCTTCTACTTCTTTGTGAATTACTTCGATGTCAGATAACGCTGTTTTAGCAGCTGGATCCCAGTTAATAATACGCTCACCGCGGTAAATTAAGCCTTTTTCGTATAATGTTACGAATACTTCATTAACCGCAACGTTTAAGCCCTCGTCTAACGTAAAACGCTCTTTTGAATAATCTAAGCCAAGACCTAATTTAGACCATTGGGCACGGATATGTGAGGCATATTCCTCTTTCCATTCCCATGTTTTTTCTAGGAACTTTTCACGGCCAAGATCATAACGTGTGATGCCTTCTCCGCGCAGTTTTTCTTCTACTTTCGCTTGAGTGGCAATTCCTGCGTGGTCCATCCCTGGTAACCAAAGTGCATCATAGCCTTGCATGCGCTTCATACGCGTTAAAATATCTTGTAACGTTGTATCCCATGCGTGACCAAGGTGTAATTTCCCCGTTACGTTTGGTGGTGGAATGACAATTGAGTATGGTTCCTTATCACTTGTTGGATCTGCTTCGAAAAATTTTCCTTTTAACCACCATTCATAGCGGCCTGCTTCTGTGGACTGCGGATCATACTTTGTTGGCATTGAAATTTCAGTCATTGTACTCTCTCCTCTATCAATTTAATAATCGATTGCATCTCGACGTAATGACGCCCAGATTTTGAACAAACAAAAAACTCCCGTCGTCTAAAAAAAGGACGAGGGAGTTAGTTCGCGGTACCACCTTTAATTCCAATGGATGCAAAAAATACACCCATAGGCTCTTCATTCGATAACGGTGTTTAACCGGACATTAGCTACTCTTCATTCACTAAGTCAACTCCTAGGCTACCTTCTGCTCGTGCAATGTAGAAACTTTTCAGCTACCGTTTCCTCTCTAACCATCACGCTCAAGCGTACTCTTCCTACTCAACGTTTCAATTATATAATTGAATTAATTTTACGCTCTTTTCACCAAAATTTCAAGTATGAGCTTTGGTTTACTTTGCAAAAAATACAGTTTAGGTTTAACGATAAAACGTAAAACCTATTAAAACACCAATGACCACAATGATCCACGGCTTTAGTTTGAATTTTACTAATAAAACAAATAAAACAATTGCCCAAAATCCATCCATTACATCTCGAACCGTTGACGTGAGGATTGGTGACATAAACGCGGCAATTAAAATACCGATGACCGCTACATTCATACCTGCCACTGCCCCGCGCAACGCTTGATGACTGCTAATGCTTGACCAAAATGGATAAGCCCCAACAATTAATAAAAATGCCGGTAAAAAGATCGCTACTGTCGCAAGTAGAGCAATCGGAATACCCCCAATGACCATTCCTAAATAACTAGCAAACGTAAACAATGGACCTGGTACTGCTTGCGTTAAGCCATAGCCTGCTAAAAAGGATTCCGCAGTCACGTACGTACCAACGAATTGCGATTCTAGTAAAGGTAAAACAACATGACCTCCACCAAAAACGAGTGAACCTGCTAAATAAAACTTTTCAAATAGCACAAGCCATTCCCATTTTAAAATTTTCGCAGCAATAGGTAACCCGATTAATAGCACAAAAAATGAGGATAAAAATACAGCGCCCCATTTTTTGGAGAAAACAATACTTGGAATAGATTGACCTGGCTGTTTCAAAAATAAATAACCAATCATTGCACTACCGATAAGAACGCCAATTTGTGAATAAATCGATGTAGTGTAAAGTAATATTATCGTAGCGACAATTAACAGCACATACTGCAAAGGGGTTTTCAATATTTTCTTCCCCATATCCAAAATAGCTTGTGCAACAATCGCCACTGCTACAATTTTCAACCCTTGTAACCAACCGATATTAAATTGAAAACGTTCCATTATGTAGACAAATGCGATGAGCATAAGGACTGATGGTAATGTAAATCCGATAAACGCGGCAATACTACCAGCTACCCCACCTTTTCGAAGCCCAATCCCCATACCAACCTGACTCGAGGCAGGACCGGGTAAAAACTGACTTAATGCAACTAGATCTAAATACTCTTCATCTGTCAGCCACTTCTTCTGTTTCACATATATTTGCTGAAAATAGCCTAAATGTGCAGCCGGCCCCCCAAACGAAGTGAGTCCTAATTTTAATGATGTCCAAAAAATACTCCATAAATTGTACAAATTTTTCCTCCTAAAAAAGTAACATTCCAACTCTACTAGTCTTAACTTTACTAAATGTTTCCCTTTTCAAAAGTATATTTACAAAAAAATAATTATTTTTACAATAACTTCACATATCAGCATTCTCCTGCGCTGTTTCAAATAACTTTCAAACTTTCAATGCGTCTATCCATCTTCAATAATTCACCACTTCCAAGGGCACCTATTTGTAGTTTGGGGATTCCTAAGAGCCCTGCATAGGGTACTTCTCTTCCAGTGGGAGGGGACGGTTTCTTTAAAATTCATCCAGCTTTTTTCTCATCTTCCTTTGAAATTTAAAGAAAATTCTATTGGTATATATATCGTTTTTCGCTAATAGTTTATATGCGTCAAGCTGGTTTGAAGTTCGTATTGAAATGTAGATACCAATTGCAATTATTCCAATACATATCGGATAATAAGGCAATAAAAATTCAGAAGTAATAAACCTTCTTTCGATTCCTATGGCTAATATTCCAGCAACAAATAAACCGGAACCCACTAGATTAATAACGAAATATCTTTTCTTTAAATTTTCGTATCTAGCAGTCAATTCTTTTAGGTATTTTTCATCAAACAGCAAGGGCTCTGTTTTTAATACTTTATATTGATTTTCTTCAATAAACGATGTTGATACAAACATCCCAATACCGAATGTAGCTAATAGGATAGTTGGGATAATATAGATTGTTGGGTCTTGATTAAATAGGAAATAGGGGATAATGGATAACGCGATTAAGAAATAACCTAACGCTAAATATTTTGAAACCTTATGTGCAGACAATAAATATCCTTCTGCCATTTCCTTGTTAACATAATATCCTGCGTTTTTATCATTGCTTGGCTCAACAGAATCCTTTAACAAATAGTCGATGGAAACCTCAAAAATATTTCCAATCATAAGAACCTTTTCTGTCTCGGGGTAACCTTGGCCATTTTCCCATTTACTAATTGCTTGTCTTGTTGTATTTAGTTTTTCTGCTAAGGCTTCTTGGGAAAGTCCTTTTTCTTTTCTTAATTTAAAAAGTTTCTCTCCAAATGTCATTTGTACGAACTCCTTTAAATGTAAGTTTATATATATTGTAACAAATTTCCTTTACGTATTAACAACGTAAGTAAGCTATATATTCAAATAATTTAGGGGGGACGTATTTAATCGCCCCAAATTCCTCTGCTTCCATGTTACCTTAAGCGTTAAAGTGGTTAATTGAATTCACGCAATTCCCCCAGCGTACTTCCCCCTATTTGTTACTCCCGATCTTCTTTTAATTTAGACATACCAAATATTATAGCAGCAATGAGGAACCCTAAAAAAACTACTATATTTGATATCGGCTCGCTAATTCTTGGTATTGAATTCAGGTAAATTTTCAAAAAGACTAATAATCCTAACATAAAAATAATTACTGCGACTTTCATTTTATTCATGATTTTTTCCTCCAATAGTAAATTTTATTGCTACCCTCACTTTAGAAAAATATTGCTTTCGATTCTACCATCTTGGGGATGCATTTCGTCAACTTGTGGTTGCATTTATGTAATCCAGTGCATTTTGTATAAAACTTTGGGAATTAAAAAGGACATAGCTTATTTCACTATGTCCTTTCTCCTATAAGATTTTGTTTGATGCCTTTATCATTTTTTCCTTGCACCTTCAAAACCATTTCTAAATCCAATGCGTCACTTTTTCACTTCATGGCCTTATCATGCATATACTAATAAAAAGGAGATGATGAAAATGCGGAAAGGTTATAATCCATATTTACTTCCACCTTGGTTGCGGAAAACTCGTTTTTTTATTAAAAATTGCATCATCCCAATAACGGTTTTTCAAGCTGTCCGAACAATCTTTTTCCCGACAACCTTCGATATTATTATACTCGTTATTCTAATCGGGCTTAGTTATTTATTCACTTGTGATTATCTCTAGCTTTTGGAGTGATAACTTGATGTACTTTATACGCCTCAGAAAGGTCTCGATAAAAATCATCTGATGGTACCGTATACATCAATTCTCCCTCCAGTTGCTTTGGAGATTCCGCCACTTCATTTATTTCATTCAATACCAACGTTTCCCTCACTTCACGAGTTTCCGCTTTTGCACTCACTACAGGGGTTTCTGAAATTACATTTACTTTTTTGTTTTCTGAAATTGCTGCCACTTCTTGAGTTTCCGAGATTACTGCCACTTCATCGGTTTCTGAAATTGCTACCACTTCTTGAGTATCCGAAATTGCTGCCACTTCATGAATTTCTGAAATTGCAGGCAGTTCTACTTTTTGTTCAATATTTTTCACGACAATTTCTTGTGTGTCGATTTTTTCCACGACATAATCTTCAAATTGACACCTAACATTCCACTTTACTTGACACCCTCCATCAAATACCGCACTTTGTTCTCCTTCAATTGAGACTTTCACACCATCAAGTTGTTTCGCTGTATCTGGTAAATCAATGCTAAAAGGTAAGGCATATTCAAAATAGCCCACGTTATTATTAAAATCCAAATCCTCAATATATGTTCCTTTTTGTGATGCTGCTTCCGCTCCCTCATTAAAAGCCACTTCTACAGCAAAATGATAAATACCATTTAATCGCATCGAATTGTCGAGTTCAATCGGTACCCATTGTGGCGAAATTTTTACTGACTGTACTTCTGCTACAGATCCTAAATTGTTTGGAAAAAAGAAGTACTCATCCATTTCCCAGGAAATATCCTTCATCTAATCCCCCCTCGAATAACTCTATGTGCAATCTATTCTATTTATGATGAACTTTATGCTATCGACATATTACGTGCTTTACTAGAGAATTTCCCAAACCGTATGTACATAATAAATGAAAAAATGACATCTCGCCCCTAAGGTGAAATGTCATTTTATTAATTCGTATTATCGTGCTAATTTCTCAAACACCTTATGGAAGGCTTGTACCGTTTTTGCGATATGCGCTTCTGTATGTGCTGTCGAAATAAATAACCCTTCAAATTGAGATGGTGGTAAGAAAATACCTTCTTCCGCCATTAATTTAAAGTATTCCGCAAATAATGCTAAATCCGAAGTTTTCGCCGTTTCAAAATCAATAACATCTTCGTTCGTGAAGAAAAAGCCAATCATCGACCCTGCACGATTTACAGTGTGTGGAATATTGTATTTTGATGCCGCTTCACGGAAACCAGCTTCTAATTGGTCACCCAACTTGCGAAAATATGTGTATGTTTCTTCATTTAAACGTGATAATGTTTCATAGCCCGCTGTCATCGCAAGTGGGTTTCCTGATAACGTACCCGCTTGATAAATCGGACCTGCTGGCGCAATATTTTCCATGATTTCACGTTTCCCGCCAAATGCACCAACTGGTAAACCACCACCAATTACTTTCCCAAGGCAAGTAAGGTCTGGTTTAATACCAAAGTATTCTTGTGCACAACCATAATCAACACGGAAACCAGTCATCACTTCATCAAAAATTAACACCGTACCATTTTCTTCTGTTAGCTTACGTAAGCCTTCTAAAAAGCCTGGTTGTGGGGGAACAACGCCCATATTTCCTGCAACGGGTTCTAAAATAACAGCCGCTAATTCTTGTCCATATTTTTCAAATACTAATTTTGCTGATTCTAAATCATTGTACGCAACCGTTAACGTATTTTTGGCAACATCCGCTGGTACACCCGGAGAATCTGGTAAGCCTAGTGTAGCAACACCTGAACCTGCTTTAATTAGTAATGAATCTCCGTGTCCATGATAAGAACCTTCGAATTTTAAAATTTTGTCGCGTCCTGTATAACCGCGCGCTAAACGCAGCGCTGACATCGTTGCTTCTGTTCCAGATGAAACAAAACGAATCATTTCGACAGATGGTAAACGGTCCAATACTAATTTCGCTAATTTATTTTCAGATAAAGTAGGCGCACCAAATGAAGCACCTTTTGCCGCTTGCTGTTGAATAGCAGCGACAACTTCCGGATGTGCATGTCCTAAAATAAGTGGTCCCCATGATAAAACATAGTCAATATATTCATTGCCATCAATATCTTTAATAACAGCGCCTGAACCAGATTCCATAAAAATTGGCTCTAAGTTAACCGATTTAAATGCTCGTACAGGTGAATTTACGCCACCCGGCATTAAATCCACTGCTTCTGTAAATGCTGCTTTAGAATTTTCATAAGTACGCATAATTAATTTTCCTCCAACCAACGACACACGTCTTTTGCGTGGTACGTAATAATTAAATCGGATCCTGCACGCTTCATGCCAAGCAATGTTTCTAAAACAACCGCTTTTTCATTAATCCAACCATTCCCTGCAGCAGCTTTCACCATCGAATATTCACCCGACACATTATAAGCAACAACTGGGACTGGGAAGCTATTTTTCACATCACGGATAATGTCCATATAAGCGAGCGCTGGCTTCACGATTAAGAAATCAGCCCCCTCGTCAATATCGGAAGTCGCTTCACGAATTGCTTCCATACGATTAGACGGGTCCATTTGATACGTTTTACGATCACCAAATTTCGGTGCACCATCCGCAGCTTCACGGAATGGTCCATAATAGCTCGATGCGTATTTCACAGCGTAAGACATAATTGGAATATGCTCAAAGCCTGCTGCGTCTAAACCTGCACGAATCGCTGTCACGAAACCGTCCATCATGTTCGAGGGTGCAATAATATCCGCGCCTGCCTGTGCTTGTGAAACAGCTGTTCGTGCTAACACATCAAGTGAAGGGTCATTTAAAATCTGATCGCCTTCTACGACACCACAGTGACCGTGATCAGTAAATTCACATAAGCATGTATCCGCAATGACTAATAGCTCCGGATGACGCGCCTTAATAAGACGAGTTGCCTCTTGTACAATGCCATGATTATGGAATGCGCCCGTACCAACAGCATCCTTTTCAGCTGGAATCCCGAATAATAATACCGCGCGAATGCCTAATGCGACGATTTCATCAACTTCTGTCGCTAAATTATCTAAAGAAAGCTGAAATACACCCGGCATAGAGCTTACTTCATTTTTAATATTGTCGCCTTCAATAATAAATAATGGATAAATTAAATCTTCTTTGTGTAAGTAAGTTTCTTTTACTAATGCACGCATACCCGCACTTTGACGTAGGCGGCGATGACGTTGGAAAAATAGTTCAGTCAT
Source organism: Solibacillus cecembensis (assembly GCF_050272495.1). Classification (NCBI taxonomy): domain Bacteria; kingdom Bacillati; phylum Bacillota; class Bacilli; order Caryophanales; family Caryophanaceae; genus Solibacillus; species Solibacillus cecembensis. The sequence goes on along the minus strand of NZ_JBNNMF010000003.1, from coordinate 144,029 downwards.
AGTTTTGTTTCCTCCAAAATAAGTTGTTCAATAACAGCCTTCATCGTATAAGTTTGTGGCTGGACAATTGGTGTAATGTCATATTTCGCTAAAGCTTGTGTCGTTACATGACCAATCGTTGCAAATTTGATGAATCGCCAATCTATCATCGGGACAATTTCCTGTGCATACATTTCAACAGCAGACGGACTCGCAAAAATGACAATCGGTTCAGGTTCTGCAATTAATGCTTCATGAAGTGATTGAACATGCTTAGTAGATGGTACCGTTTCATAAACCGTCCATTCATCTGCACCTATACCATCCTTAATTGTCGACTTCGCAAGACTTCCACGTAAAAATAGCGCACGGCCTTCACACTTGAATTGTTGTACAAATACATCGGCACTATACACAGTAGGCATAAAATGATACGCCAATTCGTGTTGTTGTAAGCTTTCGGCAGTTCGCTCACCAACGACCGCAATTTTACACTGAATCGTGGATGCCGATAACCCAAAACGTTTTAATTTCGCAACAAATGCACTTACCGCATTTTGACTCGTAAAAATAAGCCAGTCATAGTCATTGCATTGTGTAAGACGCATTTCATCCTCATCTGACACGATTTCTTGCGTTTCAATAAGCGGAAACATTTTCACTTGCCCACCATTTGCTTCAATATAAGGTGCAATCGTTTGTATTTTGTGCGAACCAGTCAAAATAATCGTTTTACCTGCTAATGGCAAATTACTCGGCATCCAACTCAGCCTTTACTTTTTGAATTAAGTCAAATGCTCCTTGCTCCGTCAAAACCCTGGCAACTTCTTTTCCAACAGCATCGGCATTAGTACCAGTTACAGTCTCCTTAAAGAAAATAGAGGCGTCCGGTGCTGCAACTAAACCTGTTAATGTAATTGAATCCTCGTCCAATGTCGCAAAGCCTGCAATCGGCACTTGGCATCCGCCATCCATCGCTGCTAAAAACGAACGTTCGGCATGAGCTGCTTGCCAAGTCGGTGCATCTGTCAATTTCGCTAATTGCTCTAATAATTCCGCATCATCCCCGCGGCATTCAATGCCAAGTGAACCTTGTGCAACAGCAGGTAGACAAATATCGATATCTAAATACTCTGTGACAACTTCATCACTCCAGCCAAGACGTTTTAAGCCAGCTGCCGCTAAAATAATCGCATCATATTCTTCTGTTTCTAATTTATTTAAACGCGTATCAACATTTCCACGAATCCATTTAATTTCTAGGTCAGGACGCACTTGTAAAAGCTGTGCACTACGGCGTAACGAGCTCGTCCCAACGACTGCTCCTTGTTGCAAATCTGCAAACTTCACATGACCTTTTGAAATAAAAGCATCACGCGCATCTTCACGTGGTGGAATACAGCCAATGACAAGACCTTCTGGCAATACAGCTGGCATATCTTTCATAGAATGCACAGCAAAATCGATTTCTTTATCATATAATGCTTGCTCAATTTCTTTAACAAAAAGCCCTTTACCGCCAACTTTTGACAATTGGACATCTAAAATACGGTCACCCTTTGTCACGATTTCTTGTATTTCAAATTCAAATGGAACGCCCGCAGCTTTTAACTCATTAATAAACCATTTCGTTTGCGTTAAAGCTAATTTACTTTTTCGTGAACCGACAATAATTTTTCTCAAAATACTCCGACCTCTCTATTAGACCCATAAATGGAAATTCGATAATTTGCTGCCAAGAAAGAAATTAACAACAACGAGTAAAAATAAATACACTTGCACCCATGCAAATGTTACACCAACCAATTTTCCATTGCGATGTAATAATAAAATAACTAAATACACAACAGATACAATAAATGAACTAATAATTTTCACATCGAAAACAGAAAGCCCTTCCAATGTCATATAAGCCCATTCTAACCCTAAAATAAGGCTAATAAGGAGCAAGGGCACACCGACTAAATTCGAATAACTGATCCACTTACTCATCTGTTGAAGACTTGGTAGCCTCGACCATAAATGATTCAGCTTCTTCTGTTTTAATATACGATATAAAATTAAATACAAAATCGAAAAAACAAAGGATAATGAAAAAGCTGCATAAGAAACAATGGCAAAGCTAATATGTATAAGCAACATCTCTGAAACAAGCGATTCTCCGACAATTTGAGTTGCCGTATTAGGCGCAAATAAATGGATTGTCACAAAAATGAAACTTAAAACATTAACAAAAAATACCGGTAAATCGACACGGGCAATACAATGCAGCACGATTGATAATGTTGTTAGAAGCCACGCATAAAAATAGACACCTTCAAATAAGGACAATACCGGGAATCGTTTTGTGTCGACTATATACAAGACAAGGAATACGGTTTGCATAATCCAAACAATGGATACAAACCAAAAAGCCACCCTTCTTGCTTTTAAATTTTTATAAAAATAATCAATAAAATAAAGCACGATACTAAGCGCATAAAGAATAATCATGAGCTCATATAATCTAGCCATCGCTACTTCCGTCATACGCAACCTTCTCCTAAAAAAACTTCTCTATAGTTGGATAATAAAAAAAAGCGTCTCCTATATCTATAATTTTACCATATAGATACGAAAACGCTTCTGAACACTTATGTCTCTAGCCTAATAGGATAAGCCTGGATTCACAACTGTTTCATTTGTATTTTTGCGTGCATGGCTTGGCTCTTGTTGCTGAGCGCGCACTTCTTGCTGTACTTCTTCTTCAATACCAAAAATTTGTTGGAATAATGCGAGTTGCTCATTTGCTTGAGTAGAATTCGCCATTTCCTTCACTTGTAAAATTGGATTTTTTAGAAGCTGATTAATAATCGATTTCGTATGTTTACTTAAAATTTTGCGCTCACGATCTGTCAGATCAGGCATTTTATTTTCAATACTTAACATCGTTTCTTCTTGAATAGAAGCAGCCTTTTTACGCAATGCCGAAATAACGGGAACGACACCAAGCGTATTAAACCACTCTTTAAATTGGACAAGCTCTTCTTGAATCAACGCTGTAATTTCTGAAGCCGCGCGTTCACGCTCCACTAGGTTTGCTTGGACAATCCCTTGTAAATCATCAATATCATATAAGAAAACGTTCGGAATATCCCCAATTTTTGGATCTAAATCACGAGGAACCGCAATATCGACCATAAATAATGGATCTGCTTTACGTAGCTTTGCGACATCTTTCATCAATTCATGATTAATGACATAACTAGTCGCACCTGTTGAGCTAATTAAAATATCCGCTTCAAGCAATGTGCACTGTAACTCGCTCATTGACTTCGCATCACCTTCAAACTTCGACGCTAAATGTTGGGCTTTTTCAAATGTCCGATTAATGACCGTTACTTTCCCTACACCGTTTCCATACAAGTTTTGAATCGCTAGTTCCCCCATCTTACCTGCACCTAAAATCGCGACATGCTTGTTTTGTAAGGAACCAAAAATTTTCTTTGCTAATTCCACAGCTGCATAAGAAACCGAAACCGCATTTTCTCCAATTGCTGTTTCATGATGCGCACGTTTAGCAAATGTAACCGCTTGCTTAAAGAGCTGATTATACACTGTTCCTGTTGTACCCATTTCTTGCCCTTGTAGGAAGCTCTTTTTCACTTGTCCTAAAATTTGCGTTTCACCTAACACCATTGAGTCAATACCTGCTGTTACTCGGAATAAATGATTGAACGACTCATCTTCCTCACGAATAAATAAGTGTTCCTCAAATTGCTCCAGTGAAATATTGAACCAATTAGCTAAAAAGTTTTTAACATAATAGCGCCCTGTATGCAGTTGATCAACGACCGCATAAATTTCCGTACGGTTACACGTTGATACAATTACATTTTCCAATACGCTTTTTTCCTGTTGTAGCGCTGCCATTGCACTCGGGATATCCTGCTCGATGAAGGATAACTTTTCGCGAATTTCGACAGGCGCCGTTCTATAATTCAAGCCTACTACTAATGTATGCATGAACCTACACACCTCACACGTTTCATTCATTATTTCTATTTTATCATAAAGATATTAATTATTACTTTTATTTTGTGAACATGCTATGAAAAGTATTATTTATTAAAAATAATTCTAAAGGAAGTGTAACAAAGTTCCCGTTTTATTTCAATGCACTTAGTTTTTTAGTTGTATACGAGAAATGAAAAAGCGGTGTGTCGGTTCATACCAACACGCCGCTTTTCATCGGTGAAAACCAATTCCACTATAATTTATTGAATTTTAACTGTTTTCGCAGCAATTAATTGACCTGCTTGATCAAACGCTTGGAATTCGACATCCGTATACAAATTGAATGGCTTAAATTCATTTACATATCGCGTTAATCGATAAATCGACGCACCTCGACCTTGTAAATCGTATGTGACACTTCCTCCAGAGGCAGTAAAGATTACTGAAACAGCCGTTACATTATTACAGTTTTGATTAATGCGGGCATTTAAAATTACATTGGTGCGTGAAATGTTAACACTCGCTTCATTAAATAACGTATCTCCTACTGCACAGCTATTATCCACTACTTCTTTATTACATAAAATTGAATTTATAATCGCCTGGAATGAACCATGGATATTATAAATCGTTTCAGAATTAAAGTACGCGCCACCTGTATCTGTTGATAGCGTTCTTAAAAGGGCTTCATTAATAGTATTATATTTTCCAATCGCAACCGTGTACACTTTCACATTTTTATCTTGTGCTAATTTTGTAATGGTCGCAATATTGGATTTTGATGTTTTACCATCCGTCACAAGGACGAGTGCCTTTGTCGTTTGCTGATTAGGTGTGAATTTATCAAGCGCTACTTTAACCGCATCTGCGATATTTGTTGAATTTCCATCATTTTTATACTCTAGCAAGCTAGGAATATTTGCAACTGCACTTGCTGCACCAGATTTTTCAAAATGAGGCTTATTGTTAAAGTGATACACATGGTTTGTATCTTGTGCTAATTGATTAATTACTTGCTTCACTTTTTTAGCTGTGTCGTTATTTGGATCATTTTTACGAACTGAACCAGAGTGATCCACGACAAATGCTACTTCAGATTTACCCTTACAAGTATTCTTTTCAAACTTAGGATTGGCGAAAATTGTTTTCGTTGTCGTTTTATTATCCAATCCTTGTAATGCTTTTGCATAGCGCGGGTCTTTGTCGACAAGTTTTGCGGTTACATTTGATTGTCCGTAAACGACATCATCAAAGTATACAACCGCTGAACCTGCATAACCCGTCCCTGCATTATAGTCTTTTGTATTCGTATCGAATGAAACTTTTCTTGAAGTACCATTAAATGTTACTTCAACCGTACCTTTGTAATCTGTAATGACTACCCCACTTGGTGCCACCACGTTTACAATGACCTTTGTATAACGGTCCATTCCTTCAGGACGTTGCTCAAGCTCTTGCCCTTTTTTCAAAATTTCTATTTTCGACATTGCCCCTTCAAGCTTACCAATCGCCTGGGCAAATTCTTTTTGTAAAATATTTTTATCAATTTGGCCAAGCTGGTCATATAGCGCTTTAATCGCGAGTACGCTTTCTTCATGCGCTAACGTAATGTCATCTGCTTTTGGTAAAAAATTGATTAAATAAATAATCGCTGCATGTAATGTCGATTTAAACTGAGCCGTATGTTCTTCACTCATAACGCCTTGTAAATCGTATGTTGCTCGACCTTCTTTATTAAGTGTATACATCACTTTCGCCGAACCAAGTCCACCCCAGCCATTGTCACCTGGTTTTTTATCCTTGTCAGGTACTGGTTTCTTTTCAGGGCCATAAATCATATAATCTAAAATTTGTTCAAACAACCATACTGAAATAATTTGACCTTCTAATTTTAGTTCTGCATTACCATACTGAATTTCTTTAGAACTAATTTCACCTTGTGTTGGTTGACCTGTCGTTGGGTGCGTGTATGTTTCATGTTTAGAACCTGTCAACAGTTTTAAATCTTCATCATAATCCGTAACAGTGATCACACCGTTCACCGTAAATGGTACTGTTTTACCGTCAATAACACCTTCTGGTAAAGCAGGTAATGGCTTAACGCCTGGGTCAACATCTCCACCCGTCCAGTCTGGTTGTTCCGGATCATAAACTTCATATGAAATTCGTAATTCTGCTTCTGGCACATAGCGAACAGATGCTTCAATTACTTGATTTTTATACGTATAAAATCTTGGATCATCGTTGTTTACTAATTCAAATCGGATTTTATCGACAATTGATTTTGTTAGTGCTGGTGCCGTCACAAATACATTTAGCTCCGGTCCATCTGTATAAATAATTTTTGAACTACCACTTGTACTTGAATTGGTTTCTGAGAATGTGGCACCTGCTTCAGATGTCACTTTAAATGCTAATGATTCGTCGTACGGGATTGGATTGCCGTAGCTATCTTTTAATTGAATTGTAATTAATGATGAATCAACACCATTTGCAATTAGTTTTTCAGACGCTACATTAATGCTTTCCACTGCTTTATAAACGCTTGGACGGTTTACTTTATCATCGGTATTTTCCCCTGGCTTCGGCTCTAATGGAACAGAACCATCTGAGTTTTCGACGAAGTTAGCTGGTAAAGTAATTTTATGATTGTCCTTACCTGATGCTTTACTTGGTAATCCTTCAAATGCGATCTTCCCTTGTTTTTTCAAGCGAGACATAAATGCTGTCATATCATTACGGCTAAGGTTGCTTGTTGTCTTGAAATCTTCAAACGTACGCTTCCCCGTAACCCCTGTCGTAATTTCACTCATGTATAAATATTGAACTGCTTGTATTTCCGATAAATCTAAGCCATTCATCGCTGCAAAAACTTTTGCAAAGTGACCTCTCGAAATATTCGCATTTTGTTTCGAAGTATTACCCACTCCATATAGTGGAATATTTAACTCACCATAATGCGCGTAAAGCATCTCTTGTTTATTGACATCAAATGGGTAGTCTCCATCTAATTCCGCCAGCATTTTCAGCATTTCTTTTTCCGTTAATGAAGCATTATTCGTTGCCGCATCTACATCTTTTGGATATAGAGGTAACACACCTGAAAATACAATCAAACAAGATAAAAATACCGCTATTAGCTTCTTAAAATTGGTCATAAGAACTCACTCCTTATTCAAAGAACAAAATATCATCACGATAATTTTGCTTTAAGTCATTTTCTAAGTATTTTAAATATCGTTCAATAATTGATGAAGCTTCTGCACGTGTTAAATTGCCTTTCGGGTTGAATTTCCCCTCACTGCCTTTCATCAATCCTAACTCTGACGCCACATAAACAGAATCTCGTGCATAGTCTGATATTTTGTTATCATCCGCATATGAAGTTGTATAGCCTGGATCTGGCGCTTTTCCTTCAAGCCCTAATGCACGCACTAAAATAGTTGCCGCTTGTTGGCGTGATAAATAGCCATCTGGATCAAACGTTGTAGCTGTCATCCCTTGAATAACCCCTTTATTAACAGAAGCTAATAAATAGTTATAATCTTTTGCCGTGCGTTTTACATCTTTAAAGGTGCTCGTAGCAGGTGCTTTCTTCTTTTTCGACGTATCTTCTAATACACGTAAATCAACGGCTTTACCGATTGCAATCGCAAAATCATAACGTAACATCGGTGTGTTTGGTGAGAAGAAATTGGATTGATCATCTAAAATGCCTAAAGAATATAATTTTTCAATGCTGCCACGTGCCCAGTGTGCTGAAAGGTCACGGAATTTTGGTATTTTTAACATTTCAACTTTTGGCATATAGTCAATATCTAATGCGACTTTACCTTTTGTTTTTGGCAGTTCATAAACATATTCTGAAAGTGTATCCGCCGTACTAATTGCTTTGTAAGTACCATTAAAACTTGATAAAGATGCTGAACTTTCATCATATTCTAACTCGCGTGATTTTGTTGTAGATACTCGACTTTCCACTGTACCAATCGAGCCATCATCGAAAACCATTTCAAACTCTGTGATTTGAGTTTCTGTAGCTCCCCAGAAATTTTCATACCCTACATGACGACTATCTGCATTCACAGTAATTTCTTTTTCCGTTTCATTGCGTCCGCTACCGCCGCTATATGTGTACGTTTTTCTCGCAATCGCATTACCTGTATAGTAATCCGATGCTGGTCGCTTATCCGTCACAGCACTTTTCGATAATTGATAATCTACTAGCGTATATTTATCCTTGCCTACCGTTATTGTTTCAGTAAATTTTGTAACTTCCCCATCCGCTGTACTTTGACCGATTTGATCATAGTTTGTCACATCATATGTATATACAAAATTACGTGCTAGTTTTTCGCCATTTGGTCCCGCTAATGTAAATTTATACGTTTCCGTTAGCTTGCCTTTACTTTCTTTGACTGATACTGTCACGTTTTTATTTGTACCTATAAATTTAATCGGCTTCCCTGTAATGAACACATATTCTTCATATGTATATTCATTTTTTATACCACCATTTAAGTCAATGGATTGCGCTGAAGTGTGTGCTGGTAAACTAATGATCATACTTAAGAAAACAGTAAATGCTAATAACAACAGTACATTTTTCTTCATTCCCACAATGATTATCCCTCTTTCCGTTTCATTTCTTAATATGAGACGGCATGTAGGAGTAAGATTCCTACATGCCTCTCTTTTATTCGTTTACCATTACAACATGTGTCACAAAATTTTCGTCCATTAATAATACGACGCGATCTGAAGGCTTTAATTCGCTTGCTTTAATCGCTTTACCGTTTTTAATAATGACTACTTTATTCAACTCTACTTTCGTCTCTCCGAAGTAAGACCATTCTCCGCCACTTACCCACTGACTAACATCTTTCACTGCAATTGAATTTGTGCCAATACTGTCCACTCGGCCTGTCGCCGTAATAACTGTACGTGCCTCGTTTTTAATGAAGTGAATTGCTTGAATATGACCATCCTTCACATAGAAGTAACCATATTGTCCTTCATATAAGAATAGTTCAGTTTCTGGAATAATTTTGTATTGCGTATTGCCATCTAATTCCGTAACCGCTGTTGAATTACTGAATGAGAAGGCCGATTCAGAATTGAATTTCGTCCAGAAATTATTTTTAAAGTATTCCATGCCCGAAAGTTCAACTTTGTAAGCATCTAAATCAGCTAAGTCTAAACGCCCAAAATAAAGTTGATGCGACGATAAGTTTGGTGATGTGAAGCTATCGTTCGTCACATTTACTACATGGGCATATTTATCGCTCGTCGTGCCATCTGTAATGACATAGGCTGTCCCATTCGCAGCAAGCGTATCAGGTTCCACTAAGCGACCATTTCGAACTAAAATAGAGCCATCATGATAAAATAATCGACCTACTTTAGATAACGCAAAGTAACCATATTTCGAATTTACTTCTGATAATGATTGATAATACGAGCGCTCATTACTAGCTAATACAACAATTTTTTCAACGACCTCTTTACTAAATTGCTTTGTCGTTACAAAATACATGTCGCTATTTTTATAGTCTTTCAATTGATTTTCCGAGATTCTTTCATTGCCCGCATAAATCGTTGTACTATTTGAAAAATCAAATGTATTTTTATCCTCTTTTTCATTTTCACCGAATAACCAGTTTGTAAATGGATGTGCATTTTGTACAGTAAATGAATTTTTACTTGTGTTTACTGTATTTAATTTAGCTTTGTATAAATTTTCTACCATAATACCAGAAGTGATAATATCAATTTCTGATACCGTTGACGTATCCGCAGAAGCAAATTTTAGCTTCACGCGATCCCCTTCATAAAGGGCACTTAAATCGACCGTTGACTTGCCTTTAATAATCTTTGTTGTATTTTTCACGTAGTACGTTTTCGTTCCAGCATTATCTACTTTTACTGTAATAAATAAGCCGTTCGGGTCGATTTTTGTCACAACACCCGCACCTTGCTTACTATTCGGAACAATGGCACCCTCTTCTATCGTTGTTGTACCACGCATTTCCGTTACTTTACGTAAATTTACTTTTATCGTAACAACCATGCCAGCTTTAAATCCATCAATCGTTGTTGACGTATTATTTATGTACAAATTTGTTGATTTATCGATATTAAAAGTAGCTGTTTTTCCAGCGCTATTTTTTAATGTCACCTTACTTAATGTACGATCAACCGTACCGTTCTTATTGACTGTTTCATCATATTTCACGTTGACAAATGTGTATGTCGTAGCTGCTTCAGCTTGTTGTCCTATTGGAAGTGCTGCTAAAGCAAAAATAATCGCCATTAAAATTGTTGCCATTTTTTTTAGCAATTGTTCCGCCTCCTTTTTCTTACTTTCTCCTAGCAATTATATCAAAATATAAGACAAAAATGTTAATATGTAATAATTTGACTTAATAACATGATTCATGTGATTTCTATTATCGTACGGATGCTTTTCTCTTAAACATCCCAATCCCATATTACAAAACTTCACTCATTTTATGTACGCCCATTTATTCACTATATATCACCCAAGGTTCGTTTGAAGTGGCACATAAAAATTTATGTGCCGCTTTTTATCAATTACGCCTCAGCGTAATTGCATCCAGATTTTTTCGAGCTCGCTCGAAAAGCTCCCCTTAAAAATCTGTGATATCCGCCGGGGCTTAACTTGATTCAGCCGGGGTTTGAACCCCCACTGAATAGAATTGCATACTTGGCATTCATCCCCCGCTTATAGAAGTAGGAGAATTCTGCTGAATCCAAGTTAAACCGAGACATCAATCGAGTGACCTGATGTTGGGTGTGGTGCATCTAGAAGTTCAATAACTTGTTCTGTACTTTGTTGTTGAAAATCCATTGCTTGTTTTGTGACAGCCAATGAAACATTTTGCATTAATTGCGCTTGGTTCATCGACATTGCTAAAGCTGCAATATCCATATGTAGCACCTCCTAAAGTGTTTATCGGCTAATGAGGCGCGACATCAAGGAATTAATAGCATTTCATCAAAATTAATTATGAAAAAAATCACCCTCTTGGATATACCAAAAGGATGATTTTCAAATTAGTGGATACTATTGCTGTTCCCAATCCATGCGCGATTCAATTTCAGCCCATGCTTCGTCGAAACCAAGGCCTTTTTCTGAAGAGAACACGAATAAAGGATCCTGTTTATCCATTTGTAACGTTTCACGTACAATTTTTTTATGCTTATCCCATTTACCTTTTGGTATTTTATCGGCTTTTGTTGAAATAACGATAACTGGAATATTATAGTGCTTTAAAAAATCATACATCATGCAGTCATCATTTGTTGGTGGGTGGCGTAAATCAACAATTAAAACGACTGCTTTTAGTTGCTGGCGTCCCATGAAGTATTGTTCAATCATTTTACCCCATGCTGCACGCTCTGATTTTGAAACTTTTGCATAACCGTATCCTGGTACATCAACAAAGAAAAATTTGTCTTCAATTTTATAGAAGTTTAATTGCTGTGTTTTTCCTGGCTTTGACGAAATTCGCGCCAACGCTTTACGACCAATCATACGGTTAATGAAAGATGATTTCCCAACATTTGAGCGCCCTGCTAAGGCAAACTCTGGGTAACCGTCTACTGGAAATTGTTCTGGTCGGACAAAACTACCGATCATTTCAACATTATGGACTTTCATTACTACTTAAAACCTCCGTCTAGTGCAATAGCAAGAACTTCTTCTGCCTGTGACACTAGTTTAAATGTGAGCTGCTCACGAACTGTTTCTGGAATATCATCAATATCACGTTCATTATCTTTTGGTATAATAACTGTCGTTAATCCTGCTCGGTGTGCACTTAATGATTTTTCTTTTAAGCCTCCGATTGGTAATACACGACCACGTAGCGTAATTTCGCCCGTCATGCCGACTTCACGTTTAATCGCTTTTCCAGTAATCGCTGACACGATCGCAGTGGCCATTGTAATCCCTGCCGATGGACCGTCTTTTGGAACAGCGCCTTCTGGAACATGGACGTGAATATCATGTTGCTCGAAATAGTCCGCATCTAAATTAAGCTGATGCGTCAATGTTCGTACAAAAGTTAATGCAATATGAGCTGATTCCTTCATCACATCGCCAAGCTTCCCTGTTAATTGAAGTTTCCCTTTTCCTGGTGTTAATGAAACTTCAATTTGTAACGTATCGCCACCGACTGTTGTATAGGCAAGACCAGTCGCGACACCTACTTGATTTTCTGTTTCTGCTTGACCATATCGGTAACGGTGTTTCCCAAGCATATCAACTAATACTTTCGAGCTGACCGTCACTTTTTTCTTGTCACCAGAAACAATGACTTTTGCCGCTTTACGACAAACTGTTGCCACTTGTCGTTCTAAACCACGCACACCCGCTTCACGTGTATAATAACGAATTAAATCTAAAATGGCTTCATCTTTAATTAAAAGCTGTGCCTTTTTTAACCCGTGTTCTTTCATTTGCTTCGGAACTAAGTGATTTTTGGTAATTTCATTCTTTTCAAATTCTGTATATCCTGCAATCGTAATGACTTCCATACGATCTAATAATGGCGCCGGGATCGTACTTAAATCATTCGCAGTTGCGATAAATAAGACATCTTGCAGATTGTATGGTTCTTCAATATAATGATCGCTGAATGCATTGTTTTGCTCAGGATCAAGCACCTCTAGCATCGCAGCAGAAGGGTCTCCACGGAAGTCATTTGACATTTTATCAATTTCATCCAGTAAAAATACCGGATTGACTGTTCCCGCCTTTTTCATCCCTTGAATAATACGACCTGGCATTGCGCCGACATACGTACGACGGTGTCCGCGAATTTCAGATTCGTCTCTTACGCCACCAAGTGATACACGAACAAATTTACGATCTAAACTCTCTGCAATCGAACGCGCTAAACTTGTTTTCCCCACACCTGGAGGTCCTGCTAAACAAAGAATCGGACCGCGTAATGAATTCATTAACTGACGTACTGAAAGATACTCTAACACACGTTCTTTCACTTTTTCTAATCCATCATGGTCGCGATTTAATATTTCCTCTGCATAAGAAATATCAATGCGGTCTTCTGTTCTTTCATTCCAAGGAATCGCAACAAGCCATTCCAAGTAATTTCGAATAACACCGCTCTCTGCACTTGCCGCTGGTAATTTTTCATAACGGTCTAATTCCTTTAAAGCTATTTCTAATGTTGACGCTGGCATCCCAGCTTGATCAATCTTTTTACGTAGCTCTGAAACTTCACCCGTTTTTCCGTCACGATCGCCAAGCTCTGTTTGAATCGCCTTCATTTGCTCACGTAAATAGTATTCTTTTTGCGTGCGCTCCATTGCTTGCTTTACTTTCGTGCCGATTTTTTTCTCTAAATTTAATATTTCTTGCTCATCATGCAAACGAATAATTAAATGATCTAATCGTTTTTTTATCGTTGTAATCGCTAATATTTCTTGTTTTTCTATAACTTTAATCGGTAAATGTGACGCGATAACATCCGCTAATCGGCCTGGTTCTTCAATATCCAATACCATTTCGATTGTTTCTGTCGTAATTTTATTCGAAGATTTTGCATATTTTTCAAAATAAGTTAAAAGTGTACGCATCAATGCTTCTGTTTCAGAGTCTTTGTAGGAGTCATCTTCATACATTTCTATATCCGCAACTGTAAAATTTCCAGAATCCTTGTAACGGAGCATTTTCGCACGGTTCACACCTTCAACCAAAATACGCAGCGTTCCATTTGGTAATTTTAGCATTTGTTTTACACGAGCAGTCGTTCCTACATCAAATAAATCAGCTTTTACCGGTGATTCGACGCGTAAATCTTTTTGAGTCGTTAAAAAGATGGTGCTGTCACTTAACATCGCATGTTCTAAAGCAGCAACAGAACGTTCTCTTCCTACATCGATATGTAGAACCATAGATGGGAAGACGAGTAAACCTCTTAAAGGTAAAATTGGCATATTTTTTATTATTTTATTCACGCGGGTATTCACCTCCATCCAAATCATAAAAACAACCCGCAGTTAAAAGTAGTATGTGTTACTTTTAAAAATTTTACATACAATTAATTATGTATAGACGCTTGCATACGAACAACAGGCTTTGCGAATTATCATGTTCTCATTTATACATATAGGTAAGTTGTATTTGCTAAAAAAGCTGACTTTGACTTCTAAAAAAAGTCCAAAGTCAGCTGCATGTTTATTTTAAGGGTCCGCTAAAATTAAGCTGACGTTTTTTTGTTATCTGTATCTTTCACTAAAACAGAGCCATCTTCTAAAATAAGTTTCGGTTCTGCTTTATCGCGAATTGTTTCAGCCGTAATGATACATTTTTTAATATCTTCGCGTGATGGTAACTCAAACATTGCATCTAACATTGTTACTTCGATAATCGAACGTAATCCACGCGCACCCGTTTTTCGTTCAATCGCTAACTTCGCAATTTCAACAAGCGCATCATCTTCAAACTCTAACTCGACATTATCTAGTTCAAGCATTTTTTGATATTGCTTCGCTAATGCATTTTTTGGCTCTGTTAAAATTTGTACAAGTGCATCTACATCTAATTGCTCTAAAGTAGCAAGTACTGGTAATCGGCCAATAAATTCTGGAATTAATCCAAATTTTAATAGATCTTCTGGAATAAGTTGAGACATTAATGTCCCTTCTTCTTCCGCAAGCTTAGGATTTGAACCAAAACCAATCACTTTTTCACCTTGGCGACGTTTAATGATTGTTTCAATGCCATCAAATGCTCCGCCTACGATGAATAAAATGCTCGATGTATCAATTTGTAAAAACTCTTGGTGTGGATGCTTACGTCCGCCTTGTGGAGGAACACTCGCAACAGTACCTTCTAGAATTTTTAATAATGCTTGTTGAACACCTTCACCAGATACATCTCGTGTAATAGATGGATTTTCTGATTTACGAGCGACTTTATCAATCTCGTCAATATAAATAATTCCTTTTTCAGCTCGTTCGATATCATAATCAGCTGCTTGAATCAGTTTTAATAAAATGTTTTCAACGTCCTCACCTACATAACCCGCTTCTGTAAGGCTTGTTGCATCTGCAATCGCAAATGGTACATTTAGAATACGCGCTAATGTTTGTGCAAGTAATGTTTTACCACTACCTGTTGGACCGATTAATACAATATTTGATTTCGATAATTCAACATCATCGATTTTAGAATTTGAATTAATTCGTTTGTAGTGATTGTATACGGCAACAGCTAACGCTTTTTTCGCACGCTCTTGTCCAATTACATAGTCACCCAAAATATTTAATATTTCTTTAGGTTTCGGGATATCTTTAAATTCGATTTCCTCTTCAATACCTAACTCTTCTACGACAATCTCTGAACATAATTCGATACATTCGTCACAAATATAAACACCTGGTCCTGCAACTAATTTACGAACTTGTTCTTGTGGCTTACCACAAAAAGAGCATTTTAAATTGCCTTTTTCATCATTAAATTTAAACAATTTGGCTCACCCCTATTCAAGCAACAATCTTACAAGATTCTTTTACTTTTATCAAATAAATTGACTGCATCTTGTTGCTTTTATTGTATTAAAATTGATTATGTATTAGAAAAACTTCTCTTGCAACAAATAATGTTCAATTATATTATGTTTTGTCAAAAGGTGAATATTTGATAAAACAAGGTACGGGAAATCCGTACCTTGTCAAAGTTCTATTTTACTAACTACTAAAAAAATGATTAGTTAGAGATTTTAGCGTTTTCAACTAAAAGTTCTACTGTTTTTTGAGTACGAATATCGTTCTCTAAAACTGAAGTACCACCTAAAGCAGTTAAAATTTGCTCGTTTGTCATACCGAATTGAGCAGACATTTTTTCAACTTCAGCGTTGATGTCTTCTTCAGTAACTGCGATGTTTTCAGCTTGACCGATTGCTTCTAATACTAAAGAAACACGTACGCGGCTTTCTGCATCAGTAGCCATTTGTTCACGTAAAGCTTGCTCGTTTTGACCTGAGAATTGGTAGTATAATTCAAGGTTCATACCTTGTGATTGTAGACGTTGACCGAATTCTTGGATCATGCGGTCTACTTCTGTATTGATCATTCCTTTTGGAACGTCAACTTCTGCGTTTTCAGCAGCTTTTTCTACTAGTTCGTCACGTAAAGAACCTTCTGATTCTGCTTCTTTTTGAGCAGCAGTTGTTTCTTTAATTTTTGCACGTAAAGCATCAACCGTTTCAACTTCTGGGTCGATTTCTTTAGCGAATGCGTCGTTTAACTCAGGAAGTACTTTTGTTTTTACTTCTTTAATAGCTACTACAAACTTCGCTTCTTTACCAGCTAACTCTTCAGCGTGGTATTCTGCTGGGAAAGTAACCATTACGTCTTTTGTTTCGCCAGATTTAGCGCCTACTAATTGCTCTTCAAATCCAGGAATGAAAGAACCTGAACCGATTTCAAGTGCGTAATCTTCACCTTTACCGCCTTCGAAAGCTTCTTCGCCTACAAAACCATCAAAGTCGATTACAGCTGTATCGCCATCAACGATTGCTTCATCTTCTTTAATTTCTAATTCTGCTTTTTTAGCTAATTGAGCTGTGATTTGCGCTTCTACTTCTTCGTCTGTTACTTCAACTGAAAGTTTTGTAACTTCTAAGCCTTTATATTCGCCTAATTTTGGTTCTGGTTTCACAGTTACTGTTGCAGTGTAAGTGAAGTCAGTCCCTTTAGCGAAGTTTTCAGTACCCGCGATTTCAGGGAAATCAACTGGTTCAACACCAGACTCATCTAGAGCTGTTGGGTATGAAGAGTTAATCACGATTTCTAATGCATCTTGGTATAATGCTTCTACACCGTACATTTTTTCAAACATCGGACGAGGCATTTTCCCTTTACGGAAACCTGGTACGTTAATTTGTTTTACTACTTTTTTAAATGCTCCATCAATTGCTTTATCTACTTCTACAGCAGCTACAGTAACTGTTAATAATCCTTGGTTACCTTCTTGTTTTTCCCATTGTACTGACATTTATATTACCTCCAAAGTTAACTTTTGTTTGTTTAACAAACTCGTCATTTATATAATTTGACAACCATTTTAGTATAACATATATGCTCAATGTTTCAACTTTTTTCACATGTCAGTTAAATTCACTAATGCTTCTAGACCTTGAATAAAGTCGATCAGTTCATAATCCATTTCTTGAATTTCCCCGAACATGGTCTTCACAAAATCAATATAGCTAATGGCCACATCTTCACTATCGTAATCGAGCCATTCAAATGGATACGTAACAATAGCGTGTTTAGCAAGTAGCGATTGCACTAAATCCAGTGTAGAGGGCTCCTGCTCCAAACGATTCAAAATATGTTGGTAGATTACTTGAAATTGCGGCATCTCCATCGGCAGTTCTAATTGAGAAGGATTAACCGTCTCTGTCCGATTCAATTTAGAAATAGTAAGTGATTCGCTAACATCTTGCTCCACTAATAAAATTAATAGTAAGCTTTGAACAAATGGGTGTATCTCATCATGCTCGATAATCCATTTCAATTCAGCCAGCATTGGTCGAACATTTTTTCCTTCTAGCTCATGGACGATGACTAATTGTGCCGGAAAGGACTTTTGCATAAACGCTGCCCCGTCCAACTCAAACATTTCTTCAAATGAAGTGCCTTCCGCAAATTCTTCTAGCTGTGCATTTTGATTTCCTGCAATATCCGCATTCAGCTTTTTTAATCGTTGGAATTTTTCGACCTGATCTAATGGAATAACATCCTCTTCAAATAAGGAAGCGATGATTTTTTCCACTTGTTTATATTGTCTCAGTTGCATGCAAATCGTTAAATACAGCTCCATTACTTCAAAATACATACTCGGACCAAGCGTCAATATCTCTTCGCATATTTCTTTCGCCTTATTGAAATTTTTCGTTTCATATAAAGAATACGCATAAACACTTAAAGAGGTTTCATCACCCGGTGTTAACTTAAATACCTTGTCAAATAATTCATTTGCCTGTACATAGTGATTGTTTTCAGCAAGTTCACGCGCTTCATCTAATAGACGTTCTGTAGTACCTGGGAAAAGAACGACATTTCCATGCTTTTTAATATTCTTCTTATTTTTCATGCGCTTCACTCCATCAATGCTAAGTCAATGTAATTTTTCATATCTTATCCATTACTTATATTTTACATGTGTATCGGTAGAACGACAATATGTTCACAAAATTTACTCTTCTTTCAATTCACATCATCTTAAAATTGGCTATACTAAATACTAATATACTTAATTAATAGCCTATCAATTATTCTTCTGTAAAAGCAAGTTAGGAACAGAATGAATCTTTTTCTATTATTCCCTTAGTTTTTTGTTTTAATGCGTATTTTTACATTATTAATCAAAGGAGTGATTTTAATGGTTGTCTTGTCGGAAGATGTTTTATTAAAATTTAAGAATCGTTTCGAAAAATCATTACAAAATTTACCGATCAGCGTTGTTAGTAGAAGCACCGCTATTGTAAATGATGCAGAATATCCTGTGAAATTTGATTTCGTTACGGAAACAACTGTGGATTATAAGAAGCAAGTTATCACGACGTACCTAATTGAAATTGATGGCACGATTCCAGGAACGATCAAAATCGGAAATCTTCAAATTATTCCGCAGCATGTTCATTTAACTTGTGAATCAGAAATTTTATCGATCACAAATAATGAGCTCAAAGAATTATTAGAAGAAAAAAAACCGTTACTTTTATATAGTGATTGGCTACTTGAGGCGATTGAAAATGAGATTTTAGTGTTAGAAGTAAAAACGGAAAATGGTCAAGTTGTGGATTGGCCAATCGGCATTAAAAACGCATTTTTCTTATAATAAACTATGATTTCTACACATATAAATCATCCTGCTGACATAGTCCAGTGCGATGATTTTTTTGCATTCAACTTTTGTTGGCGCTATGCATTTCCTATCCTTATCAGTATCTAACATATAGCTATTTATTTGCATTCCTTTTAACGTGAGGTATACTAGTCGCTATGTGTTCATGCGAATTTAAAGGCATACATGATGCTTTTTTAATATGAAAGAAGGAATAAGAAATGAAATACGGTTTTATTGGGCTTGGAAATATGGCCTCCGCAATTATTAAAGGTATGGTAGCAAGTGGTGAGTTTGAAGCCTCTTCCATTTACGGAATTAACCGCTCACAAAAAAAGACAGATGCACTTGTTCAAATGTATGGCATACAAGCTGCTTCATCTATTGAAGAACTGATGCAAAACGTAGATGTCATCGTAATTGCTGTCAAACCTCAAATGTTTCCCGACGTACTGCCAATAATTAAACAACAATTAATGGACAATCATCTTGTCATTTCCATAGCAGCAGGAAAATCACTTGAGTATTTACAACAAAGCTTCCTGCCAACAACGACTGTTTTCCGCGTTATGCCGAACATCAATGCAACAATTGGTGCCTCTACAAGCTGTTACTCAACACAATCTACTAATGTAGAGCAAAAAAACTTAGTAGAACAATTATTTTCGACTGTCGGAACAATTGTAGAATTACCGGAAAATCTATTTTCGATTTTTACATCAATCGGTTGCTCTTCTCCCGCGTTTACGTATTTATATATCGATTCTCTCGCACGCGCCGCAGTTCGTGAAGGCATGCCAAAGCAAATGGCACTTGAAATTGCCGCAAGCTCTGTTTTAGGCAGCGCACAAATGGTATTGCAATCTGAAGCGCATCCGTGGGCACTTATTGACCAAGTTTGTTCCCCAGGTGGTACAACAATTCAAGGCGTCACATCTCTACAAGTAAATCATTTTGAAAGTACGATTTATGATGCGGTAGATGCCGTAACAACTAAAGATGCACTTCTGCAAAAGGCACACGTGAAGTAAAGCGACAAAAGTTATCACTAACACACACAAACCCTTCGAAATTTTACTATATCTAAACATGCAAATGCTCATTTTTGCATGTTTTTTCTTTTTTAAAAACAAAATAACCCTTCAATAATATTTTAATAAAAAGATAATTGCTAACTGCACTACTATTCTATATAATCAATCTTGTTTCGAATTGAAACAAAATAAATTAAATTAAGATTGGGAGCGTGACAAGGAATTGGGTAAAGCATTGATTATTGGTGCTGGCGGAGTAGCTAGCGTAGTCGTACACAAATGTGTACAAAATTCTGAAGTATTCGAGGAGATTATGATCGCAAGTCGAACAAAATCTAAATGCGATGCTTTGAAGG
This sequence comes from Solibacillus cecembensis, assembly GCF_050272495.1. Taxonomy (NCBI): domain Bacteria; kingdom Bacillati; phylum Bacillota; class Bacilli; order Caryophanales; family Caryophanaceae; genus Solibacillus; species Solibacillus cecembensis. Next base: position 123,756 of record NZ_JBNNMF010000003.1, on the reverse strand, counting down.
AAAAATTAGACGGCGGTAAAACGATTATCCATACTGCACAGGTGGATGCGGACAATACGGACGAACTAATTGAACTAATCAATGGATTTAAACCAGATGTGGTAATTAACGTAGCTTTACCATATCAAGACTTAACAATTATGGATGCATGTTTAGCAACAAAGACGCATTATATCGATACGGCAAATTATGAGCCACTTGATACTGCGAAATTCGAATATAAATGGCAATGGGCATATAAGGAGCGTTTTGAAGAAGCAGGCATTACTGCACTTCTAGGTTCTGGTTTCGACCCAGGTGTAACAGGCGTATTCACAGCGCATGCACAAAAGCATCACTTCGATGAAATTCATTACATTGATATCGTTGATGCAAACGGTGGAGACCACGGACTTCCATTCGCTACGAACTTCAACCCAGAAATCAACATTCGCGAAATTACAGCGAACGGGCGTTTTTGGAAAGAAGGCGAATGGGTTGAAACGGAGCCTTTAGAATATAAAATGGTTTACAATTTACCAGAAATCGGCGAAAAAAATTGCTACCTTCTTTACCATGAAGAATTAGAATCTTTAGCAAAAAATATTAAAGGCTTAAAACAAATCCGCTTCTGGATGACGTTTGGCGATAAATATATAACACACTTAAACGTACTTGAAAATGTTGGTATGACATCAATTGAACCAATTGAATTCCAAGGTCAAATGATTCAGCCAATCCAATTTTTAAAAGCGGTATTACCTGACCCAGCAACATTAGGGCCACTTACTAAAGGTAAAACGAATATCGGTTGTATCGTAAGAGGGTTAAAAGACGGAAAAGAAAAAACTTACTACGTTTATAACATTTGCGATCACCAAGAGTGCTACCGCGAAGTAGGTTCTCAAGCGATTTCTTATACAACAGGTGTACCTGCAATGATCGGTGCTATGCTTGTGATGAAGGGCGAATGGCAAAAACCAGGCGTTTGGAACGTAGAAGATTTCAATCCAGATCCATTCATGGATGCATTAAACAAATGGGGTCTTCCATGGCAAGAAACAGAAAATCCTGATTTAGTTGATTTAGATTTCACTTCTGAAGTAAAGGTTAAGGCATAATGAGCAGCGTGAAAAATGAACGCAAGCGATCCATTATGGAAGAAGCACTCGATCAAACAACAGGAATTGATTGGCAAGCGGCACCTTCACCTGCATTTGTCGTGGACGAGCGCTTATTAACAAAAAACTTAGAACTGTTAAAGTCCGTACAAGACCGTACAGGCTGCGAAATTTTATTAGCTTTAAAAGGCTTTTCCATGTGGTCGACATTTCCGTTAGCGAAAAACTACCTTGTAGGAATTACTTCATCTTCTCTATTCGAAGCTCGTTTAGGCTATGAAGAATTCGGCAAAGAGGTCCATGCATATGCCCCTGCTTATGCAGAACATGAAATCGATGAATATTTAACGTATGTAGACCATATTGTGTTCAATTCTTTTGATCAGCTAAATAAGTACAAGCAAAAAGTGCAAAATCATGAGAAAAACATTTCAATTGGTTTACGTGTAAATCCTGGTTATTCAGAGGTTGAAACACCACTATATGACCCTTGCTACATCAATTCACGTCTCGGTATTCCGGTAGAATCATTCCGTCCGGACGAGCTTGACGGTGTAGAGGGCATTCATTTCCATGCGATGTGTGAGCAAGGCGCGGACGTACTAGAGCGTATTCTTGTCCACTTTGAAGAAAAGTATGGTAAGTACTTACATCAAATGAAATGGATTAACTTTGGTGGAGGTCATCATATTACACGTGAAGGCTATGATGTGGAGCTTTTAGTAAGCTTAATTAAACGCATTCAAGATACTTATGGCGTAAAAGTTATTTTAGAACCAGGTGAAGCGGTTGCATTAAATACCGGCTATTTAGTGGCGACAGTACTTGATATTGTCCACAATGGTATGGAACTCGCAATCATTGATTCTTCTGCAACTTGCCATATGCCAGATACATTGGAAATGCCTTACCGCGCGATGATTATTGGTTCAGGTATGCCAAATGAAAAGCAATATACGTACCGCTTAGGTGGGATGACTTGTCTTGCTGGGGATATTATCGGTGATTACTCATTCGATGAACCATTACAACCTGGTGACAAGCTTGTCTTTACGGACATGGCACATTATACGATGGTCAAAACGCATATGTTCAACGGGGTTAACTTACCAAGTATTTGCTCATACAATGATGAGCAAGGGATCAAAGTTATTCGTTCGTTCCAATATGAGGATTATCGTAATCGATTGTCATAATTAGTTAAAAATAGTGGGAGATGTTGATTAAACAACATCTCCCACTTTTATTTTACGTCCCACAATAACTTACAAATGGCGGTGCATCATCATTTGGTAGCTGCGTGTATTTTTGATGTTCTGGCTGCAAATGGAATGGATTTGTTAGCACTTGCAATAGCTCCATAAAAGGTGCTGTGTCCCCTTCTACAAATGTTTGAATCGCTTGCTCTACTTGATGATTTCGTGGAATGACAATCGGATTGACCGATTGCATTACTTGCAACGCTTCTTCTAAGGTCGTCCCTTGTTGCGAAATTCGCGTCAGCCACCTTTGCTCCCACTCCATAAATTTTGGAGACTGGAAAATCGCTTCATTCGTTTGCTTATTTTCAGATAAGACACGTAATGTATTCGTATAATCTGCTTCAAATTCTTCCATTAAAGCAAGTAATTCATCCACTAACGCCTCGTCCTCTGGCTCCACAGTTAACATGCCCAGCTTTTCACGCATCCCATTATAATAATACGCTTCATATATAGACGAAAACTGTTCAATTGTCTTTTGAGCGAGCTGTATCGCCTCGTCTACATCATCATGAATGAGTGGTAATAAACTTTCTGCAAATCGGGCAATATTCCATCCTGCCATCTGAGGCTGATTGCCGTATGCATAGCGCGATTGCGTATCAATTGAGCTAAACACTGTACCTCGATTGTACTGATCCATAAACGCACATGGTCCATAATCAATTGTTTCCCCACTAATCGTCATATTATCGGTATTCATTACACCGTGAATAAACCCAATGAGTTGCCAATTCGCAATAAGAGCTGCTTGGCGGTCTAACACTTCCTCAAGAAATGCTAAATAGCGATTTTCAGACTGCATTAATTCGGGGTAGTGACGCATAATCGCATAGTCCGCTAATTCCGTTAATGAATCACGGTCACAAAAACTCGCGGCATATTGAAATGTTCCAACGCGTAAATGACTTGAGGCAACACGTGTTAGCACTGCCCCTTCATATACTTGCTCACGATAAATCGGCTCACCTGTTGTCGTGACCGCTAAACTGCGCGTTGTTGGGACATGTAATGCAAACATTGCCTCGCTTATTAAAAACTCACGCAACATCGGTCCTAATGCAGCACGACCGTCTCCACCACGTGAATAAGGTGTGCGACCCGCGCCCTTCAACTGAATATCAAATCGCGTATTATTTTTTGTCACATGCTCCCCAATCAATAAAGCACGACCATCTCCAAGCATATTAAAATGGCCAAACTGATGTCCTGCATATGCTTGTGCAATTTGTGCCGCTTCTTTCGGCATTTGACTCCCTGTAAGAATCGGTGCACCTTCTTTAAATAGCGCATCTACATCCAATTCAAGCTGCTTAGCCAAAGTTCGGTTCAATAATAGGATTGCTGGATTTTCAACTGGATCCAATATCACTTTGCTATAAAATTCATGCGGTAATTGTAAGTAACTATTATCAAAATGAAATCCGAAATTTTCGTTTGTTTGACTCTTCATCGTATCCTCTTTTCTTCTTTCAAGCTTTGTCTTTTATTATAGCCTCAATTTTGGATTTATCCGTCGTTATCTAACTTTTATCCATCTATTTCAGAATTTATCCGTCAATTCTAACGTTTATCCGTTCAAAACTCTTATGTTAACCAAATAAAAAAATCAGTTGACAATCCTTCTATTTCCATTTATATTTACGTTAACCTATTCTCTTCATACATTAACATTAAGGAGCTTACTATGGAAACTGTATCTAGAACGTCTAACTTTAAAACGATTGACCTCGTTTATAGTGCATTGTTTGCAACACTTATTATGATTGGAGCGAATATTACTACAATTGTTCCCTTTTTAGCAATTGGCGGGGTTCCGATTACACTTCAAACCTTTTTTGCTATTTTAGCAGGCTTAGTATTAGGTAGTCGAAAAGGAGCAATTGCTTGCACTGTTTATATGCTGATTGGTCTTGCTGGCGCGCCGGTGTTTTCACTATTTATGGGCGGTTTTTCATATATTTTGAAACCAACATTTGGATTTATCGTAACATTTATTTTAAGTGCCTATGTGGCAGGCTTAATCGTAGAGCGTTATCAAACACGAATTGCCTATGTTACCGCAGCGCTTACGGCAACAGCAATCAACTATGTTTTAGGAACTACTTGGATGTATTATGCTTATAAATTATGGGCAGCCGCTCCAGAAGGTTTTACTTATAAAATGGCTTGGTTATGGATGTTACCTCCCATGCCAAAAGATATTATATTAGCGATTTTCGCAGGTTTCTTCGCATTCCGTATTCAAAAAACGTTGAAACTCATTCCAATTAAACAAAAGTAACATTAAACTCGGTTCCACTTAAACAAAATAATACACACTAAAAACAGGTGATGGACTCGTATTAGTCCCTCACCTGTTTTTATTTCCTAATATTTTAACTAATAACGGTCCAACATTTTTAATTCACATAATATTTGATATAATAAAACTAATCTAAAGGAGGAATTTCTTATGGCGAACCATTATCAAAATATCGTCGTTGCAGTAGACGGCTCAAAAGAAGCAGAACTCGCATTCCGTAAAGCAATTGACGTAGCAAAACGCAATGTCGGTTCAACTTTACATATTGTTCATGTCATCGATACAAGTGTTTCAACAAGTGTCGATTTGTTATTTGAAAATATGAATAAACTTGTAAAAAAGCATGGCGAAGTTTTACTGGAAAATTACCGTACACTAGCAACAGAAGCGGGCGTTACCAATGTAAACACGGTCATTACACATGGTATTCCGAAAAGTATTTTGTCAAAAAAATTAACAGATCTTGTACCCGTTGATTTAATTATTTGTGGAGCAACTGGATTAAATGCAGTCGATCGATTTTTTATCGGCTCCATTACCGAAGCAATCGTTCGCCATGCCAAATGCGATGTATTAGTCGTTCGCACACCTGAATGAATTAATCCTATTTTAAAAGATATTTCGTAACAATGAGACATTTTGCGCCTTTGCCAAAATGTCTTTTTGGTCGTTAAAAGAACTACCAATATCCATTTACCATTAATATTCCAATTACATTTTAGCTATGGTACAATTTCAAAAACACCCTTTTAAAGGAGATGAAAAACTATGCCAATCATTAGTATAGCGTCAAAAGAAGATTATTTAGCTGTGAATGCTCTAGTGAAAGAAGGCCACGAAGAACATGCGCTCCATATGCCAACTATATTTAAAAATGTTGATTCAGTGATGCCGGAATCTTATTATCAAGAATTACTCGAAGATACAAACAGTACCATTTTCATTGCTAAAAATAATGAAACTGTCATCGGTTTTGCTGTTATAAGTATCGAATCCTCACCTTCATTCCAATCATTAGTACAACGTAAATATGGCTACATTCATGATTTTGGTGTAAAAAAGGATGCGCAAAAGCAAGGTGTTGGAAAATTACTATTTGAAGCTTGTACTGACTGGGCTAAGGAAATGGGCGCTGCCTCGGTCGAATTAAATGTTTGGGCATTCAATACAAATGCAATCGAATTTTATGAACATTTCGGGATGGAAAGTGTGAGTAGCAAAATGCAAATACAAATATGAGGTTTGAAAATTAAATTTCATTCGACATAAATGAATTCATTAATTTTGTATACTGAAGAGGAAGAGGTAAATAATGAGTATACTATTGGGAGCGCTAGTTTTTTTCAGTACTTTTGCGATTTACGATGCCATTCGAAAAGTAAATAATAATATTCTTGATCAAACTGAAGAAATTAGGAATTTACAAGAAGACCTAAAACACATTAATAAAAATTAATTCCTTTTTTTATACTGTAAAATGACATAAAAAAAATCAAGATAGCCGTACTATTAAACAAATAGTCCAGCTTGTTGAATTACGGGATCTAGTTAAATTTATGCAGATTCACAACGTTAAGGAAAGAATGGTTACCAAACGCAATTCTCTCTTTTAATTTTTGAACACCATGGCACCTAATAGATTTTCATTCATAATACGGTTAATTTCCATCTGTTCAATGTTTTTTAACCTTATTTTTAACAGTAAAAACTACACATGTAACGGCGGAGTCCTTCCCAACCGTACAGATGTAGTTTTTGATTATATTTTTTTATAATCATTCTGTTGCAACTGCCTCAATTTCTCCCATTGCCCAATGTGTTGAGGGAACATCACTAAATATGTGCGCCGTTTACCAAACATCAATTTTAATGATAATGAAGTTACAATATTAATGACAATCGGTTGTTTCACAAACAATTCTTGATTACATGCTTAGCTAACTTTTAATATGGTCATAGATGCTCCCTGCCCCTGATTCATTTCTAATAACTCCACTGATTCAATTGCATCGTAAAGTTGCAGTGATATTTTAGATCCTGGAGGTATATTTACTATAACAGTACCTGAATAGCTTGATTTTGCATCACCCTTGGGTATTGAAGATTTAAGTAAAGGTGAACCATCTATCAACAATCTCACCCCTATAGATTTAGCTACTTTTAAGTTAACATGATAGGTTATATAGTATGTCCCACCCTTCAATACAATAATACCATCCGGCGAAGAATCAAAATTACCTGCAATACCACCCATATTACCCCATATTAAAGGTACACCTGCCTCAGTCACAGAACCTGAAAAAATTGGATTTTCTGCGTATCCATAAGCTAATTTATTATCTCCGCTTTCTCCTTGCGGTCCTTGTGGTCCTGCTGGGCCTGTTGCTCCTGTATCACCCTTATCTCCTTGTGATCCTGCTGGGCCTGTTACTCCTGTTTCGCCCTTATCTCCTTGTGGGCCTGCTGGTCCTGTTGCTCCTGTGTCACCCTTATCTCCATGTGGTCCTGTTGCTCCTGTTTCGCCCTTATCTCCTTGCGAACCTGTTGCTCCTGTTTCGCCCTTATCTCCTTGCGAACCTGTTGCTCCTGTTTCGCCCTTATCTCCTTTAGAATTACCTGACACATCGGAAGGCGATGAATCGGTAGTAACACTTATCATTTGTTTCGTAGCATCCCAGACAATTTTCTCATCTAATAATTCGCCAATAAATCGGACTGGCGCCATTATCCGGTTTTGAATAATCATGGGTGGCTGATTAAGTGTCATCGTATTCTTTTTTCCACCAACATTAATACTAGCAGTCTGGTTACCGACAATCAGCGTTCCTGATTTATCTCCTTTAACAAAGGTTAGTGTTTTCGTAGAATTATTCCATTCAAAGGATACATCAAAGGCATCTTGAAGAGTTCGTAAAGGTACTAACGTTGTCCCTCCATAAATTACAGGTGAGATGTCACTAGGAATTTCATTTCCATTAACGGAAATTGATATTCCAGAAGCATTAGTAGTTGATGCCGCTTGAGTGATAGGAACTCCTATCACCATCATTACAAATACGAGAATAAATGATACTTTCAATTTTTTCATATTACTTTCCCTCTCTTCGCTGAATATAGTAGTTTGAATATTCACTTCTAAGCTCGTCAAATAATTCCCTTCAGTAACATTTTGCACGCAATATATTACCATTTTAAACCATTTACTTATTTTTTATAATATAACCTAAACCCTATTCAAGATCATTAGAATAAAAACTTGTTACAACATATTATTTTTGTTAATTACCAAATATAATATATTAAACTCTCCCCTTTTTTTATATCTATTGAATTAAAATGGTCATAAGTGCTGAAACAGCAAAATCCCAATCAATTGTATATACTTGGTCCTTAAACCATCCGTGGAAAATAGCACCACTCTATACTCTTCACCTCTTTACCTTTAATTGTGGCTGGAATGATTACATCTTTTGTTATTCCAATGTACTTTGTAATGGTAACGCCTGTAGCATTTGTTTCCGTTTCAAAACTCCTTCACTATTTCCTACACCATAGGCTGTGGTATTTCCCCTTTATAAATTTATGAATAACAATATTAGAACTATGCTATATTATTTCCTTATCTAGTATGCACCTCTTTCTTTTGATCGCTATGTAGAGCAATCGCAACTAAATATCACATATAAAGGTTAAAACTAGGTTAAAAAAATTAAAATTAGAAAAAACAGTTAAATAGAACTAGCACTTTTCGATTTCGTTAAAATTATTCACTTTTTATAGCGGTACTTTAAAATATCCGTTAGCTATTCACTTATAGTTAGTTAAAGATCAGGAGGTACATTATGAATTTCAAACAATTAGGGGATGGCGAAGAATTATTGCTGTTTCTTCATGGTGGTGGCGTTAGTAGTTGGATGTGGGAATCACAAATTAATTATTTTAAAAATTATCACTGTATTGTCCCTGATTTACCAGGACACGGAGCGAACAGTAATGAACGATTTTCTATGCGTTCAACCATAAATACATTATGGGATATGCTTGAAGAGGTAGCCCCAGATAAAAATTGGAACGTCATTGGATTTTCTCTCGGTTCTCAAATTGCCCTTCAAATGATTGCTGAACGACCAAACGCTTTCAAACGTGCAATGATTAATAGCGCATTAGTTATTCCACAAAAATTGATGAGCCTATGTATTCCCCCAACTATTTTTGTAACGTATCCATTAATTCGGAAAAAAGCATTTGCTAAATTACAGGCAAAAACACTTGGAATAAGCGATACATATTTCGAAAAATATTATATGGACACATGTAATATGAGTAGAGCAAATTTAATAAACATCTTAAAAGAAAACTTAATTTTTGTACTACCCGCGAATATCAATAATGTCAAAACTCAATTTCTATTCACAATTGGAGAAAAGGAAAATTGGTTAATGAAACAGTCTATGAAAAAACTCGCTCCTTTGGGTAAGTCCGAAATAATTGAAGGGGTAGGACATAATGCACCACTAGAAAACCAACAAGTATTCAATAGTTTGCTTGATGATTTACTAAAATAAATCTTTATAAAGATTGAGGCATCTCACTAAAACATGTGCTTGACTATATAAAATAACTTTCTACAGAAGTACGTTTTTTCTCATAAAGTTTCTAATTAAGGTGCGTACTTGTTTAGGCTGGCTAAGCACATGAGTCACACAGCTTTGTGCGCATATAAGCAGGCCAGCCTATTTATAATTTTGCCTACTGAAGCCTTCTGGTTCTATTGCGCCGATTGCCGTGAGAGACGGCGGATTCTTCAATAGATTTTCCCATCTTCCTGCTGTTTCTAGCCAACTTTTTCCGTAAACTAGCCATTAACTCGTTAAAACTAGCCACTTTTCAAGCGTTACTCGCCAAGATACATCGAAAACTAGCCAAATTGATGCAGTAACTAGCCAAACCACGTTTTACTCGCCAAATTTATTCATTTACTAGCCGATTTCCCTGCCTCTCAAAGAGAATCCGATATACTTCATCTCAAACTAGCGCACAACATCAATTTTTTAAGCTGCCATAACGACCGCATACACTAAAAGAATGTGCAAATTTATTTCAAGAACAGATTTCGGTGTTGACCCAAGATTGATTTATCACTTCGAATCATCCCTATAAATTGGAAGATGAATATGAAATCAATATTTCTTGTAGGAAATTATTTAGGAACTAATATAATTCATCACCCACTAAAAGTATAACCCTCCCCTCTGTACCTAAATCTATATATACAAACATACATTCCCTTTGGTATAATTTCACATAAGGGAGTGTTGAATAAATGGAACATACAATTAAATTGAAGCACTTAGCTAGCGAATATATTGAAACACTAAATTCGTTTATTTTGCCTGAAGAACAGGGGAAATTTACAGCTTTACCTAATACAATCGGCGACTTAAAGGACGGACAGTATGGAATCGTAATTCTTAATGAGAATGAACCGGTTGGCTTTTTCTTATTGCATGCAACTGAGCGCGTGAAGGAATACTCAGACAATCCAAATGCTATGCTATTAACCGCGCTGTCAGTAAACCATTTACATCAAGGAAAAGGTTATGCAAAAATGGGCATGCTTTTACTGAAATCTTTCGTAGAGCAAGAATTCCCACAGTGCAATGAAATCGTTCTCGTTGTAAATCATAAAAATATCGCTGCTCAAAATCTATACTTGAATGTAGGTTTTATCGATACAGGAATACGAAAGATCGGTAAAATTGGCGAACAATTTTTTATGAAATTACATCTTTAGTAAAAATCTTTACATTTTATTATTTAGTAAAAAGACGAATTAAGTAACTCCTATAATTCTAAAAACCTGTCTTGGGAAGTACATTTCAAGACAGGTTTGAACATACGCTATATTTCAATAATAACTGGTATAATCATTGGCTTTCTCATTGTCAGTGTAAATATAAATTGGTCCACTACTTTTTTAATTGCACGTTTCATCGCATAGGCATTTGCTTCATTAAATTTATTTACTGCATCTTTCGCAAGTTCATTTATATCGCTTAACATTCCCTTTGATTCTTTTTCGTAAACAAATCCTCGGGAAATGGTATCCGAATCAACAATAATGGAACCATCATATTTACTAATTGTAACGATAATAACAAGCATCCCATCCTCAGAAAGCTGTTTCCTGTCGCGTAATACAACTTCACCTACTTCTCCAATGCCAATGCCATCTACATACGTATCGCCTGCAGGTATATCACGTGTTTGCCGAGCAACAGCACCTGCAATATCTACAACATCCCCATTTTGAAGGATAAAGGTACGATGTTGTGGTATACCAACTGCCTCAGCTAATAAACGGTGTATATGAAGCATTCGATATTCCCCATGGATTGGAATGAAATATTTCGGCTTCATTAATGTGAGCATTAACTTTAAATCCTCTTGATAACCATGACCAGACACATGCATCCCTGTTACACTGGAATTTCCATAAATAACCTTTGCACCGAGTTGAAATACATTATCTACAATTTTTGAAACATCTTTTTCATTTCCAGGAATCGGTGAAGCGGCAAAAATAACGGTATCCCCTTGTACGATTTTAACATCTCGATTATTCCCTGTGGAAAGCCGGGAAAGTGCAGCTAGAGGCTCTCCTTGACTTCCCGTACATAAAATAACAACGCGCTCTGGCGGGATGTGTTTCATTTCACTCGCTTCAACAAGCATCCAACTCGGAATGTTTAAATAGCCAAGTTCCATTGCAATTGAAGTTACATTCACCATACTCCGACCAAGCAATACAATTTTTCGATTCGTTTTTTTAGCAGCTTCCACTATTTTCTGAACTCGATTGACATTTGAGGCAAAAGTTGTGATAAAAATCTTCCCTGTTGCTTTTAGAAATTCCTCTTCTAAATGGCTAGCTACTAATTTTTCTGAAGGTGTCGATCCAGGACGCTCTGCATTAGTACTTTCCGATATTAATGCCAATACCCCTTGTGTACCGATTTCAGCCATTTTATGAATATCTGATACTTGATCATTTACTGGTGTTAAATCGAATTTAAAGTCCCCCGTATGCACGACAGTTCCTTCAGGTGTGTGAAAAACTAATCCTAAGCAGTCGGGAATACTATGACTTGTTTTAAAAAAAGTAACCGCCATCTGTTCAAAATCTAAATGGGAATCTGCCGTAATCTCAACTAATTGTGTATCACGAAGTAATTTATGTTCTTTTAATTTTAATTCAATCAAACCCAGTGTAAATCGAGACGCATAGATAGGCACATTTAACTTTTTTAACATGTATGGAATACCACCAATATGATCCTCATGTCCATGCGTCACAATTAACCCTTTAATGTTATCTTTATTTTCCTGTAAATAAGTAAAATCAGGGATAATTAAATCAACACCTAACAAGCTTTTATCTGCAAATTTTGCTCCGCAGTCAATGATGATGATTTCATTTGAATATTGTATGACATACATATTTTTACCGATTTCATTAATGCCTCCTAGAGCAAAAATGGACAATGCATTATCTGTACTTGCCAATACGATTCCCTCCTGCTGTTACATTCGTTGAAAAAAAGTCTATTGTTGATTGCTTTAACAAATATTAGTATTCGTTAATACAGTCTGAGCTATACTACTACAAACCATCCCTTTTCCTTAATCCGCTTTGCACTGTGTAATTGGCTCATCTGTTATGTAATTTTCTTTTTCACAACAAAAATAGCACTTCCTCAGCGGAAATTACCGGACTGGGAAGTGCAAATTATTTATTTGGGCATATTCCATTTCATTTCGCATTAAATATTTCAGATAGCCCCTACACTTATTTAAATCTGCGGCTACCTTTTTTGCCATCATACATATAAATAATCGCTTTGTTTTCTAATATCGTTTCCAAATAAACAGGGCGACCCCAAAGCTGATAAATATACGGTAAAACATGTTCTAAATAAGTCGGATCTAATTCCATTCCTTCATAGCCATGCTTTAAGTATAATTCCCCACTTCGCGAATAATCGCCATCTTCTACAACGATATATGGAAATCCTCCGTTTACACGCATGGAAATGAGCTGATTTTTTACTTCTTCATGATCCTTGTCTGTAATTTTATACTCCTGACCCTTTTTCGCAAAAACATATAGGTCTTCTTCATTGACCAATTCCTTTGATAAATAATTGCGAATAAAGGATACATCCGATTCAATTTCTCGCACTTCAAATATTTTCTCCCGACCTGCATTTGGTTTTGCACCGAAACGCTTCATTTCATCTGTCGGGTTATCGTATTTCTTTTCAATATGTTCAAAGATTTTGATCCCTAAATAATACGGATTAATCGTTGTTTTTGACGGTTGCACAACCCCTGCATTTAACTTGGCATATTCAATCGTTTCTGCTGTTGTTAGATTTAACTCCCGCATAATTCGTTGATGCCAGAAAGACGCCCAGCCTTCATTCATAATTTTTGTTTCTAATTGTGGCCAAAAATACAGCATTTCTTCGCGTAACATCGTTAAAATATCACGCTGCCATTCTTCTAATTCCCGACTATATTCTTCAATAAATAACAATAAATCTTTTTCCGGTTGCACGGGGAATTTTTTCTTCTTCAGTTTTGCTTGTTCTAGCGGTTTTTCTGCCTCCCCTATTTTCCATAAATCATCATACTGTGTTGTTATGATACGCACTTCTTCTATATCCACTTCCTCTGGTGCAGACCCTTTCGGACGAAAAATGGAAGGATCAATATGCTCCTGAATGGCTAACACCGCATCCAAAAATTTTTCTACCTCATCTTTTCCATACAATATCTCATAGCTCGCAATCCGTTCTGCAGTCGCGGTCATACTTTCAACCATATCTCGTCTCGTATTGGAGAAGCGCACATTATTTTTAAAGAAATCACAATGAGCCAACACATGCGCGATAATGAGTTTGTTTTGTATTAACGAATTGGTATCGAGTAAAAAGGCGTAACAAGGATTGGAATTAATGACAAGTTCATAAATTTGGCTTAGCCCTAAGTCATATTGCAGCTTCATTTTGTGAAATTGTTTCCCAAAACTCCAGTGGGTAAAACGCGTAGGCATTCCGTAAGCACCGAACGTATAAATAATATCAGCAGGACAAATTTCATAACGCATCGGATAAAAGTCTAAACCAAACCCGACTGCAATTTCCGTAATCTCATCAATTGCTTGGCGAAGCTCTCTTTCCATTCATTAGCCCCCTTACAAATCGACTTCCTGTTTTTTGAATATATTCTTCAATGCATCATACACTTCTTGTTTTTTCTTTATTATCGAAAAGCGAAATTTTGGATCATCTATCTTTTTAAAAGTCGTCATTAATGTAGAGGCACGGTTCGATTCATTCACTTCCCCGTAACCAAACATGCTCGATACTTTCATCAGTTCCTTCACTAATTTTAAGCTCTTTTCATTATCAATTGTTAAATTTTCACCATCCGAAAAATGCACAGGGTAAATATTATAACGAGATGGGTGATATTTTTGATCAATCAATTCTAATGCTTTGGCATACGCAGAAGAGCAAATCGTGCCGCCACTTTCCCCTCTTGTAAAAAACTCTTGCTCTGTCACCGTTTTCGCTAATGTATGATGCGCAATAAATTCAATTTCAACCGTTTCATACTTTGATCGTAAAAACTTAATCATCCAAAAGAAAAAGCTTCTTGCACAAGACTTTTCAAAATTCCCCATCGATCCACTGACATCCATCATCGCAAGCACGACCGCTTTGGATTCAGGTTTAACAACTTCATCCCACGTTTTAAAACGTAAATCATCATTGTAAATCGGACTAATTGCGGCTTTTCCGTGCATTGCATTCCGTTTAATAGCCGTCATAATTGTCCGTTTCTTATCGACATTTCCCATTAGCCCTTTTTTCCGAATATCATTAAATTCAATTTTTTCAGTTGTAATATCCGCTGCTTCTTTTTGTTGTAAATTCGGTAACTCCAACTCCTGAAACAGCAACCCTTGTATTTCTTCAATGTTTACTTCTGTTTCAAAATAATCTTCCCCTGGTTTGTCTCCAGCTTCTTTTCCTTGCCCAGCACTCGCACTCTTTCCACCGGGTTCCCGCGCCACAACATCTCCCACTTGGCTATCCCCTTGACCTTGCCCAACATGCTTTGACTTATCATAGTTATAGCGAATTTTGTATTCATCTAAAGAACGAATTGGAATTTTGATTGTCTTGTCACCATTAGACAAAATGATGCTATCATCACTTATTAATTCTGGTAAATTATTTTTAATCGCTTCTTTTACTTTTTCATTATGACGCTGCTGATCTTGGTGACCTTTACGATGGAGAGACCAATTTTCCTGTGAGACAACAAAACGATTTTGATCATTTTCACTCATTTTATCCTCACCAATCTATTCATTTTTTTATTTCCATTATGCCAATCGATTTACAATTTTATAGAAATTTTTCATTCTTCCATGAAGCCTATCAATTACGTTCAGTGGATGCTCATACACCCACCGAACGTAAATAAAAAAATGGCTTTGTCTATACTATGCGATGCTTTTTCGTTTTTGTACTGCAATTATAAAAACAATTACGCCTTGGTGTAATTGCGTTCAGATTTTGAATTGTGCTCGCACAATTCAAAATCTGTGACATCCGCCGGGAGCTTTAACTTCATGAAGAGGGTGTTTAAACACCCTCTTCATGAAGTTAAAAAAAGGATACCCAATTTATTTGGATACCCCTTGCGCCCCTTAACGATTTAATAAACTACCTACATAGCGTAATAATTCATTTGCTGATGTTGAATTATAGCCATGCTCGTCAATGAGTGTTGCGACGACTTCATTCATCTTTTTCAGTTGTGCTTCATCTGGTGTTTTCAATGAAGTCGTAATTTTAACAACATCTTTTAAATCCGCAAACAATTTCTTTTGAATCGCCTCTCGCAATGCATCATGCGAGTTGTAATCAAATCGTTTTCCATTCCGCGCAAATGCAGAAAGTCGAATCAAAATTTCTTCACGGAATGCCTTTTTCGCATTTTCAGAAATACCAACTTGCTCTTCAATTGAACGCATTAGTTTTTCATCCGGATTCATTTCCTCACCCGTTAATTGGTCACGGATTTTATTTTTATTGCAATACGCTTCTACATTATCCAGGTAATTATTCAGCATCGTTTTCGCAGAATCTTCATACGAATACACAAACGCTTTTTGCACTTCATTTTTCGCAATATCATCGTATTCTTTTCTGGCAACCGCAATAAAATTCATATACTTTTCTTTGTCTTCCTGTGAAATCGAAGCATGTTGGTCAAGCCCATCCTTCAATGACCGCAAAACATCCAGCGCATTGATTGACGGTACTTCTTTACGAATGATGGCAGATGACACACGGTTAATGACATAACGCGGGTCAATGCCATGCATGCCTTCGTTCGGATACTCTTTTTTCAGCTCTTCTAAGTCCACTTGATTGTAGCCTTCCACATTTTCGCCGTCATACAACCGCATTTTTTTAAGTAGGTCAACGCCTGCTTTTTTCGGTGTTTCTAAACGCGTCAACACTGAAAAGATTGCTGCAACGCGGAGTGCATGTGGCGCAATATGAACATGGGCCATATCGCTGTCATTAATCATTTTCTCATAAATCTTTTCCTCTTGGCTGACAATTAAATTATACGGAATGGGCATAACGATAATTCTTGAATGCAATGCCTCATTTTTCTTATTGGAAATAAACGTACGATATTCCGTTTCGTTAGTGTGCGCGATTATGAGTTCATCCGCACTAATAAGGGCAAATCTTCCTGCCTTAAAGTTTCCTTCTTGCGTTAATGAAAGTAAATTCCATAAAAACTTTTCATCTAATTTCAGCATTTCTTGGAATTCCATCATTCCGCGATTTGCTTTGTTTAACTCACCATCAAAACGATATGCACGTGGATCTGATTCTGACCCATATTCAGCAATTGTCGAAAAGTCGATACTGCCTGTTAAGTCTGCAATATCCTGTGATTTTGGATCAGAAGGTGTAAATGTCCCGATTCCAACGCGGTTATCCTCCGAGAAGAAAATGCGCTCCACTAACACTTCCTCAATCTGTCCATTATATTCCTGTTCCAATCGCATCACATTAAGTGGGGATAAACTCCCCTCAACCCGTATCCCATATTCTCCATAAAAATCTTTTCTCAAATGCTGTGGAATTAAGTGCAGCGGATCTTCATACATCGGACAGCCTTTAATCGCATAAACTGCCCCTTCGTCCGTACGTGAATATTGTTCCAGTCCTCGTTTCAATAACGTGACAATCGTGGATTTCCCTCCACTAACCGGCCCCATTAATAATAAGATTCTTTTGCGCACATCTAGCCTTTTCGCAGCAGGGTGGAAATACTCCTCGACCAACCGCTCCAACGCTACTTCCAAACCAAAAATTTCGTTCCCAAAAAAGTTGAATAACTTTTGACCATCTCGCTGTTCAAGCCCTGAGCTTTTAATCATATTGTAAACGCGTGAATGGGCCGTCTGAGCAACTTCTGGTCTTTCCTGCACAATCCTTAAGTAATCTGAAAAAGTACCTTCCCACTTCAGCCTATTTTCTTCTTCTCGATAGTTCCTAATTTTTCTTAAAAATTCGATTGTCTTTCCCTCCATCCTGGGCACGGTTTTTACATAATATGAACGGAGGGAAATTATGATACCTAGACTTTTTTATTATCTGTCATGGTTCTAAAAATAGGAATCAAATTTTTGTATGATATTCAGCCTTTAAACGGTCATTACATTCGTTGCGTTTTTTCCATTTATCTACCAAATTCGTTGTGTTATAATTTGTGAGAAGTTTAAAATTTACTATTTACTTATAATTAAGGAGGTTCCGATTTGGACTATATAGCAAAAACCCATCCCTCTTATAAATTCGTACTATACCTACATATTTTCTTACTGTCTCTTGGAACAATCGTGATGAAAGAATCGCCATTATTCTTTATTCTTAGCGGTACCTTCGTCGTATTTTTATTTTTATCTCTATTTTTTAGATTCCATCTTACAATTAAAAATGACATCATCAAGTACAAAATTTGTTTATTTTCATTCCCGATTTACAAAAAGGATATACCTTCAAGTATGATTGTAAGGATAAATTTTGTTAGGCGCGGTTGGCGTATTAAAACTGCAATCATTAAGCAAAAATCTAAGTTCCCCCTACGACTAATGTTATTTCAACCACAATCGTTCTATACAGATTTACTAGCATACTGCGAACAAAATCATGTTGAATACACGCGAAGTAGAGATTATTTGTTATTGATTAAATTAGACAAATAAATATTAAGGGAATGATACTAATTGATCGACAATAGTAAGGTAGTTATCGGTGCAGGAGAATATATTAATAATCCTAGATGGAAGCATATGCAGGAAGAAGATTTAAATTTATTAGATGAAAATATGTGGCAAAACAGGTTCACTAAAAATTCCATTACAGCTGTTTTAGCTGAACATGTCTGGGAACATCTTACATATGAAAATGGTTTAGAGGCAGCAAGATTGTGTTTTAAATACCTAAAACCTTTTGGCTATATTCGTTGTGCAGTACCGGATGGCTTTTTCCCTGATGAATCCTACCAAAATATAGTCAAAGTTGGTGGTCCCGGCCCTAAAGAACATCCTGCAGCTAGTCATAAAATAGTCTTTAATTATAAAACGTTGACTAAAATGTTTGAAACCGCTGGATATAAGGTGAAGTTACTAGAATATTGCGATGAAGAAGGAAACTTCCATCAAAATCTCTGGGATGGTGTTGATGGTGTAATTTTTCGTTCAAAGAAGTATGACCCTCGAAACCAAGGTAATAAACTTGTATTCCCTTCTTTGATTGTTGATGCCGTGAAACCAAAATAATATAAAGTTTCCGATGAATGTGCTTTAAGTAACACGTATTTTAATATAGGAAATATTTTTAAATGTGTCTAACGAAGATTTGAGAACAATATAGCCCATCTAATAAAAAGATGGGCTACTTATGTATAATTAATATGTTCTTACCGAGACCGGTGTAAATTCTTTTATATACTGTTCCATTTTTGTAATTGAATCCGTAAATAGCATTGCCTTTTGATCAGCCGTTGTTAAAAATCCATTTGTTACCATGTCATTGTAAAAATCTTTTAATTTATCGTAATAACCTGCTACATTGAATAAGATGCATGGATTATTGTGTTGCCCAATTCTTGCCCATGAAATAACTTCCGAGATTTCTTCTAACGTCCCCGGGCCACCTGGTAATGCAATATAGCAGTCTCCTAATTCAATCATTTTATTTTTTCTTTCTGACATTGAACTTACAATTTCTAAACGTGTTAAATTCGGATGGCTTAGCTCTCGGTCTACTAAAAATGTCGGAATAATTCCGATTACCTCACCGTTATGGTATAAAACTTCATCCGCTATAACACCCATTAATCCTGCTTTACCACCACCATAAACTAACGTATGTCCATTATCAGCAATCCATTTGCCAAGTGCTTTTGCTCCATCGACATATAATTCATTATTCCCTAAACTCGCGCCGCAATAAACTGAAATATTCAAATTTACTTCCTCCTTTATGCTATATTACCATTATAGAAAAATAAGGAGTGGCTTGCATTGAATATTTTAGAATATCAAAAATGGATTACAGAATTTTATAAAAACCGAGGTTGGTACGACTTAAATCCGTTTATACGTGTAAATTTTTTAACAGAAGAAGTAGGTGAAGTATCAAAAGCAATTCGTACAATTGAAATTGGTCGCGACCGTCCAGATGAAGCTACACAACCTAAAGAACAACAGATCGAGAACTTAAAAGAAGAGCTTGGTGATGTGTTAGATAATTTATTTATTTTAGCGGATAAATACGAAATTGATTTGACAGATATTATGGAAAGTCATAAAGATAAATTAACGAAACGCTATCAATAATACATATAGTAAAGTCCATAACGAGGATTTCGGAACCATATAATTACAATTCACGTCTATACTGAGAAATGAAAAGTATAATGGAGGTATCATTATGTGGTTAATATTGGGTATTATTGCAATAGTAGCAACTTTTATAAATCTTTATATGTATATAGCTGGTAAGGATTATAAGCTTGCTATGGCGATGGCATTATCATTTACAGCATTGACACTCTGTGCAGAACATAGCCTTGTATCTAATTGGATAAAAGGTGAAGATTGGTCAGCTTTAACGGAAGTACCTAATTTCGGAAGGGCATTATGTTTTCTGACAATTGTTTCTATCTTACTGAATATAGCACCTATACTTTTAGAACTTAAAAATAAAAAGTAATTACTTATTCTAGCTCATACGGATTTACAACGTTAAGAGCAAAAAGACCCCTAACGACGCTTTTGTAACCAAATCAACACCATTCTATACCTATAATCATAGAGTTCGAAAATTAACTGTGGAAAGTTGTTTCTACGCAATAAACAAAACAATAAGAATTAGTGTGTTGTATAATATTGGTATATAAAATTAATATGAACGAGGTGAAACAATGACTAAAAAAACATTAATTTTTCTAATCTGTTTTTATATCGTTGCTTTTGCAATAAATTTAATTCCGTCAATAAAACATCCTGACTCTAATGTGACCATTTTGAATTTACTTGTAACTATACTATTTATAGTAACTTTGTTGGTATTTGTAAAAAAGATACCCCTTAAAAATGGGTTTAATAAAAGTTTAAATATCTTTTTAATCTTTGGTTTTTTATCTGGTTTGATAGTGTATGTTATAACAAAATTTGAACATATAACTTTGGATTATGCTATTTTGGATGTGATAGCGTCAATTCATTATCCGTTTTATATTATTTTTACAACTCCACTATTTGGATTAAACTATCTATTTGGTGTAAATTATGGGGTTTTCTCGTAATTGATGTCCGTAGTTTATTTGAGTGCAATTATATTACTTGTAACTTCTAGAAGATTAGTGAACCAATCCGCATAATGAATAAAGAACAATTAAGTTATACAATCACATTCAAAATAACGTTCCCAAATCAAACTTTGGTGACTATATGAATAAGTAATGCTGAATATAAAGCTTAATGATTTTATTTAAGGTGGTACTCATTTGAAAAAAATATTAATAATTTTAATCGTTTTTGTTGTAATTTGTTTTTCATATTTTTATAAATCACCCATAATTAGTTCGGACGTAGCTTTAATTAATGCGGAAAAATATTTATTAAATCCACCTGAAGAATGGGGAGTATCTATTTATTTTAATGGGCTAGAAGGAATTCCAGAAGAATATATCCGTGTAAATCTTTCTCAAAAACACGGATTTTGGAATGAATTATTAAATAGAATGCAATGGGAAGTCACAATAAAATCACCTAAAATGGGAGCCACTGTTATGATAGATGCACACACGGGAGACTTTATTAATTTAATTGGTGCATTTAGCTAAGCTTGTATTTTTTAGTTTCATCAACTTATTTAGGCTATACAAACCCATACAAATAAACGTTCCCAAATCAAAATTTAGGATATATTACAACACCACGAAACACTGTCAAATCAACGTTTCGTGGCTTTTCTTCTAAATATCATTTATATAGCTTTATATGCAAAAACTCTCAAATTCAGTTAGCGCAACGGCTGACGTACATTTTTCATACAACTAAACACATTCTATTTTTGTATAAAATTATGCATAAAAATGGAGTTTTTAACTTTGTAAATTTGCATAAGTCTTACAAAATCCCAACATTAAATATTATACACACTCACAAATCCCCAGCTGTCTTCCATCTATAACTCAATTTCCAATTTGTTTTTCATTTACATAAGATAAGTATTCTTGGGCTTCGGAAAATTTCTCTTGTAACTCTGTAGGAATTATATCGATATCCGGAACACTTGAAACTCCTACTTGTGCCATAATTGTTTCATAAGTCATTAAGGCTTGAATATAATTTTCAAATTCTTCAGCTGTTAAAACTTCTTGGCTTGATGGGAGTCCATTTAAATGATCAAAGTATGCTTGAATTTCGTACATAGCTACTTTAATTTTTTCTAATGGTTCTGCAGGGACTTGAGAATAATCTATATTTCCATTGCTATCACCATATTCAAGTTTTGCACTTGTAAATACATTTAATAACTCTTTAAATTGTTTAAACTCTTCTTTACTTAGGTCACCTTGTGCTTGATTCAATTTTGCATCAAATAATAAGTAACTTTTCATTGTAACACTCGCCGCATATTTTTTAAGATTATCAAATGATCCATATAAATCATCGGCCAATAACGCTTGAGAAGCAAATACACCCGTTGGAACTATTAAACATGCCGAAATAACCGCTATAGCCAATCGTTTCTTAAAAAAACGATTCATTTTGCCACCCATTTCAGATTTTGCTTTAGTAATGCCCCGTTTACTTCTTTCACGAATCTCTACAGGTACTTCGATTTTTGATAACTCTTCCTTAAGATGGTTATGCATAGTTATCTACCTCCTTTACATTTTGGCGAAGCTTATCTAAAGCACGGTATAACACTGACTTTGCGGTTCCTAATGGGATATCTAATATCTCAGAAATCTCCTTTAATGTACGGTCATCATAATATTTTAGTAAAATGACACTCTTCTCATCCTCTTTCAAAGTATCAATCAGCTTATGTAAAGACAATGTAAGTGCAATGTCTTTATCTTCTGCCCCAGTAAGCACTTCAAAGTCTACATTTAGTGGGATGATTTTTTTATTTTTATTGATTAAGTTCAATGCACAATTCATCGTAATTTTCATCAGCCATGTCTTGAAATATTCTGGATTTTCCAATGTACGGATTTTCTTAAATGACTGATAGGCCACTTCTTGAACAAGATCTAATGCATCCTCTTTATTTTTTACATAGACATAGGCCATTCGATAAATATCCGCTTCGTACTGCTGGAAAAGCATTAAGTAAGCTTTGTCATTTCCTTTTTGTGCTTTCATTACTAAACGTTCAAGTTTCATCTTAATTCCTCCTTTCGTTTTGGTTGTACATCTATTAGACAAGCGGGAAGGTGATTTGGCTTAAGTTTTTAAAATTAATTTTATGTAATGTGATTTTGGCTAGCAAATTGAAAAGTAAGTATGCACGTATTTGGATAATAGTCGCCACTTTTATAGCAACTTGGTTCACCAGCAAAGAATTTATTGCTCCAAAAGCAAATACAAAAGAGACATCCTTCATAAAAAAGCATGTCCTTTCTCTTCTATTTATTCCTGTTCAAACTAGTTGAATAAAATGCTGTCATCATTCACCTTATGAATTATCGAAAATAACTCCGCCAAATCATCCACAACGAAATCGGCATCCACGTTATCCCACTGAAAATCTTTTTTCCAAATACTTTTCATTCCTACATTTTTAGCTGCTTTTACATCGTTTTCTGGATGGTCTCCAACAAATATACTTTCGCTTGGTGTTACATGAAGTTGATTCAGGGCTTTCTTAAATATTTGTGGGTCAGGTTTTTTTAATCCTTCCCATTCAGATACTAAAATCGTTTCGAAATAGCTTTCAATACCTAGGGCCCTTATATTATCCATTTGAAATTGTCCGAATCCATTCGTAATCATTCCTAAAATAAAATTGTTACTTCGCAGTTCCTCTAACATACTTACTAAGTTAGGAAATGGCACACAATGATACTGAAATTGTTTTATGTAATCTTGTAGTAATTCTTCCCAAGTAACCTCGGTAATCTCAAGTTCTTCAGTCAATTGTTGATATACTTTATCTTTCCAAACATAACCACGGTTGTCGAGTTCGATAAATCTGGATGTATATTTTTCTTTTGGGATATGGGCTAGCCATTTATTCAATCGCTCATATTGATAATCAATAAACTTTTTCATGGACTCGTCCCGGTTTAACAAAGTTCCATCTAAATCAAAAAAAACTGCCTTAATCATTTCGCGACTCGCCTCCTACTAAAATTTTTGATTATTAATACCGTTCTTTTCCTCTGTTGTCCACCCTTAAATAAGTGACTATTTAAAATTTATCAAAAAATTAAATTAATTGCACATATAATATGTTATAATTTTCCTTAGTAAAAAAAGGAGGTACAAGTCCAATGGTAAAAAAATAAAATGAGAAAATCTTATATTATTTTAAAATAAACATGTAGATTTTCTCTTTCAATTGGTTCATACAATTTATATTTAGAATAGAGGAGATAAACCATGTTAAATAAATTAAGCGATACGATTTATTATTTATCAAATCAAGATGACCGCGATCGACCAACACTAGGATTGGTATGTGGTGACCAATATAGCCTTATAATAGATTCTGGCAATTCTACTCAACATGCTCAAGAATTTTTACTCGAAATCGCAAAGCTAGATGTACCCCCAGTTAAATATTTGGTCATTACACATGCACATTGGGATCACTTTCTTGGTATGAATGAATTTGATGCGACGGTTATTGTGAATAGCCTAACAAACAACAAATTAAAAGAGTGGAAAAATTTAAAATTTGATGATCATTCATTGCAAATGTATGTGAATAATAATCAAATGAGTGCGATGTGTATGGAGATTATTCAAACTGAAATATCTAACAGGGATCGTTTTAAGCTGCGTTCTCCAGAAATGATTTTTGAAAATACATTAACGATTGAATTAGGAAATAAAGTTTGCATACTTGAAAAAATCAAAAGTACTCATACTGATGATTCTACAATCGTTTACATTCCTGATGAAAAAGTTGTGTTTTTAGCTGATTGTGCATATGGTACAACTACAAATTCTTTATTTCATTACAAGCAATCTTTGTTATTACCAATGATTGAAGACATTCAAAAGTATGATGCTGAAATGTTCCTACTTGGTCATGAATCAATTTGTGATTTAATTGAAATGACTACATTTTGGAATGAGCTAACAGCAGCAAGTGAGGCAGTTACATCATCTTCTTTAGAACAGGCTATAGAGTCCTTTAAGTTAAAAAATAAAAGAGAACCAACTGATGATGAACTATTTTTCATAAAAGCCTTTGTGAATGACCAAATAATTCAATCCAAGTAAGCGTTAAAGAACACAACAATCAAATGTAATTAGCAGCCATCTCATGAAAATTATCATGAGGTGGCTTTTGATTGTCACACTTTTATTTTCGAGTTTCTTACTGAGATATATTGGATAAAAGCAAAAAAGCGAACATCCCATTACTACAGGGATGCTCACATTTACAATGACACGTATTACTCAACCTTCTTCATTAATAATAACATTTTTACCGCGTAACTTTAAAACTAATGGAATACAGATCCATAAAAACGCTACAACTAAAAAGACAAGTGATAGAGGTTTCTCTACAAAAATACTGAATTCGCCATTTGAAATCGTTAATGCACGGCGCATGTTATTTTCAATCATCGGCCCTAATACTAACGCTAAAACGAGTGGTGCAACAGGGAAATCATTTTTAGCAAAATAATAACCTAAAACACCACAGGCTAATAATACTAATAAATCAAATGTTGTATATTGCACCGCATAAACACCAAATATTGAAATCGCAATAATAATAGGTAATAAATATTTCTTCGGTGTTTGAATGATTTTTGCAAAAACACGCACTAACGGCATATTTAAAATGAGTAGCATTAAGTTACCTAAAAACATACTTGCGATTAATCCCCAAGCAACTTGCGGATGTTCTTCAAATAATAAGGGGCCTGGCTGAATGTTGTACATAACAAAGGCCCCCATTAAAATCGCAGTCGTACCAGAACCCGGAATACCTAACGTTAAAAGAGGGATCATTGCACCACCCGAAGCTGCGTTGTTTGCTGATTCTGGAGAGGCTACCCCTGCAATGTTTCCTTTACCGAATGATTCTGGATTTTTACTAATCTTCTTTTCCGTAATATAGGCAAAGAATGATGCAAGCGTAGCACCTGCTCCTGGTAAGACACCTAAAAAGAATCCAAGTAAAGAGCCACGGCCAATTGGTGCTGCACTATCTTTTAAATCTTGCTTTGTTGGTAATATTCGCGTAATTTTCGCAATCGGCTCATCACTGCCGTCCTTCTCGAAAATCGTTTTAAATACTTCTCCTAAAGCAAATAACCCTACTGCAACGGTTAAAAATTCAATTCCGCTAAAGAGTACTGGTTGATCATACGTAAATCGGGCAATACCTGAAACCGCATCAATCCCAATCGAACCTAATAATAAACCAAGTACCGTCATAATTAATGCTTTCGTAATCGACTTCCCTGCCAAACCACTAACTGCTGCTAAACCTAATAACATTAATGAAAAATACTCAGCAGGTCCGAAATTAATGGCAATTTTTGATAATGGTCGAGCCAATAAAACTAACCCAATTAAAGATACAATCCCCGCTACAAACGAACCAATAGCGGCTATGGACAAGGCAGCCCCTGCTCTTCCTTGACGCGCCATTTGGTAACCATCTAAAGTCGTTACAACTGAAGACGATTCACCTGGCGTATTTAATAAAATGGACGTTGTAGACCCACCATACATCGCACCGTAGTAGACACCCGCAAGTAAGATGATTGAGCTAGTAGCAGCCATTTCTACAGGTAAGCCAGATGTTAACGTAGCAGTAACTGGAATTAATAGCGCCACTCCGCTCATTGGTCCGATACCTGGTAAAACACCAACTGCAGTACCGATAATAACTCCTACTAAAGCAAATAAAATATTATGCCATTGAAATGCGATTGCAAAGCCGTTCATTAAATATTGTATCGTTTCCAATTACACGTCCCCCTTTCTATAAAAATGGTAACCCTGGTAAAGATCCGCCTAATACGTTGACAAATCCGTAATAAATAAATGCTGAAAAAGTGGCCGCTATAATAATCGTAGGAACCCATTTTCCCTTTTCTAACGTTTGGAATCCAATAACAAGGAACGCAAATGTCGTAATTAAATAACCTAGTTTTTCTAATAATAGAACGTAACCTAAAGCCGCAATAAATATAATGAAAAATCGCTTATAGTTCGGTGATTTAATATCTTCTTCCTCACCTACAATTTTATAAGTAGCTTTATGCTTAATCGTTTCAATAAACAAGAAAATACTTAAAATAATGAGAATGATACCTAAGCCTATCGGGAAAGTACTTGGTCCAATTTGTGAGCCATATGCACTGGTAGAAATTTTTTGCGATTCGACAACTACAAGAATACCTAACGCAAGAAAAACAATACTGGCCATTCGATCAAATTTTAAATTCATCATTGTGACACCTCCTAAAAGGGATGCGAGCCATTTGTTTTTGCTCGCATCTTTTCTATTACTTTTGCATACCTAAAGCAGTTAAAATTTCTGTAATCATTTTATCTTGTTCTTCAAGGAATGTAGTGAAATCATCCCCTACACGGAAATCTTGCTCCCAGCCATTACGTTGTAACTCTGCTGTCCATTCTTCCTTATCATTTAATGCCGTTAATTTTTCAACCCAATATGTTTTAGCAGCTTCCGACATATCTTTCGGACCGAAAATCCCGCGCCAAATTGTAAACTCTGTATCAATGCCTAAATCATAAAGTGTCGGAACATCTTCTAATCCTTCAATTGCCACTTTATTCGGTGAAGTTACAGCTAGTACGCGTGCATCCCCACTCTTCACGTAAGCGGCAACTGTTGAAATATCTGTTCCGATGGCATCCGCATTTTTACCTAACAATGCTGCCATCGCTTCACCGCCACCGTCATAAGAAACGTATTTTACAGCCTTTGGATCAATCCCATACTCATAAGCTGGTAAAATCGTAATCAAGTGATCCATTGAACCCGGTGCCGAACCACCAGCCATTGTAATTGCTGTTGGATCTGCTTTAACCGCATCTAATAAATCCGTTAAGCTTTCATATGGTGAATCTGCACGTACAACAATTGCGCCAAAGTCTTTCGTTAATTGTGCAAGTGGTGTCGTATCTTTATAACCATATGGACTATTTCCTTCTGCTTTTAAATTATTTATTAAAATCGGTGGAGACTTGACCATTAACATATGATCATTTTTCGCTTCTTTCGTCGCGTATGTGGCCATAAATACAGCACCACCGCCACCCGGTTTATTTTCAACTGTAATCGGTTTTTCAATTATTTTTGTTTCATTCATCATTTTACCGATTGAACGAGCTGTTAAATCCCAGCCGCCACCTGCCCCAGATGGTGCTACAATCGTCAAGTTACTTTTCGGATATTCCTCTTCCTTACTGCTACTGCTACTACCGCTAGACTCTCCCCCACCATCGCTACAAGCCGCTAAAGCTAACGTAAGCGATGCTGCCGAAAATAGTGCAACTAATTTCTTTTTCATTGACATAAATATTCCCCCCTCTGAATATACGCTCCCTTTGATGTAAGCGTTATCTTTATTAAAATATAAAAAATGACTATTTTATATATTTCGGAAATATTGTCTTTTGATTTTATATTATCCATTTTGTTCATACTGTTCACAGTGTTCCAAAATTCACAAAAAAAGTACACAATTGTTTGCCCCTAAACAATTGTGTACTCTTTCTATTTTCTATTCATTTTATTAAATATCGCCTTTCTGGACGGCCAACAGAGCCGTATATATGCTCAACATAAATGACTTTTTCTACCATTAAATGCTCTAAATAGCGACGTGCTGTTGTACGACTAATACCAAGTTCTCGTCCCAACTTTTCAGCTGTAATGCCATCCACGCAAGTTGTTAAGTAGTTAATGACCCCATTTTTCGTCACTGGATCAATCCCTTTAGGACTATTTTCTCTCGCGTCCTCAGTAAACGTCATATTATTCCATAAGCGATGGATTTCATTCGCTTGCAATTTATCCGAAGAGTTTAATATATCCCTTTTATCTTTGTACTTTTGCAAACATTCTTTAAATCGTTGCAATGTTAAAGGTTTTAATAAAAAATCAATGACGCCACTGGCATAGGCCTTCTTCACAATATCCACTTCCGCAGCTGCTGTAATTAAAATAATATCCGTTTCCAGATTCGTCTGCTTAATATAATCGATGAGCTCCGTCCCTAATTTATCTGGAAAATAAATATCCAATAAAATTAAATCCGGCTTCAAAGTATCTAACCAAATTTTCGCTTCCTCGATTGAATGTGACATCCCAATCGTTTGAAACCCTTCCAGCTGCTCTATAAATTTCTCATGAATTTGAGCAATGCGCACATCATCTTCAACAATCAACACTTCAATATTTTTTTCCATAGCTTTTTACCCCTCTTTAGGAATCGAAACAATAAACAGCGCTCCCCCAAGCTCGCCGCTTTCAATCGCAATAGCACCATTCAGCCTTTTTAAATTCTCGTTTACGATAGATAAACCATATCCGCGCGTTTCTTTATCCTTTGTTGATTGCTTCATTTTAAATAGATTATTTAGTAGATTTTGATCAATACCGCTTCCGGAATCTTCTATTTCACAAATGACTTCTTTTTCATATTCATAAATATATATACGAACCATTCGCTCTTCTTCCTCTAAATGTTCAACCGCCTCAAATGCATTCATCACCAAATTCCCTAATATTGAAATTAATAAATGCTTTTCAAAATATTGACCCAGTTTCCCACAATAACTATCCTCATCTAATATGAGCGTCACCTTCAACTCTTTTGCACGATTATAAAATCCGATCATTAAGCCGCTAATAAATGTATCTTTAATATGCTCATTAATAAAGGAGATTAACGCATGGTTACCGAGACGCTCTGAATGAATTAAATGTAGTGCTTCATCATATTCCTTTAACTGCAGCAAACCTGAAATCGTATAAAGAAAATTATTATACTCATGTGTTTGAGCGCGTAATGATGCGATATATTGCTTCACTTGTGATAATTCATCCGCCACTAAATCAATTTCCTCAAAAGGTCGGAAGCTCGACACCGCACCGATTACTTTCCCCTCATTAATAATGGGCACGCGGTTAACTAATGTCTTTACACCATTGATTGTCATCATTCGATTTAATTGCTCATGCCCCGATTCCATCACTTTAATTAATCGCGTATTCGGGATGACTGTACTAATATTGTGACCTACTACAGGTTGATCATTATTTAATATGGCGCTCGCAGACTGATTGCTTAATGTAATCGTGCCTTCTGTATCTACCATAATAATGCCTTCTCGAATCGACTCTAAAATAGCATTTCGCTCAGTCAATATTTTTACGATTTCCTGTGGTTCATAGTTTAATAGCTGCTTCTTTATTTTATTCGATAAATATGTAGATATGATGATTGACAGTAATAAGGTAATGATAAATAATACGATCAAATAGCGTCCATAATCGAGATTCATCGAGAAAATATCCTCATATAAAAATCCAACAGAAACAACACCGATTATTTTTCCATCTTCATCTTTTACCGGCGCCTTACCACGTAAAGCCTTTCCTAAAGTACCCTCGGCAACTGAAATATATGCCTCACCTTCGATTAACGCTTGATCATTGTCATCTCCAACCATCTCTTCGCCAATCCGCGCTTTCACTGGGTGTGCATAACGTATACTTTGTTCATCCCCTAGTACAACATATTCGGCTTCGACACTTTCTTGTATTTCTAAAGCGAGTTGTTGTAACGCTTCCGTTGTTTCCGCCTTCTTTAATCCTGCTATAATATCTGGATGTTTAGAGGTCACTTTCGCAACACTTAGAGCGCGATCTCCAATTTCGTGCTCTACAATTTCCCCCATTATGAAATAAGTAGGTATAATAATAAGAAATGATACCGTTACGACTAAAAAAATATTATATTTGAAAAATTGAAAATTTAACGAACGTCTTTTCATTAGCTATCCCTCAGTGACTTTATAGAATGATAGTCTCCATTATAGCATAGGTTATTTTGATTTTTCGTAAAAGTCTAAACATTAAAGTTTAATGATATCCATTTCAGTCAACATGCATTTTAAAGAAATATTTCAGTCATTAAACGCAATTGAAATACGAAAAATGATCCCAATGTCTGACGAAGATAACTATTTTGGGTTGGATGGCTTTATTGTTGGGTTGTTTAAAAAAAAATTTCATTTCAATAGCAAAAAACCGAGTATGGAGGGCAAACTCTACCATACTCGATTTTTTTTAGAAGGGGTGAAAAAGTGTAGTACTTTTTATTATTGCAACTAATAATTTACTAATTACTATCTTCTGATTTCATTTTTAAAAGTGGGGGAACGTTCCAATAGGTGCCCATCCGCCATAGCCATTCAATTGGTCCAAATCTAAAGAATACCAACCAAAGCTTACTAAATAGTAATTGCAAAATGTAAATTCCAACACAGATCCAGAGAGAGGAAATTAAATCGATGTTCGAAATTAAATCTAATGCATTTCCAATCAATAAAATAAGTGCAGTTTGTCCTAAATAGTTAGTTAAAGCCAATCGTCCATACGCTTTTAATGGGGAAAGAAGTATTTGTAACAACGGATGTTGAAGTATTATCACTAATGTCCCTATATAGAATGCCGAAACAAATGGACTGATTTGCATCCCGATTAATGGAAACATCGTTACTTTTTCTATATGATTAGTTAATTGTTCGTCCGACAAATTATCAAGTGGTAAGTATGCATGTGGTGCATATTGCCATTGATAAAGCCAACCAACTAAACTTACACCAAACATAGCGATTGTAAAAATTGTTATCTTTTTTCGATTATCTTCAATTTCTTCAAATATTCGATACTGCCCTGCTGCTAGACCAAGTAAAATCAGCGGGAATGGCATAGCTATTTTTAAACCTAAGTAAGCAGTTATTCCTAAGAGGGTAAGACCTAAAGCTAAATTTATTTCTTTACGTACTTTATAGAATGGTAAAGCTACTAAGCCAAATATTGCATAGATTGTTAACGCTTCACCGGGTTGGAAATACATATGCACAATTCCTATTAAAAACAAAATGGCGATTCTTCTTATGAAAAATAAAAAAGCCTTTTCATCTTTGGCCTTAGCACGTGTTAAAAAAATATAAAATCCTAATCCAAATAAAAATGAAAAAATTGAGAAAAATTTACCTTCTACAAAGAGAGTTAAAATGTTACTGTATGCGATGTTTATTGATGTTTGTGGTAATTCAATCCTAAGAAGTGTTGGGATATTTACTAGTATAATTCCTAATAGTGCAAATCCTCTTAAATAATCTAAAATATGAATTCGTTTGTTTAAATCAATTGGTTGCATTCTGTCCTCCTCCTAACTAATACAAAGTATACTATACTGAAGTTCATAAAAAAGTAGGAACGGAAATGTAATACTAACTTGGGCTCAGGCATAAGCGCATACATCGCTACAAGATCTTTTCGTGCAATATGCTGATTGATCTTTTTTAACTTGATTGTATGATTTTCTATATAATGCAGAAATTCAAGAAAATCTTTCGTAATCGTTGTTGGATAGTTGTTTGTGACTGTGATTTCAGTAGCATTTAACAACAAAAAAAGGCTGCCACCAAAAGTTATCGAAATAACTTTTGGGGCAGCCTTTTATGGTTACATCATTAAAATTAAAGTTTTACGATGTTTGTAGCTTGTGGGCCACGTTGACCGTCTTCAACTGAAAATTCAACTTTTTGACCTTCGTCAAGTGATTTGAAACCGTCACCTTGGATAGCTGAGAAGTGAGCGAATACGTCGTTTCCGCCTTCTACTTCGATGAAACCGAAACCTTTTTCTGCGTTAAACCATTTTACTGTACCTTGTTGTGTCATTTAAATGACCTCCATTAATTGTATTCAATAATATCATTCTTCATCGAAAGAAAAAATCCACATATTACAAAAAGTATCTTACATTACATGATTACTCTTTGTAATATGTGAATTTATTTGATTTCTTTTAAACGACGTTATTACATTTATTATATAACATAAAATAGAGTTTGGCTAGTCCTAAATGAAAGTTTTTTTTAAAACAATATATTGCGCACTTAATAAATTAACTTTAGCATTGTTTTCGTGCATAGATGGCTCAATAGCATTGATCTAGTAAAGTACCGCTACCACTGACTTTCTCACAAAAAATACATACAAAGAAGGTCCTTTCCTCTCCCTACTTCCTGCTTCAAAAAAAATGCAAATTGACGAAAATGACAATCAAAAAAAGACGATTTCTAATAAAAAACACCCCAATTTTCCGGAGACCACTCACAAATGGGGTGAAATTTGCGGAATAAATTTTTTAAAAAACACAATCAATACATCCGCATTTCTTTATTAAGGACCTCGGACAGACTTCATATTTCGTTTTTCACTTCTTTATTTGCTGCTTTTTCAAGAAAAAAATCATAAACCATTTAGCGCTTGTGCAAACCTTTTGATTCCTTCATCAATCGAATTTTCATCTGCTCTTGCGAAAGTAAAACGAACATAGCCATTTTTAGATCCCATTGTCGAGCCAGGAACATAAATGATACCTCTTTTAATCGATTCTTCGAGTAATTGGTTTTCATTATAATTTTTACGGATTTTACACCATATATGAATACCACCTTGAGGGATAGTATATTCCACTTGGTATTTTAAATACGTATCCAAACTTTTCATAATTTGATTTCGCCTTTTTTCTAATTCTTCAATTAAACTTTTCATATGCGCATTGAATGTATGCGACTCTAAAAAATCATTCGCAATCCACTGTGTAAAGCTGGAATGGCCAAAATCAATTTGTTGCTTAGCATCAGATAACCTTTCAATTACCGATGTTGGCCCGATAATCCACCCTATTCTAAGTCCAGAGGCAACAATTTTGGACAAGGAACTAATGTATAATACATTGCCATGTCTATCTAATGATTTAAGGGTAGGGACTTTATCTCCTGAAAAAGCTGTTAAACTATACGGATCGTCCTCTACAACTGGAATTCCAAGCTTTGAGGAGATATCTAAAATCGCCTCTCTTTTCTTCACATTCATTAGGGAACCTGTTGGATTTTGGAAATTTGGATTTAAAAAGATCATTTTAATACGATGTTTTTTATATAATACGTGCAAATCTTCCGGGTTAATGCCATCCTGATCGACAGGTAAAAGGTGAATTTGTATACCTGCTGATTTATAAAACGGCAAACTATAGTTATAGGAAGGATCTTCAATTGCAATTGCATCACCAGGCTTTAACAAACATTGTACGATTAAATGTAATGCTTGTTGCGCCCCCGATGTAATAAGGATAGATGCAGGAGTCGTTTCAATCCCCCGACTGTCTTTTACATGTTTCGTAAGGGTATTTCTTAAGATTTCACTTCCCTGTGGATGGTCATATCCAAGGCTCCCGATAAAAGAACGTGTTGAGGTAATCTCCCTTAGAAAACTTTTCGGGAAAAGTTCTTCTGCCAATTCGCCGGTAGCTAAATTAATTAGGTTATGTTCAACAGCTTCTTTTCTTATTTTTTGTGTGACAGGGAGATTCGGTAAAAAGGAACCCGCATCAATATATCTACTCCAACTAGGAATTCGTTTTTTTGTAATTCCCCATATATCTTTACTAATGGTCGTACCGCTGCCTCTAGTTCTTTGAATTAGTCCCATCGATTCTAATTCGTCATATGCATTGACCACAGTACTTCTATTTACATTGAGAACATTCGCCAAATTTCGCTCCGATGGTAATGGCTTGTCAGGAGGGAATGTCCCATCTGCAATCCCCTGCTCAATATATTGTGCGAGTTGTTTATAAATCGCTTTTTTTGCTTTTCTGTCAGGCTTCCAATCCATAAATACTCACTCCATTATGTCTATTGCTATATGCCACTCAACAGAGGCATTCCAGGTAAAAAATATTCATATTAATATACATTCATCTACAGTATACCATCCACTTCACTACTATTTTAGCCATCCACTTTGAAATCCAAGCCATCTGTTTAGCTAAGAACGTTGATTTGATACCATTTCATCGGAATGAAGTTATATTGAAAAATCATTTTACGTTTAAGAACATTTTGTGTTATCTTGCTTAATTCCTTGTGTTTACAATTTGATGAAGCTATTATAAAAATTAATTAGACTTTCCACTATTAGCATGATGCAAACTAAATGTGATTCGGGCTATTTAAATAGGTAGGAAAGTAAAAAAATGATTGTATTTAATAACTTAACCGTTAGAAAATACCATCTTGAGCGTTACCAAATATAATTAATGAAAGAGTTGATAGGATATGTTTTGGATTATCGTTATTACAGTACTATTTTTTACTATGTTTACTTTTTTATTTAACGCTCCTAGTTCACTTGTGTCATGGACACTAAAAAAGTTTGCATTAACTTCAAAACTTGATGCACAAGATGTGTCGTTAACATTTAACGGAAAGCAATTAGAAGAACATGCAAAAAGTGAATTTATTGACTATTTTAATGAAGCGTATATTTTAAAAAGACACTTCATTTTAAAAGGGAATGAACAGTTATTTCTAAATCCAGAAACAACGGTTACACCTTTCATCTTGACTGTAAAAAAAGGCGGAAAAATTGTTAACTTCTCTATTTATTGTTATGATGATACGATTGAAGTAGTTAAGCAACACAAGAAGAAAGTTGAGTCTTATAGTCTTAGTTCTGAAGATTTGAAAGTATTTACTTTGCACACGAATGGATTGAGTTAATGTAAAAGCCCTAAAACCTTTGTTTATCAAGGGTTTCAGGGCTTTTTGTGACGATTAATTATTTTGTAATCAAGTATGCACTTGATAGACTGGTCACGAGCCTATCATGGCCAGCTTCACCCTATTTTGTACCACTCGCTCCAAATCCAGATGTTCCACGGACTGTTTGAGATAATTCATTTACTTCTTGCAGTTGAACTGATGGAACAAATTGAATAACCATTTGGGCGATACGCATCGATTTTTCTACTATGAACGTTTCGTTACCATGATTAATTAAAATGACACCGATTTCGCCTCGGTAGCCTTCATCAATTGTACCTGGACTGTTTAGTACGGTTACACTATGCTTTAATGCCAGTCCACTTCTCGGACGAATTTGAGCTTCTGTGCCTTTTGGTAATTCAATTTGAATGCCTGTTTTAATGAGTTTAGCTACTCCTGCTGGAATCTCCGTTGCTTCAATTGAATAGAGATCCATTCCAGCATCACCTGGATTGGCTTGCATAGGTAGCAATGCATCCGCGTGTGTTCTTTTGATTTTAACTTCTAAGTTCATTATTCTTCATCCTTAACGATTAAAATTAAATGTGTCATCTGTAATCGGCGCTACTTTTGCTTTTGCATACGTAGCCCCTTTTTGTGAAAAGAAATCGTAAGTAGAACCTTCATTACGAATACCATTCATAACAATCGGATTCACTTCTTCTTCTGGGAACATTGGATCGAAACCGATATTCATTAACGCTTTATTGGCATTATAGCGTACATAAGCCTTAACTTCAGGCGATAATCCTGTTTCCGCATAAACATCATCTGTATAGTTCATTTCATTTTGATATAAATCCAGTAATAATTCATAGCCCCATAACTTTAACTCTTCTTGTTTTTCCAGTGGAAATTTCTTAAATAAATTTTGACCGAAAAATCCTACTGCCACACCATGAATAGATTCATCACGTAATATAAGTGATATGATTTCCGCACTATTTCTTAGGAAACCTTGTCCACCTAAGTACAATGGGTAGAAAAAGCCAGAGTAAAACAGGAAAGATTCAAGCATAACAGACGCGTACATTGCTTTCCAGAGACTTTCTGGATCGTCTTCCTCAATACTGTTGTAAACATCGGCAATTTTATTTGCTTTATATTGTAAGAACTCATTTTTCTTTACCCATTCAAATAGCTCATCTATTTCTTCGTTCGTACAAAGCGTTGTGAATATATACGAATAAGATTTCGCATGGATTGCCTCAAAAGCATCAAAAACAGTTAGAACTGCCTTTTCTTGTAAATCAGGTGTGAAAGCAACAACACGGTTCATCCCGATATTTGTTTGGACAGTGTCTAGTAAAGTTAATCCTGCAAGCACTTTTTTATACGTATCTTGGTGCTCGAAATTTCTCCACTGTTTAATATCTTTACTTACGGCAATTTCTTCAGGTAACCAAATTTGCTTCCATTGCTGGTCCCAAAATACTTGTGCGAGTTCACTCGTTGACTTATTCCAATTGACCGCCTCATAAACTATATTTGACATGCTACACACTCCTCTAAACTTTGTAATCGTTGACGTACATAGTAAACGGACTTAATTCCCTTCATCCATGCATAAATGTATACTTTAGCCAACTGCTCTGTTGTCCAGTTGTCCGTTACATAAAGTGTCATCGAAATCCCTTGGTCTACGTGTTTTTGAGAAGCTGCATATAAATCGATTAAGTCATATGGATTAACATCATACGCTTCAACATACAAATGACTGTTCTCATTTGTTAAATGTGGCATCGGATAAATTGTACGGCTATCTGCATAATCACGTACTTCTACACGCTCTGTACTCGGAGCAATTGAAGCCGTACAACTACGAATGTATGAAATACTTCCTGTCGGTGCGATAGCTAAACGATAAGAATGGAATAAACCATATTGCATCACATCCTGCTTTAACGTTTCCCACATTTTTGGCGTAATGACTGGAATATTCCCAAGTGCTTTTAACACAACAGGAGATAGTTCTTTTTCAACTTCATTTACGTATTGATCAAAATAAATGCCTGTTGCGTAATCACTATCTTCAAAACGGTAAAACGTTTCGCCATTCGCTTTTGCAATTTCCATTGATGATTGAAGTGAATAGTAGTTCATCGCTTCCATAAAATGATCCATAAAATCAACAGAATCCTTTGAGCCATACATGATTTCTTCAGTAACAAGGTGGCCATGTAGATTCATACAACCAAGCCCAACTGAATGCATTAATTTATTGGCTTTTACAACAGACGGGACATTTTTTATGTTCGTCATTTGAGACACATTCGTTAATAAGTGCATCGCCGTATCTACCAATGCGCCAAAATCATTTACTTTTGTTGCTGCATGAATATCAATTGAACCTAAATTACACGATACATCTAGCCCGTATTCATTCGGTTCATCTTGATCTGTAATTAAACTTGTTTGCTGCACTTGTAAAATTTCTGTACATAAGTTTGACATCTTCACACGGCCAATATTTTTAAGTGGGTGCACGTCATTGACATTATCATCAAAAATTTCAAATGGATAGCCCGATTCAAATTGTGCTTTTTTCACTTCTGTATAAAGTTTACGTGCGTTTAAACGCTTGATTTTACGGATTTTTGGGTTGTCTAGTAGCTCATAGTACATTTCCGAAATTGAAACCTCAGACATGCGCTTGCCGTATTCTTTAAAAATATCGTATGGACTAAATAACACAATATCTTTATCACGTTTCATGAGGTTGAAGAAAATACTCGGAATAATAATACCCGTAGATAAAGTAGCGAGACGAATTTTATCATCTGCATTTGGTTTTTTCGATGAAATGAAATTTTCGATATCCGCATGGAAAATATTTAAATAAACAACGCCAGAGCCATTTCGTTGACCTAGCTGATTGGAATAACTAAAAGAGTTTTCCAACAGTTTTGCTACTGGCATTACACCGCTTGCACGATTTAAAATTTCTTTAATCGGATCACCTAATGGACGTAAATCCGTTAAGTTCACCCCAACACCACCGCCAAGACGTGATAGCTCTAGGCAATAACCAATATTTTCAGAAATGCTATTCATCGAGTCATCCATTGACAGTTTAAAGCAGCTTACTAATTCCCCACGTGCTTTTTTCCCACTATTTAATGCAGTTGGCGTTGCCGGTTGGTAAGCTTCCATTATCGCTTCAACAGAACGTTCCGCTAAATCCTTGTTACCTTGTGCTAAATACAAGGCAATAATGACAATGCGGTCTTCATATTTTTCTAAAATTTCTTCCCCATCACGACTTTTCATTGCATAGCTATCGTAAAATTTGCTGGCACTCATAAATGATGGGAAACGGAAATTATAATCATAAGCCTTTTTGTACAGATGCTTAATAAATTCCATCTCATACATGTCGATAAATTCTTTCTCATAGTACCCTTCATCAACTAAATAGCTAATTTTTTCTTCGAGATCAATAAAGTAACGTAAACGTACATTGACATATTCTAAAAAGTAACGGCGTGTCGCTTCTTGATCTTTTTCTAATTCAAGTTGACCTGTTGTGCTATAACGATTCAATACATCATTATTAAGCTTTAAATATGTTTTCATCCTAACACCCTCGTTTCATAAAATGCTTGTATTACGTCATAGTCCGCTTGATAGCCCCGTAAATCTAATTTACACACTAAAGGTACGTCATATGTTACGGCAATTTTTTCACCAGCACCGCCAAATTGCGTATGTCCAAAGTTACTATTGCCACTAACAACTACCCCTTTACAAAATGCTTGATTCTCTTCTAAAAAATGAGAAACTTTTGCAGGGACAGCTCCTAATCCATCTGTGTAAGTGATTAATAAATACGGCTCTTTCAATTGTAATCCTTCCGAAATTTCAATGGATTCCTTTTCTAACTTCGAAACAACACTACGCACATTCCCTGTACGACTCGCGTAAACAATCATTGTGTAATCAACTCAATTTGAGCAATAATCTCCTTAACATCTGCTATAAACATTCCGTCCACTTCTAAAATGGGCACGCTTAAAAGACCTGCATCTATAATTTTTTGCTTTGCTTGTTCATCGTGATCAATATTAATAATTTCCGCTTCAAGTCCTGCATTTTGCAATTCAGATTTCACCCAAAGACATTTCGGACAAATTGTTTTCGTATAAAGTTTCATATAAATTCCTCTTTTCGTAAATTATCAATTACGCCTCGGCGTAATTGTGTCCAGATTTTTTCAAGCTCGCTTGAAAAACTCCCCTAAAAAATCTGTGACATCCACCGGGGCTTAACTTGATTCAGCCGGGGTTTGAATCCCACTGAATAGAATTTGCCTATTTGGCACTCATCCC
Organism: Solibacillus cecembensis; assembly: GCF_050272495.1. Taxonomy (NCBI): domain Bacteria; kingdom Bacillati; phylum Bacillota; class Bacilli; order Caryophanales; family Caryophanaceae; genus Solibacillus; species Solibacillus cecembensis. Next base: position 83,990 of record NZ_JBNNMF010000003.1, on the reverse strand, counting down.
CCACTTATAGTAGTAGGAGACTTCGGCTGAAACAAATTAAAAAGGCTATCTCTTTTAACAGAGATAGCCGAAAATGGAAACGTTAATAATACCCAAAAATGGTGACGTCCCCATTTCTTAGTCCCCGAAGAAATGATCGATTTGTTTTAATAAAGGCAGGTCTCCTGGCTTTGCTTCATTCTCTGATTTCCTTCCCATACGAATGTACAGTGGATTTAATCATCGTCAGCTTCACAGTTGCGGGGACAGCGTCGGTATTACACCGAACTTCCCTTTTAAACTACATATAGTAGCACCTTTGTAAAACGAACACAATATATTGTTGTTTAATAGACCTAAGTGTACCATCCTTCATTTAAAAAGTAAATCTTGAATAACGATTACCTTGAAGTGAAATAATTCAATCTTATCAGCTTAAGAATTCAAAGTAACCAATTGCTTATTGCTGATAACTTAAATATGAATTGGTTTAATATAATGATCCATCAAATATTTTACCAAAATAGAGTATATCATAAATGGGACAACACCAAAATCTGTTCTTGCCATATCCCTCCCTTTTTTAGAATGGAAAACGTCTGCAAAGTATAGAGGGGTAGCAAATTTGGCTATTAATTGAGGTAAATTGGCTATTAAAACGTGGAATGGCTATTAACTGCATTATTTTGGCTATAACCTGCTGAAGATTGGCTATTATCCGCGTAAATTTGGCTATTACAGCTAACTAATTGGCTATTAACCTGAAATTCCAGCAAAAAACGCTCAAAATGCATGTGGTTTGAAGGAAAAAGTTTATTTTACTTGAACCAGTTTCACTTAGTCAATGCCATACAGCTTTTATATGAAGTCACTTAGCAGGGCCCACCGTTTCCGCAATAAAAAAACAGGACGCTATCCAATCAACGTTCCTGTTTTTTATGTGATTTTGCCAAAATGAAAGGAAATCTTTTATTATTTGACTAACAAAGTTTATAAACTATTCGCAGGAGCTTTTACATTTGTGACTTTATTAGATATTGTGCTCTTTTCTACCGTGTAGTCTGCACGTTCTTCACGAATAAAACTCATAGCGATTGCACCAAAAATCGCCGCAATACCAATTGCCATAAAGTTAATCTGTGGTTGTAAATTAAATGTTAACAAAATCCCCATATACGTTGGGGCAACAATGGAACCAATACGTCCAAAAGCCATTGTACTACCGAGTGCAGCCGCGCGTACATCGACTGAATAATATTCCGCTACATAGGCATTCGACATATTTTGTAAGCCAAGTGAAGCAGCACCAATAATAATAATTAACCCATAAGCAACATAAATATTTTTCGAAAAACCAATCAGTGTCAGTGATACCGCTCCAACTAAATAAAGTGGGATAAGGACACGTTTGAAACCAAAATATTTAATGAAATTGCCGAATACCATTGTGCCAGCAATTGAACCGAATTGTAGCGCTACAATAAACATCAAACTCGATTTTAAGTTATAGCCTGCATTCATCATTAATGTTGGAAGCCATGTATTTAAAGAATACATTAAGATAAATGTACAGAAGCATGATAACCAAAACATCGTCGTACTTAAAGCTAGTTTATTTTTGAACAGATCGCGTACTGGCGACTTTTGACTTGCTAGCTGCTCAGCAAATGTAAATTGAACACCTTTCGGAAGCGTCGGCTCTATTTTTCGAAGGACAGCAGCTAGCGCTTTCGTATCCTTTTGTTGAACTAAAGAATTAAGGGATTCTGGAATGATACGCACGATAAATGGCAAGATAAGCAGTGGTAACCCGGCAATCCAATAAACAGGTTGCCACCCGAATTTTTCTAGAAATACTTGTCCACTAAATGAGGCAAGCATCGCACCTACAGAGTACCCGCAAAAAATGAATGAAATAATAGCCGCACGATGTTTTGTCGGGGCATATTCTGAAATTAAAGCAGCAACATTCGGCATAACTCCCCCAAATCCTAATCCTGCAATGACACGACAAATGATAAATAAGAGAGGCGTTGTTGCAAATCCAGATAATAATGTAAATAAACTAAAAAGGAAGGTTGTAAAAATAATAATATTTTTTCTTCCAAAACGATCTGCATACAAACCGAATAAGACCGCACCAATTGCCGTTCCCATCGTTGTATAACTACTAATTGATCCCGCTACGATATTAGAGAATCCCCATTCTTCTTTTAACAAAGGAATGGTCGCCCCATAAATAACAACATCATAGCCGTCGAACATCATAATAAAAAACAAACAAATGATTAAAATATAATGAAAGCCTTTTAATTTACTGTGATTAACTATTTCAATAGGGTTGACTGTATTCATGATATCCTCCAATATGTATATTGTATTTATGAGCGTGGCTATCATCTTTAGCAAGAGAATCAAAATTTCCATTTAAAGATAATAGCCTTTCCTCTAAAAAGTAGACGAACTAGTTATTTGTCTATTTTTCTTGCAAACCATTCCATCTTTGCAGAGAATACCTTATTGCCAGATTTCGTCTGCAATTTCTTTAACAAAGCGAAGTTTCTCCCATTGTTGTTCTTCTGTTAAAATATTACCTTCTTCTGTCGATGAGAAGCCGCATTGTGGACTTAAACAAAGCTGTTCAAGTGGTACATATGTTGCCGCTTCTGCAATACGCGCTTTAATATATTCCTTCTCTTCTAATTCACCTGACTTAGAAGTGATTAAACCTAATACAATTTTTAAATCTTTACGGTTAACGTATTTTAATGATTCGAAACTTCCTGAACGCTCGTCGTCAAACTCTAGGAATAAACCATCTACATGTAAACCTCCAAAAATGACTTCAGAAGCATAATCATAGCCACCACTTGAGAAATAATTCGATTTATAGTTACCTCGGCAAATATGCATTGTTACGATTAAATCTTCTGGTTTATGAGCAATGGATTCATTAATCATACGTTGTAATACTTTTAATTCTTCCGCTGGTTCTAAACCTCGCTCACGCAGCTTGTTATGTCCCTCTTCTGAAAAGAAATCTGCCCAAGCCGTATCGTCTAATTGTAAATAGCGGCATCCTGCATCATAAAATGCTTGGATCGCTTTTTGATAAGCTAAAATCGTATCTTGCTGGAATTTCTCTCGGTCTTCGTATTTTTCGAATTCGATATCCGCGCGACATAAAAGCATGTTCGGACTTGGAATCGTTTGTTTTGCTACTGCGTCTCCAGCATGTTCTTTTAAAAATTTAAAATGCTCTACAAATGAATGTGTTGAAAAATCAATACTGCCAACAACACGAATACCGCCTTTACGTGTCTCCATTTTGTGGAATTTCAAACCCGTTTCTTTCGCGTATAATTCAACGCCATCAAGCTCGCCTAAAAAATCAAAATGCCACCAGCTTCTACGGAATTCGCCATCTGTAACGCCTAATATCCCATTTTCTTTTTGCTTTTCAATAATGCGGATAATCTCATCATTTTCTACATTCGTTAATTCGTCATATGTGATTGCACCCGATTTATATTGTTCACGTGCTTGTAATAAATTTATAGGACGTAATAAGCTCCCTACATGATCATGTCGAAATGGTGAAGTGATGTTTTTTACTGTCATAGTGTGTATCCCCTTTAATTTGTAATGTAAGGAGATTGTAGCATGATTAAATTGCTAGTAGATAACACATAAAATGTATCACTAGCTATAGTTTAAAACTATGGCTAAACCAATTCTTCAGCAATTGTTTCTTTTAAATATTCAATATAAATATTCGCCAAAGGGCTATTTTTCACATTTTTATGTGTAATATACCCTACTGTAATCCGTTCATCCACATGCAAAGGAACCGAAACGATATCTTTACTATTTAGTTTATGACTAATCACACCCGTAGAAATTGTATAACCATTCAATCCAATTAATAAATTAAAAAGCGTAGCCCGGTCACTCACGCGAATATTTTTAGGCCTAGAAATCGTACTTAAAATTTCCTCAGAAAAATAAAAAGAATTATAGTCCCCTTGTTCGAAGGAAAGATACGGAAAAGGGATCAAATCTGTTAATGTCACGAAATCTTGCTTTGCGAGTGGATTTTGTGAGCTAATAAATACGTGTGGCTTTGCTTCAAACAGCTCATGAAAAATGAGATTATCTTCTCTAAGAAATTTATGAATTACTTTTTTATTGAAATCATTCACATATAAAATACCAATTTCACTATGTAGATTTTTCACATCTTCAATAATTTCATAAGTTTTTGTTTCTCTTAACGTAAATTCGTATTCATCTCGATCGTAATCTTTTAGCAGGCGTACAAATGCACTTACCGCAAACGCATAATGCTGGGCGGATACGGAGAAATGTTGTTGCGATGATTGCGTAGTTGAATACCGATTTTCTAAAAGAGCGGCTTGTTCAACTACTTGACGAGCATAACCTAAAAACTCCGCTCCTTCAGGTGTCATGATAATTCCTTTGTTCGTTCTCAAGAAAATCACAATACCCACTTCATTTTCTAACTCCTTTAGCGCATTCGAAAGGCTTGGCTGGCTAATAAATAAATTTTGAGCCGCTTTACTAATTGAACGACTTCTCGCAACCTCGATTACATATTTTAACTGTTGTAATGTCATTATTTTCCCTCTTTCCGTTATGTGCAGGAAGAACCCTTGGCTTTGCTTTGCTTTTTTACCAAGAAAGTAAACGCATAATTATTAAACATAGCAGTACTATGTATTACCATTCTAGCATTGCTCTATAACTCATCCCCAACATTAGGCGATTATGCTAGAATAAGAACATCCATTTCATGTAAGTATATAGGTGGTTATATATGTTGGTAACTTATGAAGCAATGAATATACTATTAATAATAACTTCCTTTTCGCCTCATAACAAACATAGATACAGAACATTTCCTATGCTAAAATATTTATTTGTAATTGATCAATACTTCTTAAGGAGAATGTAATGCAAAAAATTCACTATTTATCATTCATCACTTTTCCAGCTATTTTACTAGGTGCAATCATTATGTACATAAACGATATACCAAAAAGTATTTGGTTACAAAATATTATTGTTACAATACTTTTCATCTTACTATCCTTCCTCATGTTTAAGAAGAAAAAAATCAATCCGAACACAAAAGGAAAACTCTATTTGCCGGTTGTTACAATTATGATTTTATTGTTATTGACCTTCCTTGACTCTGGGGTAGAGGGCGTTCATAGATGGCTTACATTAGGACCCATTAGTATTAATATATCGAATGTTTTTTTGCCTTTACTTCTTATACTACTTAGTACATTATTATCGAAAAATCAATGGTGGAAATCCTATCTAATTGTTCTCACTACATCCTTTTTATTAGTTTTACAACCTGATGCATCAACTGTTACAGCATTTGTAATTTCAACTTTAGTTTTATTCGTATGTAACATAAATCGATATAGCATTCGCTTTACTCTATTGCTTATTCCATTAACCTTTGTTATTATTTCTTGGATTTTTATAGATAGTTTAGCACCTGTTCCATATGTAGAAGATATCTTGTTTATGGCAAAAGATTTAGGATTCCTATGGTTTATCATTGCTTTAACTTCACTATTCATCCTTATCATACCGTTCTTGTTTTTCCCGCCTAAAAAGCAAAAAATCACATCCATTAGTCTAGGTATATACTTTCTTACACTATTAATTACAACATTTTTTGGACACTTTCCCGTTATTTTAATGGGCTACGGCATTTCCCCGATTATTGGGTACTTTATAAGTATCAATTGGCTCATTCAAAGTAAGCAAGAAGAGCATTCTAAGGTACTATAAATTACGTGATTTTACGTAAGTAGAATCCATCCTATCAGCACATAAATCATTTGCATATGCTGAAATCCCAAATTCAGCATACGCGCTATATCCAAATAAACTTTTTGAAACAATAAAAACAGTAAGAACTGCTTTTGAATTAGCAACTCTTACTGTTTGTTATTCGTTATTTACCACAGAAAGGATATTTCCTTTGAAACCTATGAAATGAATTTACTTGTTATTTCAATACATTACATAAAAATTGTAACGACACTTCATTAAATTTCACCGTTTGATCTACATTACATACATGACCACTGTCTTTTAAAATGACTAGTTTACTTGATGGTTGCTCTTTCACTAATCGCTTCACTGGCTCTAAAAATACATAATCTTCGTCTCCCATTATATAAAGCGCCGGAATGTTTGTATCCTTTTCATTAATTTTCACTAAATATTTTGCGATACCAGCTGTTAATGTTAACCAACGTAAAAATTCTCTATTCTTAATTTTCTTTGCTTCTTGTATAAATAAATGGCGAGAAGACTCATGCGCTTTTTTCGGCATTAATATCCACGCAAATATTTTATATAACCACAGAAATGGAATCATTTTTTTAAATATATTGGCTATACCAAGTAAAAAATGCAGTCGAGGTGTAATTCGTATTACAGCACCTGCGAGCAACATTGTGTGGAATCGTTCTGGGTTCGTTTCAGCTAATTGACGAATTAACATCGTCCCTAGTGAAATCCCTACAAAGTGAGCCTTTTCAATCTTTAATGAATCGAGCACTTCTAGAATATCTTGACTAACTAAATCAAGTGTATATTTGGTCGGACTGTTTGTAATCACACAATCACCATGACCGCGGAGATCGACTACCAACACATTAAAATGCTTACGATATGCTCGAATTTGCTTGTACCAAATTGTTGAGCTCCCACCAGCCCCATGCACTAAAACGACCCACTCTTTGTGTTGTTGACTATATATTTTATAATGTAACAAGTACTTCTCATCCTTTAATATTTTAACGTATATGATTAATACGAAAAGCAGCACGTTATGGTTTCATATTTTCGTATATTTCCAAGGTTTTTGATGTTTTTTTGCTAGACAAATTAGACACTTTAACAAATAGCAGTATTTATGTGTTCCTATAAAATGTTCAATTTCTCTTATTACATTTCCCATTTTTCCCAACTCACTCTTTACTGTGTTACAATTAAAAAAGATTGAATTTTCAGTCAATATAAGCACAGGGGGAATATGATTTGAATATCGAAATTTCTTATCAAGGAGTAGTTGAACTTAACATAATTCATTGGGATGCTACTAACCTAGGTGAAACGATAATAGAAGTGAGAGAATCCCAAAAAATTTATACAAATGATATCGTTGAAATACAACAAGTTGTAGATTTCGGGCGAGTTACAGAAAGGTCTCATAGAATACTTATTATTTTTAAAATAACAAGGGATTTAGATAATCTTGGGGAAAAAATAATATTATAAGGCGTTTTCAACAATCTAAGGGCATGTGAGTAAAATTACACAAGTCTTTTTGTATTTCCACAATTCCACATACCTATATTTGTACATGTGTTTCAACTTATGAAATGTTCGAAAGTTCAATTATATAAGGGGGAAATTTTTGAAACTAAAAACAATGATGTTTATTTTCTTGAGTACACTTTTTTTGACTGTAGGTTGCTCTACAAATGAAACAGTTGAAAGTAAGTTAATTTTACCTGAAAATCTACCAAACTTTGTTGAAGTAAGTGATTTGGAGAAAATTGATTGGGATAAAAAAGCTGTGACTTTTAATAATGATATTTTGGGTAATGAGAATAAATCAGGTGTTATTGGTGCTGATATGCCAAGTATAAATATCAATCAAAAGTGGATGTGGCACCTTTGGGGAATTGAGAAGCCCGAGAAAACGAAACTAACAGTCATAGGTCTTCACAGAGAAACTGGAACTGTCCATCCAATTTTAACTGCGGGGTGGACGATAGGTCTCTCAGGAGCGAATAATGGAGCAGATGCACACGGTGCTTCAGCTGTAAACATTCCAGAAGCAGGCGAATGGGCAATTTCACTGTATACAGATGGAAAATTATTTGATCATTTAGTTTATGTAATTAAAGAATAACGTGAATACTTATTTCTTCTAACCGTCACTTTTATTTTATAAGATCCGGTTCCTCGAAAGAAATTGAAAATAGACGCCTCTGTCAATCAAGGCGTCTTGATGAAAAATACTCCGTTAAAATTGCACAAATTCAATCTCTTTCTTTAGCCCTCTGTGTATCCCTTATATTCTTTTGAACCGTTATTGCAGCAAATAAACTAAGCACAAAAGCCATACCATAAAATCCTTTTTCGCTTAAAACAATACTTCCCGCATTGTATAAACCAATCGCCATTAGTGCAATCGATACAATAACTGCGCCCCAGCTAATTCCATAATAAATAGGAGTTACCGGTATTCCCTCCTCTTTATCCCTTACAGCCTTTTGTAAAGAGATCGACGCATAAAGTCCAAGTACTAATATTGCAAAGTAATATCCTTTTTCGTTTAATTGCATATTTGCATTAAACAAGCCAATAAAATAAGCCGTAACACCAATTAATAACGCTACCCAAGAAGCCCCTTTGAAAGCTGAAGTCGGTTCTCCTTCTCTCCTCGCTTCTTTCATTTTCACTTCATTTCTTTTTCCTTTATCTAATAAATCTTCATTATCAATGGACATTCAATGTTTCCTCCCTTTTTCAATAAAAATGGAACATTAGAGAAACTGTAGTTCTCCTTCCTACATTTATTATATAGAAATTCATTACAAATAATATGTGAATTTATTATTATTTTCCAGTTCCCTTTTCTAAACTCACGACTTGCTAACCTGTCATTAAGTTGAAAAAGAATAAGCGACCTTCGTTATTGAAGTATTTGCTCATTAGCATTAAGTGCATAACTTTACCATTCTTAGTTTTTGTGTTAAATAAATCATTTCATTTCTCATCAACAAATGCTAACTCTGAATTCTTTCCATTTATTAACCAATTCATTCTATGTTATGATTTTCATCAAAAGAAATACCCATTTAATCAATGGCTCTGTTATAAAATAATGTTGAAAATTGGTAACATTAAAAAAGTGATTATACTAAAAACGATTATTCATGTTGGAAGTTTGAATACCATCTTTGTACTTCTGAACACATTAATAGATTTGGCAAACGGATGAGCAAGGGTGGTTACGCTGCCGAGTGCTTGCTTTTCTAAATACATCCTATTATGACAATGTACTAAATCATAAAGGAGTCTATGAACATCCTTCTATTGAGTTAGTAGCTGAAATAGATGGAATCATTGTAGGTTTAATTGACGTTGAATATGAAGTAGAAGAAGGTTCGGTTTGTTCAAGAGGTAGCGGCTTAGGGGGTATGATTTGGCATATAGCGATTCATCCTTATTACGCGCGGCAAGGTATTGGCGAAGGTCTATTAAAAGTTGCTGAAAAACGAGCGATTGAACTAAATTTAAATCGCTTTGAAGCATGGACTCGTGATGATGATTGGGTGCAAAATTGGGATGAAAAAATGGAGTTCAACCAAGTCGAATCATATTATCACCTTTATCTTGAAGGAAATGAAATGAAGAATAGAATAGCAACAAATGTTCCAAATTTATTCCCGGTTTCATCATTCTCTCATTATGTTGGCAATGATATTGAACAATTCAATGATACTCCCGCAATTATCAGTGTATCTGTTATGAAAAGTATTTTAAATAATATAAAGTGGGATAAGATGAATATATTTTGTAAGAGTGCATTACATCAAATTAATTTCGCTGTAATTTGAATTATACAGAAATCGAATTTCAAGTGAACATTACTTCATATCGAGGTGTTACATACTCCCGATATGAATGATTATTAGAGATTTTAGCTCACGTTTATCATCACAGGGGGCAATTACACGCTATGCTTGTTCATTGTTGTGAGATTGATCAAAGAGTTCCATTACCTGAATAACGTCCTTACATCCATTAAAACTGTAATACCTTTTATCGCAAAACATTTCAAACTATTCCAACAATATGATACACCCATTATTCATATGATTTAATCAGTTTTATTAGTGAGGTAAATTTAGGAATATAGAATGAGTAAAAAAACGTTACAGGACGTTCCCTATTCGCTGTTTTTTCTGAAAATTTTAATTTCGCGGTATACCGTTTTATTAAATATACCAAATTCATTAGCGAATATTCCCCTTATATATGATCGGAACCCACGCTGCATAGCAAAAGTGATGGTACGTTCAAATGCTTCTTAGTGTCCTCATAACGTTTTGTCCCAGTCAAGTTCAAACATGTGCCGATTCAGGTAGCTATAGTATTTCTTGATGTTGTCATACAAATACCGGCTTTATAGCATATACTATAATAGGAATCGATCATCTCGCTGGTTAGCTCGTAATCGTAATACCTATCAATGTTCCCCCTCATTTTTCGAATTATTTCCACTCCCCTTTGGTTTGTCCTCGTTTTCATTTTGTAATTGTGAGAATGTATTTTGCAAAATACGAGGGACCTTAATCCCTAATTGTCCTAGCTTCTCTATCATGCTAATCCCTTCCATACCGATTAAAAATAAAATCATAGCATTCCGCATGAAATCACCCGTGTCTGTGGCGTTGTCCAATTGTACCGCTGCAGCGACCATTAATAGCATTGCTGCCTTTTTCAAAAATCCTTTAAAAGCTTTACGTGAATCTGCATCTTGAATGAACCAAGTAACCATATAGCCCAATATAAAATCTATCGCCATGATAATACCGAGTGCTCTTATCAAATCATCCACGCCACCAATGAAATAAGCAAGCCACGTTGAAATACCATCAATAAACGACATCCACAATATGTTTACATCCATACCAACGTCCACCTTTCTTTTATAATAAAAGCCCTCCACAGATTATTTGTAGAAGGCGTAAATATTGCAAGAAAATTTAGTAAATATAATAGTCTGGTAATGTAGGGTGATGGTTGCTATTCAATAAATTCAATTCGTTTCTAAAAGGTTTTCTTTCACTACAAATCATCTAAAAGTATGCTTTCAAACACTTCTAATCAACATACAAAGGTGCTAAAGTCATATCCGAAATATAATTTATTATATGCTTGTCTATACTCTTTCATATGTTAATAAATTATCTATATCCACTTATCAGTACATAAGTCCTTTCAAATTCTTTTTATTCACCCCTTCCATTAAACCTAATTTAATTGTTTAAGTTCGACAAAAAGGGATTAATCCCTTTTTTATATGTAATTTTTAAAAATTTTATAGTTTAAATTCCATTCGGTACTAAAAAAAAAATATTCAAAACCTTTCACCAAGTCGAATCATATTATCATCTTTATCTTGAAGGAAATGAAGAATCGAATACTAACGAATGTTTCAAATTTATTCCCAGTTTCATCATTCTCTCACTATGTTGGCAATGATATTGAACAATTTCATGATACTACCCGTAATCATCAGTGTGTTTGTTACGAAAAGTATTTTAAATAATATAAAGCGGGATAAGATGAATATATATTGTAAGAGTGCATTACATCAAATTAGTTTCGCTGTAATGACAATTGTTGAAATGATAGAAAAATTAGCAGAACATGACTTTCAAAAAAGACCATCAGTAGGTAAACACTCCCTCGGTGAGCTATTAGAACATATTGCTATAATTTGTGAAGCTGATTTACTCATCTCGGACAGAGCAACACAAGTTGAAATGAACAAATTTTATTCGTCTCTTTCACATAAAAAACCGAATGAGATGAAAGATACATTGCTAAAAAATTACCTATCTCTAGAAGATAAATATTTGAATTATACTGAAGTCGACCTTCGAGAGAGAATTATTTCTTATTGGGGAGTTACATACTCACGATATGAATGGTTATTAGAGATTTTAGCTCAAGTTTATCATCACAGAGGACAATTACACACTATGCTTGTTCATTGTTATGTAATAGATTCGAATAATGATGCACTATATAATTGTATTTTTTTATGAGGTTGATTGGTATTTAATAAGTCCTTTTGCTCAATTACATTATTTTATTAAGTTTTATTTCATTACAGTATATGGATAAAATAAAACGGTACTTGCTCTTTTATAAAGAGCAGGTACCGTTTTAATTAATTCACTTTATAAATCGCACGGTTATGAGAAAATGTTTTAAACCCATGAATACCATGGAAGCTACCAATTCCAGAATTATTTACACCACCAAACGGCAATGGTAAGTGAACATTATGCATGAAAATACCATTAATTGTGACACCACCGGAGGAAGTCGATGCCAAAATTTGTTGTTGGAAATCCTCTTGATCACTAAACATATATAACGCGAGTGGCTTCGGATTCGATTGGATATAATGTAATACGTCATTGATATCCGTATATGTGTGCACAAATGTTAAAGGACCAAAAATCTCTTCCTCTGCGATAAGCATTTCTCTCGTCACACCGCCAAGTAAAGTGGGCTCAATTAAGCGGTATTCATCATCAAATGTGCCACCACTTAAAATGACTGCCCCCTTTGCTAGCGCATCTTCATATAAGTTTTTAATGCGTTTATAATGTTGCTCATTTACGATTTGTGTACGCTCTTCCAAGCGGATTTCCCCTTCATTATAAAGCATGTTTACTGTCATTTGACAATAAGTTTCGGCAAGTGTAGCAACATCATCCTCATGCACAAAAATATAATCTGGGGAAATACAAAACTGACCACCCATTAACACTTTACCGAAAACTAAATTTTGTGCTGCCTTAACTAAATCATACCCTTTTTCTATAATGGCTGGAGATTTCCCTCCTAATTCAAGCGTTACTGCCGCTAAATGGTTGGCAGCTTCACGCATGACAATTTTTCCAACACGTGGACTACCCGTAAAGAAAAAGTGATCAAAAGGTAACTTTAATAACTGTTCTGATACATCGGCTTCCCCTTGTACAAGCGCAACCTCCTGCTCATCAAAGACGGATTCAATCACTTCTTGTAATACTTTATTATAGTTCGGATTAAATTCACTTGGTTTGATGACAACACAATTGCCAGCAGCTAGTGCTTCTGCAAGTGGATGAATTGTGACAGACATCGGTGAATTCCAAGTACCAAAAATACAAACACGACCACGCGCTTCATATAAAATATATGCTTCGCCATCTTGTGGGTTTTCAACAGGCTCTGGTTTCATCCATTGTGCTACATTTTCAATTGCATAATCGATTGCATGAATAACGGAGTAAATTTGATTTTGAACGGTAGAAGCAGGTATCATAAAATCTTGATTTGCAGCATTTGCAAAGCACTCCATACGATTTAAAACAGCTTCCTTTAAACGTGTTAATTTATCCGCGCGCTGTTTCGCGGTAGACTTACGTGCTATCCATTGATACTTCGATTGCTTCTCAAAAATTTCATGTAACTTTTCGGCCATTACTGGAACCATATCATTTCCTCCTCCAAGTAAAGATCAATTACACCTCGGCTAACTCTTGCCCAGATTTTTTCGAGCTCGCCAATTAGAGAGGTCAACCTGCCCCCTTTAATTCAGCCGGGTGTTGAACCCCGACTGAATAATGCTGGAACAAGTATATCGAACTAAGCTAGCTCTCCTCCTAAATTCTGTTGTTTTAACGCCTCTGCTTCTGATTCAGCGCGTAGATCACGACGTTGTAATACAGCAATAAAGACTACTAATGCAAATAACACGACACCGAAACATGTAAATAATATATAGCTAAACCCTGCACTTAAATCGGCATTGCGTAAAAATAGACCTAACAGTGATGTTGCAAACAGTGAACCAATTGCAACAAATAACTGAATAACACCCATTGCAATACTAATATCTTTATTCGGCAAGTTCATTTGAATGCCTGTATGGAAAATCGATACTAAAACGCCACTTGATGTACCCCAAACTAAACAAATTGTCGTTATCGCCAATGTTGTAATCGTTGTCGTAAAGAATGTTAACGCAAAGATTGATCCTGCAAAGATGATCATTGCAATAATGGCAACTAACCGGAAGTCTCTTAATTTAGCTACTACAAAGCCACTCACAGCAGCAAAAATAAATGATGTAATCCCACGATAAGTTAAAAATAAGCCTGTTTCAGTCGGTGTGAACCCATACATGTTTTGTAAGAACATCGGTAAAAAGTAAAGTAAACCCGTTACAGCAAACATCATCGACATTACCGATAATAAACAAATAATAAAGACGCGATATTTGAATAAGTGTAACGGGATAATTGGATCGATACTTTTCTTTTGACTCTTGATAAAGATAAAGATTATTGCTACTAAAGCGACAACTAACGCAAGCATTGTTACGGATTGCCACGGTACTTTTGTTCCACCGAATGTTGTAATACCGATGAAAATTAAAATGGCTGTACTTAAAATCGTTATGCCTCTAAAGTCTAAACTTGAATTGTTGGCTTTTGGAATTTCTGGCATGAATTTAATGACGAAAAATAATCCAAGTAATCCAACTGGTAGAATTGAATAGAATACCCAATGCCATGACATGTATTGCACGAAAATACCGCCAACAGTTGGAGCAATAATGGCAGTTATAGCACTTAACGCACCATAAAACCCTAAAAACTTCGCCCTGTTTTCAATATCAAAAATATCACTAATAACAATGAGGCCTACGACAGCTGTTGCTGCGCCTCCTAAACCTTGTATACCGCGGAAGATCATTAAGTGATAAATGTTCGATACAAGCATTGGTGTCAGCAATTCTGAAACTAAAATAACTAAAATACCGATAATTAAAAGCTGACGACGCCCATAAATATTACTCAGCTTTCCGACAATGGGTGTAACAATTGCAGAAGCTGCTAAGTTAGCCGTAAACACAAGCGAATAAAATTCTACTCCACCAATATCTTCAATAATTTTTGGTAGTGCTACTGAAAACTCAGAAGAAACCATAAGGCCAAGTTCCATACATAAAAATATACCAACCATTAATAGTACTTTTTGCTTGTACGATAAAGATTCAACCGTTCGATTTGTTTTAAAAAACATTTCTATCACCCTCTAAATTAAATTTTGTCTTATCTACTTATGAAAACAAGTACACAAAAGAGATTTCCCCTGTAAGAAACGAAATACGTATTTTACAAGTGAGAAATCTCTCCAAAACATAGCGACAACTTAATTTATGAAATTTATCTAATAATGGCTGCTGATACAAACAAAACGTATTTACTGTGTGCTTAAAATGATTTCTTTCTCTATCAATTTTTCTGGTATTTCCCAGTTTAATGATTCAATTGCTTGCTCGTAATATTGTTCAATACTACCTAAATAATTTTCATAGAAACGAGCACGCTTGACGAATAAATGGCAATCAATTTCTTCCGTAAAACCAATACCACCATGAATTTGAATATTGTGAGCAGATAAACGAATAAAGGCTTGTGTGGCAAAAATACGTGCACTACAAATCGCTTCGATTCGGTCTTCTGCAGCAGTTTCAAGTGCCCAGTTCGCATAATAAGAAAGAGACCTGGCTGTTTCTAAATCCAGCTTCATATCAGCCAATCGATGCTTAATGGCTTGGAATCGTCCAATTGGGTTGCCAAATTGTTCACGAATTTTTGCATATTCACTTGCCATTTCAACAATATGTTCCATTGCACCTACCGCAACGGAAGATAATGCTGCATTGTAAGACAATAAACCTTCCTGTATAATCGACCAGCCATCACCAATCGGACCGATGATTTCGTTAACAGGTACTTCCACTTTATCAAATGTCACCTCTGTTAACTTACGTGTTTCATCAAAGCCTTTCTGATCGCGTAAAGTAATACCTGATGTGCTTTTATCTACAATCACAACTGTCACTTCATCATTTATTAGCACCGGTACAATTAAATATTGTGCTAACCCGACATCCGGTACCTGTGTTTTCACACCATTTATGACAACTGTTTCATTTTTTAGTGTGGCTTTCACTTGAATTCCTTGTTGCTTGTAGCTACGACCCGGCTCTAGCCAAGCAATGGTAAAACTTGCTTCACCACTTGCGATTTGCGGTAAATACATTGCCTTTTGCTCACTCGTACCGAATTGTTCAATGATTGGCACAGCAAATGCACTTGTTTCTAAATGGAGACCTGGCACTAATGCGCGACCCATCTCCTCCATAATCGGCACTAAATCGAGCTTCCCTAAACCCATACCGTCGTATTGCTCTGGAATATTCAATTGTGTACAACCTAACTCATGTAACTCTGAAAGCACTGTTTTTACCTGCTCGATTTTATTGTCAATATAATCGCGTGCTACCTTCGTTTGTTCCATGTCTGTTAAATATTTCCTTACGTACTCACGAAACATTTCTTGTTCTTGGCTTAATGAAAAATCCATTCGTATTCACCTTCTTCTTCTATTATCGTCCTACATCTTTAGGTAAGCCTAAAATACGTTCTCCAATGGTGTTCTTTTGAATTTCACTCGTACCACCGCCAATTGTTTGGCCAAATGAATACAAGTAATTTCTTTGCCAATAAGAATTGCCATAAACCGCGTCATCTTTCCACAATAAACCTTGCTGCCCTTGCAATGAAATCGCCTCTGAAAACAACTCTTTCGTCACTTCACTTACGAATAACTTATCCATCGAACCTTCAACGCCTGGGTGTCCGACTTTCAGTTGCTTCGTTAAATTTCGGTAATAGTTTAATAGTGAGCCGCGCGATTTAATATATAAATCGAGCATCCGTTTACGTACTTCGGCTTTTTGAATAAGTGGAATGTCATCTTCTTTCACCGTTTGTGCTAAACCGACTAATTCGCTAAATTGCTGTTCTAATGAAAATACTTGCGCACCGATTCCTGTACGTTCGTGCATAAGTAGCGAAATCGTTACGCGCCAGCCATCATCTACATGACCAATCACTTCGCTATCATAAGCAACCGCATCCGTTAAATACACTTCATTAAAATCATGCTCTCCGTCCATTTGAATAATCGGACGGACTTCTACTCCAGGTTGATTCATATCGAGTAGGAAACATGTAAGACCATGATGCTTCTTCTCACCTTTACTCGTACGTGCTACTAAAAAACAACGATCTCCAAAGTGCGCAAAACTCGTCCAAATTTTTTGACCGTTAATAATCCATTTATCTCCGTCTTTGACAGCCGTTGTTTGAACAGCTGCTAAGTCAGAACCCGCATTTGGTTCAGAATAACCTTGGCACCAAACTTCTTCACCAGATAAAATTTTCGGAATATACTTTTCCTGTTGCTCTGGTGTACCTGATTGTATTAATGTTGGCCCTACCATGTGTAAGCCAACATAGTTTACTAATGGTGGTGCCTTTACGCGTACCATTTCTTGATGGTAAATAATTTCTTCCATTAATGTCGCATTACGGCCACCATACTTTTCTGGCCAAGCAATCGCTGCCCATCGTCCGTCAGAAAGTTGCTTCTGCCAATCACGTAAAAATTGACCGTAAACGGCTTGCTCCTCTGGCATTTCAAAAGTACCCTCTACCCAACCTTCAGGTAAATTGGCTTCTAACCAAGAACGCAACTCCATTCGAAACTGTTCTTCTTGTGCTGTATATGAAAAATCCATTGCTACTACCCCCTTCAATATGAATTATGCAAGCTTCCATTGTGGTACTGCACGATCCTCCGTGACATCTTCCCATACCATCTTTACAGCTGTGCCGATTGTGACATTTTCTGCATTGCCATGTAGGATATTCCCCATAATTTTTACTTCTGGAAGGTCAGTCAACTCAATTACCGCAATGACTAACGGAATATCATTTTGAAATCCAGGTAAAAATGGTCGATAGGACACAACGTAAGAATATACCGTCCCTTGAATGTCACTTCCATGATTTTTCCAAATAACATCGACGCTTCCACAATTCGAGCAGCTTGGGCCAGGAGGATGATTATATGAATTGCATGTTTCGCACTTTTGTAAGGCCAATTCATGGCGATCCGCAGCATCCCAGTATGGCGTATTATCGATTGTCTTTAATGGAATTGGCTTGTCATATTTTACTTTTGTCTCTTCACTCATCTTCATATCCTCCTATTTGCTTAAAATCATCGCACCTGCAATATCTGGACCAGCCCAGCCTGTACAAATGCCAATTTCACAATTTTCTACTTGTCGGTTCGTGCCTGCATATTCATGACGTACTTGACGCACAATTTCGAGCACATTGTTCATGCCATGTGTATAGCCTTCCGATAACATGCCTCCCGCTGTGTTTGTAGGTAGTTTTCCATTTAGCCTCAAGTTCCCTGCTGCTACAAAATCGCCTACTTCGCCTTTTGGTGCTAAGCCATATGCCTCTAGTTGACGTAACACTACCCAACTAAAGCAATCATAAATCGACGCGACATCAATATCTTCTGGTGAAATACCAGCAGCCTTATAAAGCTCTGGTGCAACATAATCTGATGCAACCTCGTCTAAGTTCTTCCAGTAGTGTGCATGAGATACGGATTGGCGAGCTGCCATTCCCATAATCTTAACGGGTGTAGACTTACAATCTTTTGCACGTTCCGTAGATGTAACAATAATTGCATTCGCTTCATCTGACTCTAAACAAAAGTCATGTTTCGTAAACGGTGAGCTTAAATGAGCTGTTTGCATGTAATCTTCCAATGTTAAAGGCTTGCCATAGAAAAACGCATTTGGGTTGCGCTGTGCATGTTCATAAAAGCTCGTACAAACATGGCCTAAATGCTCCTGTGTTAAACCGTTTAAGTGCATATGACGTGTCGCAAATAATCCGAACCATTGTCCTGGACTTCCTGCGCCGTATGGAATGAGGAAGCTGCCGCCATCAAAAGCATTTTGTAATAAATCAGTACTCCAACCGCCACCGCCCATACGCATGCCTGAGCGTCCGTTCATCGCGCGGTAAATTAACACCGTTTTTGCTTGTCCTGTTTCGATTAAACCAATTGCATCTGCAATTAATAATTCTGTACTACTGCCTCCACCAAGGATTTCTTTCACTACACCAGGGCGTACCCCTAAATACGTAGCTACTTGATGTGGTGTGCACGAATCATTCTCTGAATAACTCATAAAGCCGTCGATGTCTTTTGCTTCTAGACCCGCATCGGCAATCGCTGCACGCGCTGCATCTAATGCTAAATGTAATGGCGTCACCCCAGAATTTTTAGAACGTTTACTTTCACCTACGCCGACTATGGCATATTTATTTCGAATATTATTCATCATCCATCCACTCCTTCTATTTCAGTTAATTCAGTTAAAATTGTAAAATTGCTTCGCCTGAGCCGACGATTTGTTGTGGGCCTTTTTCAGCGAATAATTCTAAAACAGCGATTTGTTTGCCATCTTCTTCATAAATCTTTTTCACAACACCTTGGCAAGTAATGATATCGTTTGGCACTGTCATGGCACCAAAACGCATTTTAAAATCCTTTACAATCGCCACATCACCAGCTAGTTTGTTTACGTACTCCCCAAGGAATCCCATTACGAGCATGCCGTGTGCAATAACACCAGGTAAACCAATTTTTTGTGCGAATGCATCGTCTGTATGTAACGGATTAAAATCACCTGATGCTCCTGCATATTTTACAAGCTGTACTTTTGTTACCTGCTCTTTTGTATGTGCTGGTAGCTGTTGCCCCTCTACTAACTGATCAAGTTGAACCATTCAGCATTCCCCTTTCTTTTTCGGGCTAAGTTTAGAAACTCAGCCCACAAAAAATCATTTCGCTACTAGCGGTCGATAAATAATATTAGTACGGCTCGTTACGACATGATTTCCTGCCGCGTCCGCTATTTCTGTGTCGAGCACTAAAAATTCCATCGGGCCATTTTTTCCTTCACGTTCGTATACATCCGTCACCTTTAGTTGACAGTGCAATACATCCCCTGGTCGAATAGCACGCGTATATATAAATTGTTGCTCTCCGTGAAGCATACGGCGGTAATCCAAGCCTAAATCAAACTGTTCCTCATTATCATCCGGACTAATCGCAACCGGAAATGTTGGTGGTGCAATAATCCCACCATGTACAGTCGTTTTGGCATATTGTTCATCTGTATATAAAGGGTTGGTATCACCAATTGCCTGGGCAAATTGACGAATATGACGCTGGTCTACTTGAAAAATAAAGAGATTGCTCGTTTTTCCAACTAAATGTGTTAATTCCATGAAACTTACCCTCCTACTACTTGTATTTCTGCCACTTTTTCCTGTACGACAATCATGGCATCTGCCGCTTTTATCCCATTTTCATACACGATCAATGGGTTAATATCGAGCTCTTTAATCGTTTCTTTGTTGTCGTTCATTAAATTTGATACTTTTAAAAGAACATCTATGATTGCCTCTTTATCAACAGGCGCTTTTCCACGGGCTCCATCTAAAATTGCTTTTCCTTGGAGCTCTTCTAATAAATCGATTGCATCCTTACGAGTTAACGGTGCCACTTTAAATGCGATATCTTTAAACACTTCTACAAATACTCCACCTAGACCCGCCATAATAACCGGACCGAATGTTTCATCATTGTGTGCGCCAACAATAATTTCCACACCATTTGGCAACATTTCTTGCACGGATACACCATTTAACTTCGCAGTAGGATTATAATTTTTTGCATTCGACATCACTTCTTCAAATGCCTTACGTACGTCCTCTTCAGAAGATACATTTAAACGAATGGCATCTGCTTCTGTCTTATGTGGAATATGTGGTGAATCTATTTTCAACACAACTGGGAAACCAATTGTTTTTGCCATTTCAACTGCTTCTTCCGCTTCTTTTGCAATAGCGCGTTTTGTCGTAGGAATGCCATACCTGTCCAGCACTTCACTTGCTTCTGATTCACTTAAAGTAGATCCAGGCTGTAATAATGCATCTATATTATTTGCTGAGCCAAAATCAGCAGCAACATCTGACAGCTGATCATTTTCCTGTACATACTTGCTATATTGCACAAGCTTTGATAGCGCACGTACCGGATTTAAAGCACCTGAGATCACCGCGATATCGTTTGCTACAAGCGTATTCGTCGCTTTCGGATACGTCAGTCCTTCTAGTGGGAATGGGAAAACAGCAATCACTTTATTGCTTGCTTTTGCAACCGATACAAACTCTTGTAGTTGAGGTGTATTTTCATCCCAATGGAATGGGAAATCCGTGAAAATAATATTATCCACATCCGGATCATTCACTAACACCTTCATTGCTTCTAAATAAAATTCTGGATTCGTTACGGAAGCTGCTGCTGTTAAATCAATTGGATTGCTGACACTTGCATAATCTGGTAAAGTTTTGCGAATTTCCGATTTTGTCACCTCGGATAACTCCACGATATTTAAGCCATAACTTTCACAGCGATCGGCTTCATTAATGCCGCGTCCACCTGAGCTCGTAATAATGACTGTATTATTCCCGGTCGGTAGCCTTTCCGTATTAAATAATTTAGAAAATGCGATAATGTCATCAAAATCCTCAGCACGGACAATGCCATTTTGTTTGAAAAAGGCATCATAAACCATATCCGAACCTGCTAATGAACCCGTATGTGAAGCTGCGGCACGACTTCCTGCATTACTGCGACCCGTTTTCATTAACACAATAGGTTTTTTCTTATTTAACGCTTGTTTAGCTAATTGCTTGAATTTCTCTGGTTTTTTTGTGCCTTCTAAATAACCGCTAATAATGCTCGTCTCATCATCGTGCAACATGTATTCAACAAAATCTTCAAAACTCGTATCCATCTCGTTGCCTGTACTAACGAAATAGTTAAAGTTAACCCCATATTGCGCAGCTGCCATATACGTTAAAACACCAAATGCGCCACTTTGCGAAACATATCCTACCCCTTTTTTTCCATCCATCGGTACCGTTAAAAAAGATGGAGAAAATGTCGCGATTAAGCCGTTTGAGGTGTTTACAAGACCTACACAGTTAGGACCAACTAAACGGATGCCATGCTCTTGTGCATACAATGCTAATTCTTCTTGTAATTTTTGACCTTCTTCACCTGCTTCAGAGAAACCTGCCGCAAAAATAATGGCTGATTTTACTTTCTTTTTGGCGCAATCAACGAGCCCTGATTTTATTTGATTGTAACTTACGCAAAAAATGACGAGATCAATATCACTTTGTACTTCTGCTAATGAAGAATAACTTTTTAATCCTGCAATCTCACTTGCGGTCGGATGGATAGGATAAATCTCGCCTTGAAATTGTCCATCAATTAAAGCTTGAATTTGTAAATGTCCGATTTTATATTTATTTTCTGATGCACCTAATACAGCAACTGACTTTGGGTTTAACAACGGTTTTAACGATTCATAACCTGTTACTTGTTGAGTCATTCACTATCACCCCTAGTATTGTTTTCACCAGATTCAATATCTGTAACAATACTTTAACAACAACTATTTAAATAATCAGAAAACTTTAGAATGTAAATTTATATACTTATAAAGACCATATTATTTCAAAATAAAACACCTCAGCCGTTGATATGACTGGGTTTAAAATTTCAATAAAAAATTATATGCACTTTATAACCCCGACATCTACGCAAGTTAACCTCGACACTAACACCCTGTAAGCGCATTCACATAAAAAGGCTTTACCGAAAGTTAGTAACTTCAGTAAAGCCTTACATTTTTTTATTATTTTCTCTAAAGGAGATCTAATGTTTTATCAACCGAATTTTTCCATCCACTTTACTATTTTTCCTCTTAACTTTGCGGATGGCTTTGCTTGACTACGTTCAATATTACTGATGTAGGATGCTGACACTTCAAGTTCCTCTGCTACTGTTAACAGTGTGAGTTTATGCTCTTTACGAATTTCCAGAAGGCGTTCACTTATCTTTCTAAGCACAGCATTTTTTTTCATTGCTGTTTCATCTTGTGGAGTCGCGTTTTTATCCACTTTTTTTATAGAGCGATAATGATCCTTCACAACATGCGATGGCTCAATGACAACAGATGTATTGAGCCAATATTTTGTCCACCCTCTATTTAAAGCTAAATCTTCGTCCCAATTCACATAATGCCAATCTGCAATAATATTGTCGGCAGTTAATTGATCAAGCGCCTTTTCAAATCGTTCACGCGTACGCATTGGAGAACGTTTATTTAAAGTTTCACCACTCGCCTCTAGTAATGTGCTAATTTTATTTAACTGCAAAAAGTCTCCTTTATAAGCTTGGGTACGCCAACGCCAGCTCAAGTATCGGCAAAGCTGCTTTTCACAACTAAAACGGTAAGCATGATACCTAAGTGCCTTTAGCGGTAAGAGCGCAACTTGCCTTTGCGATGATGTTAAATATTTTGCCAACACTTTATCGAGTGTAAATGAAATCTTTTTACTACAATTATCTTTGTTCACAATATATTCTTTACCGTCTTTTTGTTTAAATAGTATGGTTCTTCCTTGCACGCCAACTTGTACAGGTTGATTGTTTTTATACATGACCGTTTTTTCAATCGTTAACCATAAACTTTGAATATTACTTAATGCCGTGATGACTTGCTCTTTCTGCTTTGCTTCAAAACCTCCGCGTCTCCCCTCTCCACCTAACTTTGCTTTTAAGCCGCGCATTACTAAAATATCGGCTAACTCAATTTCGATAATTTCTTCAGGATGTTTGGATCTGTGCAAAAATATGCTACATAAAATATCAAGGACATCAACATCGATTGTCGATAACTGTTGTACAATATTATGCGCCATTATCAATGAATCTTCGTTTAAAGTCATCGTATTTTTATCATTTTCAAGCTTTGGAATAATTCGTATATGCCCTTTTGTCTTACCTTTAATAAAGTTGTACTGTGGCCAAGAATCCAGAGCCCCCTGTGTAAAATCTCGTCGATACATTGCTTCTCTCACCGCATGATAAACGACACTATTTAATACAAAAATATAATTTGGAACAGTTGTTATTTGTATATTTTCTCGTTCTATTCGTATAACCTCTTGCTTTTCAACGGCATGCTCAATTCGTAAATACGTTTGAATATTATTGTTCAATTCATGAATAAGTTTCCGTTGCCATTCTTGAATATATAAATCGATCGCGCGTGAAAATTTATTAATAAACTCCCCATTACTCGTCAAATTGCTCGTTAACCGTTCGACAAATAACTCATTTAATTCGGTTGGTGTTAAATTTTTCAAACCATTCACACCATTTGTAATGACCATTTCTTCAAAAACAAATGTCGTTAGCTGTGCTCTACACCAACTATAAAAATAATCCCATGTAATCGGGTCACTAATGAATGTTGATTTTCGAATGATTCTTTTCGTTTTCTGAAGCGCTTCATCAAGAAGTGATTGATTACTTAAGATGGACTGATTCGTATCGTCATTTTGTGCCACAACATAAAAAATAACAGACTTTGCCATCTTCTCGATTGTACGATTTCTTGCTTCTATGCGAAGTTTATAAAACAACTCCTCATTTTGTAAATATGCGTCTTCACTTAATACATATCTTTTTGAATAAGATGCACTATCATGATGATCTAAAGCAATAATAGTTCCGTCTGCCATATGCTGTTCGTATAAAGACAGGTAATCATACTGTGTTTCAAGCTCATCGAAAATACATAATACGTAAAAATTTTGAATAACGTTTTTATATTGATCGATCACTTGCTGTATATAATTATTCATCCCCAAAATTGACAACCTCCTCGAATTTACAATAAATATAGAAAAAATGAGAAAATTTAAGTGTTTTATAGAATATTTTAACATAAAACAACTTATCCGTTTGATTTGTTTTAATATTATTTTTAAGTACTAAATTCACTATTATTGAGTAAGGTTTATTCTCAGGAAGTCATTTAGGCACCTATAACTTTTATGCAACTAAATGAAAAAACAAAAACCTTACAACCGTTATGGCTGTAAGGCTTGCGAGTACTTACTAATTTAGTTATGAAATCATATCCACAAATTGTTCCGTTATTTATATGATGCAGTATCTGCAAACGCTGCGGCTTTTATTAGAATGTTACTACTGGGATAATAATATTCCCTTTACATACCTGCATAAATTATTGTACATGTCCTCTTCATAATCTTTCTGACCACGCATATATTTTTCTTTTAGATTGTAATAGCAAATTTGAAGATATTCATTATCGTGATGATCCTTAAAAGGTTTAAAATTCGGACCTAACTCTAAACCCTCAAAGTATTTATTCATTTTTTCGTAAGTTCTAATTTTATAACCACGCATCGTCATTTCATCCATTACCTTGTTTGTATAAATGTACAAATCATCTTTAGGATATTCGTATATATAATTAATCAATATGTGTTGATCTTCTTTAGCAAAGATACTATTTAATTCTCTCCACTGTGAAAGTAATTGTCCTTTCGGTAGATGCTCCAATAAATCAACATGCCATAATCTCATTCATTATTGCTCCTTATTTCGAGGTGACTTACCCGTTTAAAATGTTATTCTAAGTTTAAACTATCCAAAAGTTCAATAATGTAAGTTGCTGAGTCCATCATCTGCTGTTTATTTGTTATGGATGATTCACCATCACCTTTTTGATTTCCATAATCTCCAAAACCTCCATGATTTCCACCTTTTATTTCTATGAATTCTGCGTCACTTGGCATCACATTTTTAGCCTCTTTTACTTTGTTTAAATCTGCAACTTGATCATTACTACCCCATAATGATAAGACTTTCAACGGTTTATCAGTAAAGTTTATTTTATTTTGTGGATAGGATGCTAACAATACTAAACCTTTGATTTCACCATTTTCAAGTGCATAATTTGACGCCATCACTCCTCCTAAAGAATGTCCGCCTATAACCCAAGTATCAATATCTTCATAATTACTTATTATACGATCTGCTCTATTAGGCGATAAAATGGCTAAGTTGAATTTCATTTTAGCAATAATAACGGTATACCCTTTTGATGCTATTTCATTTGCTATACTTGCATATGCTGAAGTTTCTACCTTTGCTCCTGGATAGAAAATAAAGCCTATATTTTTAGCATTAGATACTGGTTCAAATAATATATCTCCATTTTTTTCAACTTTAACGAAAGAGTCAGTTTTCAAACTATCCAAGGCTAACGAATCTGCCTTATAGTATGAACTCACATAAATAAAAAATCCCGCAGCTACTATTATTAGAAAAATAGCGATTCCCGTGATAATTTTATACTTTATAGATTTTTTTTGCTTCATCTTCTATCTCCTTTTTTCTTCTCCAGTTCGACGTTGAAGTGTCATAATAGCACTATCCATTATAATCTAAGTTTACTAGCCCTTATTTTATCTGTCCAACTTAGTGTAGTGTAGCCTATCCATATCCTCAATTTAGTGAGAATGAGTTAAGTGTTGCGCTTTCCATTCTAATGCAAGAAGAGAAACCTGTAAGCACTTAAGGGATTAATAATGAACCTATTAAGGGAGAATCTGGTCTAACTTGCATAGCTGATACTACAATCGATGAATTGAATATTGAAGAGATCGACAGTTTATTACTTACAGATTGCATGGATATTTTTTCTTTAGAAAAGGAAATGGGTTTCATCAATTACACATCGACGTAATTGCATCCAGATTTTTTCAAAAAGAAAAAAAGAAAAACGTTCAAAACCCTTCAACCAAGGCCCTAAACTTTCTTCTTTTAGTAAATCTATAATAATTTTTGAAATCCATATTTGGTTTGAAGTAGAACAAATAAATCGCCATTATTGTCTAGTAACCCGCTTATTTATCCAATAATAGATGTCACATTTCCATCTTGATCTTTAATGTAAGTTTTCACAACTTGTACGATGAAGTCTTTAGAAGAACACAATCGAATTTCTCCTTCTTTAGGCAGCAGTTTGTGCATGAGTTCATTAATTACCGCTTCATCCAGTTTTAAATGGACCGTGCCCTCATTTATTTCGATTTCAGTCGTTAAATCATGCTCCAACGTTACATTTATGTCTTTGCTCACTAACCTCAAATCTTTTCCCTTCAGCAATCGACCTCGTAGTAGATTTCCGACCGTACTTGCTTGCTTCGCTCCTAATGTGAGCACAGATGGTTTCTTCTTGAACAAACCATTTTTACCGGGTTCCCAAGCCAATTGATCCACAAATAAATAGCCCGTGTTCGAACCGTCACGATCTATTCCGTTTTGAACACTTTCCTGAATAGCAGGGACTTGCAGCATACAGTTTCGAGATAAATCTGTAATATAGCCTGGAACTTCTGCTTTTCCAGCTTCAAGTAAACCTCTTGTATTCCATATTTTCATAGCCTCTAACTCGTCTTCAGTAATCCCAACCATTTGAAGAAACTCCACGCGTCCATTAGGTGTATGCAGTGTATCCAATTCTGGATCAGGTATGAAAGCAAGAGCAGTTAACTGTGTATCGGCTCCCAAGCAAATTGGACCATTAGCATCTAAATAATCACCTGATGCGAAAATATTGTTGCTGCCAAACACATATCTTCCCATGTTTTGAAGCAAATTCAATGCCCATGCAGGTGGCTCTTCTTCATCCTGACTACGGCTCACTCGAAAGGATAGCTCAAACCCATAGCCACTATATTCAGGATCTTTCATTTCCTTCTCATAAAGCTCCGAGAAACCAAAAGTTACAATATGCCAGTGCGGAGAAGGTGTTTCCGCTTTATAAGCACTCAGGCCATCTAATGGATCTTGACCACCGAGCATATAAGAAATTATAGTACCAAAATGTTTCGGCTCCTGCTCCCCGTATAGCTTTGTTAATGATTTTTCAATTGCATCCCATCCAGTTGTCTTTACTTCCTCGGTCATGGTTTCCCCTCCAAGTCGTATAGGTTAAATTTATTATGTGATACACCATATCGTGACAAAACGAACAGCCTTAACTTTGCTGGTAAACAGTTGCAGTAATGCTATCTGTTGAACATAAAAACATATAAAAGATACCTTCCGCATATTCTTCAAATTCTGCATAATCAATCTGTCCGATAAACCGCATTTTTCGTTCACAAAAAGGACATACTGGATACTCTGGTTCTTGTACCCAACTCGGATAACCGCCAATCTGTGAATTCAATTGTGACATGGTCCAAACAGCGGCAAAATACGGTGATTGTGGCTCATGTGAAAGGACTAAATGAGGTGACAGATCCGATTCGCTGTTTACATCATCAATATTAGGAAAATAATTAGGTTGCTCATTATAGCGACTCCAAACAGGCACTCCATTATTGCCGAGCTCCATATAAATCATGCTATAGCTTCCACACAAATCACAAGTCATTACTTGCAAATTGTCCATCTTTAAGTCAAGGTATTGCAAAGATGGATGAGAGGTAGCTACGTCCATCAATTTCGTTAACTTCCTTTTGCACCATGGACATGTAGAATCGCTTGTCTTAAGAAAATGGGCATCCTGTTTTTCATTTAAGTTGCCATTTTGATGATCTGCTTTCCTAATGGCATAGCATAATTGACTATTTAGGTTACGCCTTTTCCCGTCAGCGGTAAGCTCCCACCCTCCGTAAAGTGCATAAGTTTCAGGTGTTACATGCAATTGCTCTACCCATTTCGGTGGCCGCATTTGCCATTCACGAAACTGCTCAATAACGCCAGCATTTCCAATCCAGCCGAGTGCAAGTAGAAGGTGATTTCGGTTGTCATCATCCCACATCACCCGTTCTAGAATGTGGTTTTGAATGTCTTGTTGTGCATCTTTAAAAAGAATCGGATTATAAAACAAGCCGTGCTGTATAAGCATCGGTAAAGTATCTAATACATAACCATCCCGGTAGCACACTAAAGATAATAAAATTTCTTCTGCTTCACTTTCATTATGTAAAGCAAGTAATTTCATTGCATATTTCAGCATACAATCTGCTTCTTCTTTTGATAATGATGTGTATATTTGCTCTTTAGATAATGGATAAGGTATATATTGGATTAACGGGTCATGTTTTCTCGGTGCATGCATCACTTTAAGTATGTCTATGCGATTTGTTAATTCTTCATAAAGATTCACTTCTATACGATGCCGCTTTATATAAGCTCGTCGCTTTTTTCGTTCTCGCTCCTGAAAGCAAGGCATACAAATTCCACCCGTTTTCGCTACGGTACTTGGCAAAATTGTTGCGCTACACCCCTCTGTCTTACATGGTATTCGTTCCGCCATTTTTGAATAACCTCCATAATCGTTTTGTAACGAGATTATAAGATGTCTGTTTGTTCTCCCTGATTTGACAATACTAACATGAGAATTTCCTTGCTCTCATTTTTAAGATCACCGTTCAGATGCTCTTGAATATGTGGGATGACTTGATTCCCAAGCTTCACAAGTTGTTCGTAGGCGTCATAGTCCGTTCGCCAAAAGCTCCTCATGCTGCCTTTACCAAACTCTCCTCGATCTATAACTGTCACCCAATGTTCCACTTGCTGAACAAGGGTGAGTTTTTGTGTAGCTTCAACAGCCGCCTGAAATTCCAGGTCTTTATCCTTTAAGTCTAGCATCGCTTTATACAATTGATCTTCGGGCACACATTGCCTTATGAGCTGGCTTAAAGTTAAATAATCCCCTCCAACACCATCCGCAGCTGAAACGTAGGCTATGAAATCATCCGTTTGATTTAATTGTTTTAGGTCGTTTTGTAATCGATGAATCACATCAATCGCAATTAAAAATAGTTCCGAATCTATGATCGTTTTCTCGAAAATGTTGTTCTTCTCATTCCTTAAATAGTCAGGCGTATCCTGGATAACGCAACCGATCGTTTCAAGATAACTTTCTAGTCGATCAGGCATCTCGTCAAACATAAAGGAATAATCACCTTCACTAAATTTACAAGAATTATATACTTGCTCTCTTGTTTCTTTAAAAATTTCCTTACCCGTTTTCAAGTAATTTTCTTGATAACTTGTGTAATAATCATCCGCAATTTCCTCTAAAGAAGCCTGATCGTTTATGTACACTAAATAGCTGCCATGATAACTATCGGTATAAATAGAGAAGGTATACACATCCTCGTTGCTCTCTTCTTCTATATAGTTACTTATAGCAGATTTACAGAAGTCGTATAGTGCATTCTCTATATCGTTTCTGCTAATAAATATCCCATCCTCAGGACCAAATGTCGAGATTTCCAGAATCGTTTGATCTGTTGTGCATTGAAGGTAAGTCCCCCTGCCTTCTAATTCTCTTCGTCCACTGATTAGTCTTCCAATTTGAACATCATAACTCATTGTAAAATTCATCCCCTTTAAATGTGTTTATCGTGTTCCTATAGAATAATATTCCCTTTTCTTAAGTGGTAAGTGCATAAGGGAATCTATTAACGCGTATATTCAGGCTGTTCTAAAGTAATCGGATTGGGATTGCTAAGTACCCATTGCACTGCCAACTCGCATAGCCTCGCAGTTCCTTCATCTCCATCGCCTTTGCTAAGCTCTTTCACTAAAGTGGCTGCCTCCTGAAGTGCATCGGAATGTAATGGCGTACCTAAGCTAAAATATTCGTTCAAACTTTTGAGCATTTTACGGAAATCATTATCCCAGTTCATGCCACCATTATCTAAAATTTCGTATGAAACTTTGCCAGTAATACGGATAACTTCACCCTGTACGGTTTGTGCAGATCCTTGTGAAGGAATTAGTAAACTCCAAAGCTCATTATGTTGCGCCTGCCAGCCCTTTGAATTAACCGTTATTGGAGACGTACCATCATGCGTTTTTCGCTTTTCCACTGGCGGAACATCAAATAGCACATAAAGACAAGAAAGTGCCACATCCGTTTCGTTCAAATATTCTTTATTAAAACCTTCTCTATGGAATTCAAAATTTTCTCCAATTCGCTTAACGGAATCTTGCATTTTTGGTGTGATTGTTACCCCAGCATTCAATAAAATATCGGCAATTTCCACTATATGGACAATATCAATATTTCGACATACTGTTAACGCTTTATCTAAAGGCGTCTGATTCATCCTATTGACCGCGCTAATATTCGCGCCTTTAGCAACGAGCGTGCGCACCGCATTTGGTTTAAAAAAAGCAGCCGCGGCAAATAAAGGTGTCTCGTTTTGATAATCCAACGCTTCTATATCTGCACTTAACTCCAGAAGCAATTCAATATTCCCGTGCCAACTTATCGCCTGATTATGTAAAGCCGTTCTTTTGTAATTGTCTCTCGCATTTATATCTGCACCTTGTTCCACGAGCCAGCGAACAAATTTATCCGGTACTTTGAAAAAACTTAAGGCTGTTGTTTTACTATAACCGCCATATGCTTCAAGCTCGCACTTTGCAAATACCTCTTGTAATGCTACAATATCGCCCGCCTCAATAAGTTCATTAAAATTTTTCGGTAACGTTTTTCTCTTTCTCGCCATATGTATTTTCGCTCCTTATATTGGATTTTTAAATTTTCTTCATTACGTCATTTACCATATATATACCAATATATATTTTACCATGTTATAATTTTTTTGCTAAGAGAGTTTACAGTTAATTAAGAAAAGGGGCTATACTTATGCAACCGTTTTGGGAAAAAGATTATAAAGAAGACGGGTATTACGCTTTTGGTAATCCAAGCATGGAAGTGATCGAGCAAACTAAAAAATTAACTCCTAATGCTACCGTATTAGATATTGGTTGCGGAGATGGAAGACATGCTATTTATTTAGCTAAATTAGGATTTAACGTGGAGGCAATTGATGTTTCAGAATCAGGAATTGCTAAAATTAATCGTTATAAAGAGCTCCATCAACTACATAATTTAAAAGCGTATGTACAAGACGCT
The DNA here is from genome assembly GCF_050272495.1 of Solibacillus cecembensis. Classification (NCBI taxonomy): domain Bacteria; kingdom Bacillati; phylum Bacillota; class Bacilli; order Caryophanales; family Caryophanaceae; genus Solibacillus; species Solibacillus cecembensis. The sequence continues at coordinate 52,288 of NZ_JBNNMF010000003.1, read as the reverse complement.
GCAACTTACCCATTTGAAAAAAAGTTTGATCTAATTATTTCGCATGGTGTCTTTCATTTTATGCCGCGCATTGATTGGGTACATTTAATTCATCAAATGAAGAAGCATACAAATGAAAAAGGTTGTAATATTATCACAGTTTTCACTGATGAAGTTCCTATTCCTGATGACTTAGCCCCATTTGTTCATGGCATTTTTAAAGATGGAGAGTTACAAGATTTATATAAAGATTGGACGATATCTTTATACCGTTCTTATACGTTTGAAGATGAGCACGAAAATAATATTCATCACTGTCATGCTGCAAACAAACTAGTAGCTGTAAAACCGTTCACAGGAAAAGGGGAAACAAATATATGACCATTCACTATAAAATAATCGGCGAAGGATATCCCATCGTCCTGTTGCACGGTTGGACACTTGACCATCAAGTTATATTACACGCAATGGAACCATTATTCGAAAATCGTAGCGGCTGGAAAAGAATATACATAGACTTACCTGGCATGGGGCTTTCCGAGTCACAACCTTCTATTCAAAACTCTGATGATATGTTGGAAGCAATATTGCATCTTTTGGACGAGCTTATCCCTGATCAACCGTTTATTATTTGTGGTAATTCATATGGCGGGTACATGGCTAGAGGAATAATCCATTCACGGCAAGACACAGTTCGTGGGTTACTGCTAATGGCACCGATGACGATACCTGAATTTGATGAACGGGAAGTACCACTACAAACCGTTCTAAAAAGAGATAGCAACTTAATATCACATTTATCTCCAGAGGATGCGAATGAATTTTGCTCCATGGGGGTCGTGCAAGGTCAAAATGAATGGGAGAGGTTTCAAAATGAAATTTTAATTCCTTCCAAACAAACAAATCATGAATTCTTAAACCAAATCCGTCAAAATGGATATGGTTTTACATTCGATATTTCATCTAATCTTGAATATCCCACATTAATTATCACAGGCCGTCAAGACAATGTAGTCGGATACCATGATGTGTGGCGACTCATTGAAGATTATCCAAGAGCAACCTTTGCAGTGCTAGATATGGCTGGTCACAACCTGCAAATTGAACAAACCGATGTATTTAATGCATTAGTTCATAACTGGTTAAATAAGCTTGAGTCAGTACATTTTTAACTGGTGTAACTTTACATACATTTGAGTTACCTATTTCACTAAAGAGGGCTTGCATATATGATTAAATTTCATATATACAAGTCCTTTTGATGTGTTTTTTTAAACTACCAGAGTGAGTTTTTTAGTTAATTTACTTTGCTAGGGCTATTCCAGTTCATTTCACGTAAACGGAATTTTTGCAATTTTCCTGTAGCTGTTTTTGGTAATGCCTCTACAAATTCAATTGATTTTGGCGCTTTGAAATGAGACATATTCGAACGACAGTAGTCAATTACTTCTTTTTCTGTAACTGTTCTTCCTTTATGAAGTACGATAATTGCCTTTGGAACTTCCCCCCAATTTTCATCAGGTATCGCAATAACTGCAACCTCTAAAATATCGGGATGTTTATATAATACACCCTCAATTTCTGTGGATGAAATATTTTCTCCCCCAGAAATAATCATATCTTTTATTCTATCTTGAATTTCGATGTAACCATCAGGATACGTTACAGCTAAGTCTCCTGTATAGAACCAACCGTCTTTAACCACTTCAGCAGTTCTCTCTGGATCTTTGTAATAACCATCCATGACTACATTTCCACGAGTGACAATTTCACCAAGTTCTTTCCCATTCCATGCAACTTCTTGTCCATCTTCTTGGTTAACTACTTTCGTTTCCCCATTAAAAGCAAGTTCAATTCCTTGTCTCGCTTTAATTGTAGCTTGTTCATCAAGTGACTTCTCATCGAATTCATTTTTCCATTCATTGTATAAAATGAATGGTGAAGTTTCAGTCAACCCATACACATGAATCATATTTAATCCTAAAATTACTTGTGCTTTTGCAATAAGTGCGGCTGCTGGAGGGGATCCTGCAGTTGCCATTCGCGGATTTGTAGTAATTTTCATTTCTTTAGCCAATGGTTCATTCACCAATAAATTAACAACTGTCGGTGCACCACATAATAAAGATATTTGATGTTCTGTAAATAAATTCAAAATAACTTGCGGTTCCACTTTTCTTAAACATACATGCGTTGCACCAGCCGCTGTAATTGCCCATACTCCACCCCAACCATTAGCATGGAACATTGGTAAAGTATGAAGATATACATCATCATACTTTACACTCAAATGATACAAGAAATTGGCCGCATTCATGTAGTTCCCTCGATGCGTTAGCATAACACCCTTAGGTTTAGATGTCGTACCACTCGTATAATTCAATGTCAGAAGTTGGTTTTCATCAATTTCCATTTTTGGTAGCGTAAAATCATCGGAATCTTGTTCGATAAATGTTTCAAAATCTACAGCATTCAATGAATTTGTTTCGCCTTCTACAGAAACAACGATAACTTGTTCAAAAGGTAAACGATTCTCAATTTCCTCAATAGGACTTGTAAATTCTTCATCCACTATCAGCATTTTGGAGTCACTATGCTTAATGATATACTCCAAATCGTCTGCACTTAGTCGGTAATTAAGAGGTACAAGTACAGCACCTATTTGGCAAATTCCATAAAAGCTTTCTAGCATATAATGAGTGTTTGGGAGCATGACTGCGACATGATCGCCTTTTTGAATACCAGCTTTTAATAGTGCCGCAGATAACTTGTCAGCTCGTTGTCCAAATTCTTTATATGTAAACTGTTTTTCTCCGTCAATAACCGCTACTTTTTGTGGGTAATACTTAATCGCTCTTCTTTTCCAATCCAATGGTGTTAATGCAGTAAACATTCTAACCAACTCCCCTTTAGTAGACTATTTTGTTATATCTATCTCTCTATTTGTTTAATCGAACCGAAAACATATTTTCCTTTAAGTGATTTGCCATCTTCAAGAACACTATTCCATTCATTCAATGTTTTTTCTTTAAAAGTTTTTATTTACTTCTCTTTTTAAAGCTTCTTTTTTCAAACCATTTAAGGTCCCTATTTTTCCACCTCTCAGCTCTATAAATTCTGATTATTCAGACACAAAGTCATTATAACGGAATTATTTTGTATTTTCAATGACCGATTTTCTAAATAATGGAATAAGGTATTGTGTTGAAATATCGTTCTTATTTCCAAACTAATCCTTTTTAGAAAATATGAAAATCAAATCCAATTTGCTTTAGGCTTTAAGAAACAGATCACATACTCTCCAAAATATTCACACATATGCTCCATCATTATTTTTTTGAGTTAATTTGGGGATTGCTTAAAACCTTGATAAATCAGACTTAATCGAACTGCATTTACTGGGTTTCAATCCCTTGCATCAGGTGCAAACAAATATCCACTAAAAAAACATTTACATTCCATAATATTCAGAGTAATATAAATTTTATCTTACATTCAACTTACATGTAAGTTGAATGTAACGTAGGGAGGGATTTTCTTGAAAGGAAAAACACTTCAAGAAACAGCGTATGATGAAATTAAAAACAAAATTATTAGGGGAGATTTTTTAGAAAGCGGTTTCACTTCCCAAAATCAGTTAGCGGCTGAGCTTGGAATAAGTAGAACACCAATAATGACTGCTTTACAAAGGTTAGAACATGAAGGGCTTGTAAAAATCATTCCAAAACATGGCATTCAAATTTTAGGACTGAATGTTCAGGAGTTAGAAGAAATATATGAACTGAGATTGGCGGTGGAGGTTTTTACCATTCCTAAAATAGTTAAATTGGTGACTTCCGAACAAATTGAGATACTTGAAGAAATCATTCAAGAACAGAAAAAGTGTATTGAAAACAATGATTTATTTCAATTTTTAAAATTGGACTCTGCCTTTCATCTTCAACTTATTGAAGTTTACGGAAACTCCTTATTCGTGCAAACACTTTCTAATATGGTAGAAAGATTATTCAGTAACATATATTTCTACAGAAGAAAAGATTATCAAATTTCTAGATATATAAAGGAACATGAACAAATAATGGAGGCAATTAAATCTAAAGACATTAACCAAGCGATTAAAGAGTTAGAAACACACATTATAAACGGATAAATTTCCAATAGTCAGATATTTTTTTAGAATGCGTTAACCTAGGAGGAAATAATATGAAGAATAAAACTTTAATCGACAGTATTATTATTGGATTTGCCACATTTTCAATATTCTTTGGAGCAGGAAATCTTATTTTCCCACCCTTTATCGGATTTACATCGGGAACAGAATGGGTACCCGCGTTACTTGGTATGACATTTACAGGTGTAATTTTACCAGTATTAGGGATCGTCGCTGTATCTAACAGCGGAGGAACATTTGCTGACTTAACTAAGCCGATAGCACCTTGGTTTTATAAAGTGTTTTGTACACTCATCATGATAGTAATTGGAACTTTCATCAATGTTCCGCGAACTGCTGGAACTAGTTATGAAATAGCTATTAAACCATTTTTCCCTAATTTCCCTATATACTTGTTCAGCATCATTTTCTTTGCTATTGTGTTTTTAGTTTCTGCTAACAAAGCAAAGGTTATTGATATAATTGGAAAGTTCTTCACTCCTTTTAAATTTGGATTGCTACTAGTTATCGTTGTTGTTGCCATTTTTTCTCCTATTGGGAATCCAATTTCAACAAATTTATCGCAACCATTTTTGAATGCCTTTGTTCAATCCTATCAAACAGCCGATGTATTGACTGGGCTGCTCATTGCAAATATTATCATCGCAGCGATCCGTGCCAAAGGATACGCTGGAAAAGAATTGAAGAAAGTTGCAATCTATGTTTCTGCCATTGCTGGTCTTGGTCTTTTCATAATTTACGGAGGATTGCTCTATCTTGGAGCATCCGGTAGCCAAGTAATTTCAAACAATAACATCGAAAGAACTAGTTTGTTAGTAGAATTGATGAATAAATTACTAGGGCAAGGCGGCCTGACACTACTTGCACTAAGTGTTTTACTTGCTTGCTTGGTTACAGCAATCGGATTAACAAGTGCGTGTAGTGACTTCTTGACAGACCTAACAAAGAATAAAATTCCTTATACTATTTGGGTTGCTATTAACGTAATAATAAGTGCAATTTTTGCAAATGTTAAAGTCGATACAATTATTTCAGCTGCTGCACCTATATTCCTTGCTTTGTATCCAATTTCGATTACACTTGTTATTTTAGGATTGTTTACTAAGTATATACCAAATAGAGGATCTTATATTGGAACAGCATGTTTTACATTCGCCTTTAGTTTAAATGATGCTTTTAATGCAATAGGTATTAAATCAGATGCCATTAACTCCTTTGTGGCAAAGATACCATTCAGCTCTCAAGGTTTCACATGGTTGATACCTGCGATCGTCGGTTTTATTGTAGGAACTATCATTTATAAACTAGTCGATAAAAAGCCTAGCAATACTATTGCAGCATAAATTACACGAATTGAAAGAAGGAATTTTTATGAAAAAACCTATTATTGGAATTTCTTGTAGCTTTAGTCCAAATGGACAGATAGGAGTTGTATCTCACCTTGGTGCACCAAGCCAGGAATGGCAACTTCTTGCAAACGACTACATTCAAGCAATTGAGAAAGCTGGAGGGATTCCAGTGATTTTGCCAGTCGTTGAAAATCCAGAAACAATCCTCCCGATTCTTGGGAAGCTAGATGGAATTATTTTTACTGGTGGAAATGATGTTAGCCCACTTTGTTATAATGAAATACCTTCAAGTGCTGTTGGAGAAGTTTCTGTGAAAAGGGATAATGTAGATTTGACACTAATCAAATCTGCATTAGAAAACTATCAAATTCCGATATTAGGGATTTGCAGAGGTTGTCAAATTCTGAACGTGGCACTTGGTGGCACTATACATCAAGATCTTGCTAAAGATGGTGTTACTAAGAATGAGCACTTCTTATTGTCATACCCTATCGAAAATATTTCTCAAATAGCAAATATTGAGACAAACAGTAGACTTGCAAAAATTTTCGGAAGTAAAAGTATAGGAATCAATAGTTTCCATCATCAAGCAGTTAAAGAGTTAGGGAAAAATTTAGTAGTAGCTGCAAAAGCTGAAGATGGTGTTATTGAGGCTATTGAAATTCCTGGTGAGAGATTTATAGTTGGTGTTCAATGGCACCCTGAGATGATGCAAAGAAACAAAGTAAATCACTCTGTCTTTTTTGAGAGTTTTATTAAGGAGTGCTCTTTTAATTAATTGTTAATGTATCATTGATTAATAAAATATCGTGCACCGGGTGCAAACGCAATTCTGTCAATTCACTTCATTTTATAAAAATGCATGAGCTTTTCTTGCACACAATAACCTCCGCTAAGCATGGTTATTGGATGAAAACTAATAGCAAAAGTAGAAGAATTCTTTCCATTTACTACAATCAACTAAATACACAGATTTTCAAAACAAGTCCGAATGCTATTATATAGAAACGTTCAAAACCGCTAATTCAATTTCGAATTAGCGGTCTTAAACATGCTTTAATTTATTTTTCGTTACACTTTAAAATCGCCTAAGATTTTTTGTAACGCTTCCGCAGATGCAGATAAATGTTTGACCGATTGTTGCACTTCTAAAATAGAAGATAATTGTTCCTCAGAAGAAGAAGCAACCGTGTTATAGTTTTATGCCACTTCATGTGAGATCGTCACATTATTATTAATCATTTTTTCGACTTCTTTAATGTGATTGGCAAGAGATTCAATCGAACTAAAGTTTTCTTCGATTTGATGCGCAACCGTTTTTGTAGAATTTACGATATTTTCAAACGTATCATTCACTTCAAGTGTACGTTCCATCCCAATACGGACATTTTCAATACCAATGTCCATTTTGTGATTCGTTTTCTCCGTGTCTTGTTGTATTTCCTGAATGATATCCGAGATTTGTCGAGCCGATTCTCCTGATTGCTCAGCAAGTTTTTTCACTTCATCTGCCACAACTTTGAATCCTTGCCCATGTTCACCTGCACGTGCAGCTTCGATGGAGGCATTCAATGAAAGCAAGTTTGTTTGGGTAGCAATATGTGTGATCATTTCGGAAATTTGACCGATTTCTTTTGACCGAGCTTCTAAATTTTTAATCATTGTCGAGGACTCATGTACAGATTGTCGAATGAAGTCCATTTGCTTGTTTAAACTATGAATTTTTTCGCTACCGTCCACTGCGTTTTGTGAAGCGGCAGAAGCACCACTAGAAGCGATCGATGAAATATCAGAAATGGATAAAACGTTATTACTGATGTCTTCCATGTACGATAAACTCTTCTGATAACTTTCCATTTGACTTTCGGATAAGGTAGCTGCTTCTTGAATGGTTTCTGTAATTTCTTTCGAGACAATGGACATGTCATCAAATTGCTCTCGTAGTAAAGTACTAGAATGACTTACTTCGTCTCCTTTATGCAGCACACCTGAAATGATCCCTTGTAGATTTTCTAACATTAAATTAAATCGAGTAGACATTTCTCCAAATTCATCACGAGTTGTAACTGGGATTCTTGTCGTTAAATCACCTTCACTAGAAGCTAACACATCTAGTTTTTCATTGATGGCATCAAATGGCTTAAGCATCTTTTTAATGAGGAAGAATAAAAGAATCGATGCAAATTCTTCATTCATCACTTTATTTAACACATCAACAAGCACATCTTCACCTAAATCAGCGATATTTTTTGTTAAAATGAGATCATTGTCTTGATGAGCAACAATCGCACCATCTCTTACGAATACAACGGCTTGACCTGTTTGACCAACTTTTACGCTTGAAATAATCTCAACTAAGTCATCCATGTAATTACCACCATTGATTACACCAATGACTTTTCCTTGTGCATCGCGTACAGGTGCAACTGTTAATGCAATCGGTTTACCATCTCTCGCTGAAGGATAAGGTCCTATCGTTGTAATTTCTCCGTTTAACCCTCGTTGCGTATGTTCAGCATCTTGGATAGGGACGGTTAACCCCCCTGGTAAATGAACGAAACCTTCCGCGTCGATAAAGGCAAATGCTGTTTCCGTATTCGGTAAAACCGACTCTAAGCGACTATTAAATTCCAATATTGCTTCGATGTTTTGTTCTTTCACAATATCAAGTTCAGCTGCGGACTGTTGAAGGTTTTGTTTTCCTTCTATCCAAAGATCAATATTGTTTGTAATGGCCTCAAGTTGCCCATTCGCTTGTATCGTAAAATTATCAACCATTAATTTTTAGTTAATTGATAGCCAAAAAATGACACAATACCTAACGAACCAACTAATAAAAGAGTAACCATAAGTACTAACTCCCGATACAATTTCAATTAATGTACCTACTTAATTATAATAAAACCACTTTTTTGATTGTAAGGATAAATACCTAAAATGTAAATATTTCACTACTATTTGTTAGTAATTAGTTAAACTTTTGTGAATTATTGTAGCAATGCAAATTGGGCATAAAGTGCTTTCAAGTTAAATTTTATTCGTGTACCTGGTACACCCACTAACACCATCTAAATTATATTGTAAAAAACACTCACAAAAATTATTATACCTTACCAAGATAAACTACCTCCTTAGTCCCTTGTTGCAATAAATATTGTCCCATAAAAAAAAGGAAAAGATCATCTAGAGACGATCCATTCCATCTTTGCTTAATTTAATTTTTACAAAAACTAATTATGTATTTTCCAGCGTACTACTCGATATTTCTAGTACATTGTTGGGAAAATGAATATTAACCTTCCGCCATTTGCCAACCATTTTCCTCATCCCAAATAGCATCCGTATCATCCAGATGCACATGCCAATCCCCATTAGAAATATTTCTCATAATATCCGTCAAACAGGATAACCAATAAAACAGCGCATGCAATGCATCTTCAAAATCATATGAAAGGGGTAGTTTTGTTGAACCAGTAAAGACCACTGTTGGTTCATCCTTATCATAGTCATAAACACAAAACGTCTCTCCAATATCCTTCATTTCAAAATCCGCATTGTATTTATCAATGATGGCCGTTATCACTTGCTCTTCACTGTTGGTAAGGTGATGATTTCTCGTACAAGTGTAATAAACAGAAACCCCCATGCTACATTTTTCCTTTATTATCGTTTTAATAACCAGCACTGAAGAACTCACTTTACATTGTTATCCCTATAAATCAATATGTAGTAAATATTCAATGCATTAAAATGCCCACCACTTATTCTATTCGAACCTCGATACGTCCAAAGTAGACTTTTAAACGTCCCTGAAATCCTTTGTTTATCAAGGATTCCGGGGTCATTGTGTATAATTTATGTAAAGGTTTAATTTCATATTTATGGGTACTTAATATTTAATTTTCCTCACATAATCTATAAGTGTGGTGATTAAAATGAATTTAACAAAAAAAAGTCGATATGATATGCTATTCTTCTGGGTTTTATTAGCAGAAATCATATCGATAGAGGCTTCATGTCAAGCGACTTGATGTATGAATAAAAATGCGGGAATTTGAGTATGTTTCATTTCCATTTATGACACAAATTATATGCTATCACTACATTCAATGAATTGGCTGAAAAATGTGATTTTCATGTATAAATCTTTTATGAAATTTAATTTTTTCAGTGCCCTCAATTGATCTCACTGACTTTTTTCTCATTAATAATTCAATTTGTATAATTTTCTCGGTCTTCCTCGGTGTCCCGATTGTTCTTCACCAATTACTTCCGCGAGTCCCATCTTTTCTAATTCAGATATGATTCTTCGTCCATTTCTCTCCGTACTCTTCAGCCATGTAGCGATGTCACTTGACGTGATTTGTGTTTTTTTATAGTGAGTAGCAAATACTTGAATTTTTGATACGACCGCCGGAGAAATTGAAGCATCTTTAAAATGTCTCTCCCACTCTTCCCCCCATTTTCTTTGCTGAAAATGAATGGCTACATCATCTTGCCGATATTCTGTTACTTCCCTATTTTCGTTCACAACAACTACTACTTCCGGATAATCCCGTGCATTTTTAAATGCATGACGAAGATTTTGTTCCGCATCTAACACGGTCAATCCATAACCAAGCGCTATTCGAACCACGAGTCCACTTTGCATTTTAATATTATCAATTAATGAATGAATTACTACTCGATTCATCGTTAGATCTAACTCGCCCCTAGTTGTATAAATAAACGACAAATCATCACCCATTTGTACAAATGAACCCTTTATGCTTTCGGAGAAATCGAGCAATACTCTCGCCATATCGAGCTTTTGGTGTTTTTCCCGGTAAGATAAATACTTACTTTCACCTGCGTTTTCAAAATTGATATTTTCAATTCCAAGTACAGCTAATTGCGACAATCTATATTTCCCTGACTTACCCCGCTCGGTCAAAAACTCAAGACTTTGCTTTATCGAAATGTCGTACGGCCTTACTCGGTAACACGGAATATCCAGTTCCTTTAATCCTGAATAAACCGCTCCTAAACAAGTAATGACAGCGTCTATCTTTCCAGAGTCATAAAGTTCCCTATGAAAAGCAATGAGCTTTTCATAGGGAATATATCCTTTATAAGAATAATAATAAAATTGCATATGTTGCAATTTATCCTGTAACTGCCCTGTCTCTATTTCTGATTCTTCAATTGTATCAACGGAAAAGCGGTAGATCATTTTTTGTTCAGAAATCAACGCCTCAAGTAAAGTTCCTAAAAAACTAGCCCCATGTAGTGCAGGATAACTCGCTTGACTAGCTGTAATGATACCTTCACCAAGTGCGTAATGATAAGGTGCCTGCCCTGAAAACAACCACTGATCAATCTCGTGATTGTTCTTTTCTAATATTGAACGTGACTCTTCAATCTGTTGATATGGAAACGGAATCATTTCAATATCTTCAAATTCACTTGACACTTTCATCATGTTTTCTAATGAGTCTGCTGGTCCAATTAACCCTAATCGTATTTTCAATGCTATTTCGCCCCCATATTTAAAGAAACAATCATCCTCGCATAAAGTTCAACGGCAATAGGCAATACTTTTTCATCGAAATCAAATGCAGGATGATGGTGCCCATTTGCAAGTGGAGTACCGAAGATAAAGTATGTTACTTTCCCGCCATTTTTTTGGACTTCCTTCATTAAATAGGTCACATCTTCAGATCCACCAAGTGCGCTTTCTGATAAAACGTTAGTGATGGTCTTACTGTCTTTACAAACTTCTTTTGTGTAGTCAATCCATTCTTCATCGCAAGTTATATCCGTTGCATGCCCAACAACATCCATATGAACTTGAACATCATATAACTTTCCACTTGCATTGATAATTCGCTTAGCCTCTTCAAACATATAGTCATTCAAAACATCCGTCTCACCACGTGTTTCCACTTCTAATCGGCCCAAATCAGCAACGATATTCCGTCCCGATCCCGCGTTTATCTTCCCAATATTGATTCTAGTTGCGCCACCTGAGTTTCGCGTAATCCCCTGAAGATGCATCGTTGCCGCCGCACATGCAAGGAGGGCATTTCGACCTTTTTCCGGGTCAATACCCGCATGAGCAGAACGCCCTTTATACGTAATGTCTATTTTTGTTGATGCCAAAAACTTTGTCGTCGTCGCTGCTACTGTTCCAATATTAAGAGGATTAATTCCAATATGTCCCGACAGAAATTCGGTTACATCGTCTAGCCAACCTCTCTTTGACATAGCAAACGCGCCACGACCACCTTCCTCAGCAGGTTGAAAAAAGAGCGTGTATTTCCCGGTCAATACATCTGAATGTTCTGCAATAAAGTGCGCAACTCCTAACCCGGTTGCTATATGCCCATCATGACCACAGGCATGCATCGTTCCCTGATTTACTGAACGAAAATCGTTTTTCCATGGAAAATGTTCGATATCCATGGATTCTTCTATCGGCAATGCATCGATATCAAACCTTAAAGCAATATGCTTTCCTCGTTTTCCAGAATCCCAAGTTGCTACAAGACCTGTATGTCCGCCAGCCATTTTCTCAATCCACTCTTCTAGAACACCAGCTTTCAATGCACTTTGCTCTGCCTGGCATAAAATTGCTTCATCAGGTACGCCAATTCGATCGACGGAAGAATAAGCATCTTCTCCAATGTGGAGTGTAAAATTTAACTTCTCCAGTACACGCATTATACGATACGTTGTTACATATTCAGTCCATCCTACTTCTGGGTAACTATGAAAACTTCGACGCCATTGTATGAGCTGAGGCGTAATTTCATTAATAAAGGAATCTACATTAATGTTTTTTAGTACCTTATCCATTCACTGCCCTCTTCTCTTCATCCACTGTCATCAAAGGTTAATTAATGCGTACATAGATATAATCATAGACGATATCGCAATCGAAAGAAGCGTTTGGAAAAAGATGATTTGATATTTCGCATCGATGAGGGGTGAACCTTCATTCTTCCCCATCATCTCATCAACTCGTTGCATCGCTCTCGATTTTGGATAAATCATTTGTCCAATAAGTTTAAATCCTTTAAAAAATAAATTAAATAACTCACTTTTTATAATATAAATAATAGCTAGAGCCATAAAAGAAATGAGTCCAACAAAAAACGACATATTCACCCATTCTATCTTGCTCCAATTATAGCCAAAATTACTGACGAACCACATCAAAATAAAGACTATAGATAAAAATATAACTCGAATCATGCAGGCCCACCTTTCATTATATAAATCTTAGCTATTTACCAATAAGTTTTTCTTGAAAAATTCAACAACCTTTGTATTCAAGGTAATATGATTTTCTAATTTATCTGTTTGGTGCCCTTCATCTTCAAATATAAAGAGTTCAACATCTTTTTTCATTTCTAGCATTTCTTTTGTTAGTTGTTCTGCTTCACTTACCGGAACTCTCGTATCGTTCCGACCATGAAATACCAATAGTGGAGCTTGAATTTTATCTAAATGATTCAATGGCGAAATTTCTTCAAAGAAATCATCATCTTTTCCTAGGTACCCGTATTCACATTCTCTTAATCTTCTACGCCAAGGTCCAGTGTTTTCCAAGAACGATTTAAAGTGAGAAATTCCAACAATATTAACGCCCGCTGCCCATAAGTCTGGATAATGCGTAAGTGCTGCCAACACCATAAATCCACCATAACTTCTCCCTATAATTCCAATATTATTGCTTTCAATTCCTTTATTTTGTATCAAATTATCTACTAAGCTCGCAAGATCAGCAACAGAATTCATACGATTTCTTCGATCATCTAACTGTAAATATTTACGACCATAACCCATACTCCCTCTTACGTTTGGCGCTACTACTGCAAATCCTTGGGAAACTAAATACTGAATGACAGGGTTAAAATCTTCTTTAATCTGGCTCTCAGGTCCACCATGTACATAAACAACTGTCGATTTAGTTTTTTTCTCTTTCGCATAATAAAAATATGGAACTTCTACCCCATCAAATGAATTAAATTTGCATAACTCCGGTCGAGTCCAAAGGTATTCAATTTCTTCTGATACACCGAGGTATGTAACACGAGTTGCTACTTTTTCATTTGTAGTATACATGAAGATATCACCTGGTATAACAGGACTTTTTATAGCAAATACAAAACGCCTGTCATCCAACCAAGAAATCGAATTGATGACACCCTTTGGTATATTTTCCAGGTTCGAAATCCTTTTTGTCACAAAATCATATGTTTTTAAAATTGACGAACCGCCTTCATTCACACTATAGATTAATGTTTCTTGATTCGGAGCAAGTGAAAGTTCTTCTATATCCCACATCGCTTCAGTCAGAATTCCCTCCAAATTTCCAGGCTCATCGATCGTAAAACTATAAATTGCCATTGTGTCATTTTCAAAATCCGATAAAACGTAAACTGTTTTTCCGTCTTTCGACAACACGACAGATTTATACCTTGCAGATATATTTTTAGGTCCTATTTTTTTCTTTTCACCTGTTTCGATATTAAGAAGATACAACGAATTGTCAATATTTGTTTCTTGTATACTAATTATAACTTGATTATTACTATTCGTCACCCAGCTGATTGGGGCGCAAATGCCGTCATATTCAAATACTACTTTTTCTTCTCTTGTTACCATATCCAATGTAAAAATATCAAAGCATCCGCTATTGCGTCGATTACTAGAATACATAATTTTCATTTCATCTGTAGACCAACCGCCAAAATTATGGAAATGATCAGGAGACACCACAAGGTCTTCGTAATCCCCATTCTCATCCAACAAGTAAAATTGTTGTTTTTCATTTCCTTCATAATCCATTCCAACGATTGAGTTTTTTCCGGATGGGGAATGAAAAACCGAGATGATCCTGTCTTCAAACTTTCCAAAAGGTGTAATATCTTCATTTTCTCCATTCCAAAGATACACCTGAGGAATGCCTGTCTTTTTACTCAAAAACGTAAACTTATTTTTCCCTGGAATTACAGCAGAACCGAATCCTGTGAATACATTTAAAAAATGAGATAATTGACTGTCCATTTTTACACCTCTTAATGAATTTTCTAGTTCTATTCGTAAGAAAATCCCTTTACCTTTGGCTTGTACAGGCATCCCTATACAACTCCAAAGTAAAGGGATTAACAAGACAGAATCTATTTATCAATTGTTAAAAACCTATATTCTTAAATTGGTTTATTACTTGACTTTTTCTGCCCATTTCAAGAACGGTTGACGATTCACATAATATGCTACATTCTCAAGTTTTGGAGATGTTAAGTATGTGTTTGAGTTATAATACATTGGGATGAAAGGCATATCTTCCATTAAAACAGCTTCAGCTTGGTGAAGTAAATCATATCGTTTTTTATCATCTTGTTCAATTTTCGATTGCTCTAGAAGTGAGTCATATTCATCATTAACCCATCCGGTACGATTATTCGGACTACCACCTAAGAAGTAATCTAGATTGATTACTGGGTCAACAAATGTTCCGACCCACCCCATTCTAGACATTTGGAAATTCCCTTGATTAACTGTTGCCAACTGTGTTTTTGATTCTTGATTGACTAACTTAAGATCTATGTCTAAGTTTTTCTTTATCATCTCTTGAACTGCTTCAGCAATTTTTTTATTGCCTTCAGATGTTGTATAAAGAAGTTCTACTTGCGGAAGCGTGTCCCAACCTTCTTCTTTCATACCTTCGGCTAATAGTTTCTTTGCTTCATCTGCGTCTTCTTCAAAGTGCTTTCCGCCAACTTCACGGAAATCACCATCAGGAGTTGCCACACCTGGTGGAACCATTCCATATGCTGGTATCTCTCCCGCTTTGTTAATGTTATCAACAACAAGATCACGATTTACACTAAGTGAAAATGCTTTGCGAACTTTTGCGTTTGTAAACGGCTCTTTCGTTACGTTAAAAATATACATATACGTTCCGTAACGAGGTACAACTAGGTATTCATCGCTATCTCGTTCTGCTTCTAATACATCGGTAGGTAGAGTGGAGATTAAATCCAGCTCTCCAGTCTTATACATTTGGTAAAACGTCGTTGCCTCGTTCACCATCTTAAATGTAACTTTATTTAATTTCACTGTTGATTCATCATAATAATCTTTGTTTTTTTCGATAACTATTTCGCTATCATGTGCCCATTTTGTCATTTTAAATGGACCGTTACTAATGTATGTTTCTGGATCCGTTGACCAATCTTTATTGCCTTCTACTAGTTCTTTTTTAACTGGATAATACGTCCACATTGTAAGAAGTTTGTCGAAGTAGCCAAGAGGAGCGTTCAACGTCACTTTTAATGTTTTTTCATCTACTGCCTCTACACCAACTTCTTCTACTGTTCCGTTACCCGTATTATATTCTTCTGCACCCTTAATATAATAAAGGTAGAACGCAAATCTTGAACCTACTTCCGGATTCAATACACGTTTCCACGCATACTCAAAATCAGCAGCAGTTACTGGTGTACCGTCTGTCCAATTTGCATCGTCACGAATTGTAAATGTGTGGACTGCGCCTCCTTCTGTGACATCCACACTTTCTGCCGCTCCAAGTATTGGATTACCGTCTTCATCCGTTGTATATAAACCCTCAAATACATGATCGAGCACCCATGCGGATGTTGTATCCGTTGAAAGACCAGGGTCTAAACTAGGCGGTTCAGTCTTAATATTTAGTGTGATTTCTTGATTCACACCGTTACCGTCTACACCTATTTCCCCTTCTTTATCACCGCCACAAGCTCCTAGCACTGTTGATACTGACAATAAGAGTATGAATAATAACATCCACTTCTTCACACTTCATCCACTCCTTCATTATTATATAAATGGCACGCAACAAAATGGGCTGATCTAACTTCTTTCCATTCCGGGATTTCTTGACTACATATGTCCATTGCATGTGGACATCTCGTTCTAAAGCGGCACCCACTTGGTGGATTAACTGGACTTGGTGGATCTCCGAGAAGTACAATGCGTTCTTTTCTTGATGCGCTCGGGTCAGCTACTGGGATTGCTGATAATAGGGCTTGTGTGTATGGATGCAATGCTTCCGAAAATAAATCATCACTGCTCGCTAATTCCATCATATTCCCTAAATACATAACCCCTATTCGGTCGCTTATATGTTTCACCATGCCTAGATCATGGGCGATAAATAAATACGTTAACCCTTCAGATTCCTTCAAATCTTCCAATAAGTTAATAACCTGCGCTTGTATAGAAACATCCAATGCTGATATCGGCTCATCTGCAACAATAAATTTAGGATTGACGGCCAATGCTCGGGCAATCCCTATACGCTGCCGCTGTCCCCCACTAAACTCATGTGGATATCGTTTCGCATGTTCTGCTCTAAGCCCTACTTTTTCTAATAACTCATAAATTCGAGCTTGTCGTTCTTTTCCTTTAACAAGCTTATGCGCATCAATTCCTTCAGCAATAATATCGCCAACTAACATTCTTGGGTTAAGTGAGCTTTGGGGATCTTGGAATACTATTTGCATTTCACGATTTACGATTACTTTTTTCTTCCCTTTCATATCTGACAGGTTTTCATCATTGTAAAAGATATTGCCATCCGTTTTTTCATGTAAACCCGCAACAGTGAGGCCAAGTGTTGATTTTCCACTTCCACTCTCTCCAACAAGTCCAAAGGTTTCTCCTCTATAAATATCAAATGAAATATCATCTACAGATTTAATAACTCGGTCTTGTCCTATATGAAAGTACTTCTTTAAGTTTTCGATTCGAAGGAGTTTATCACTCAAGAACTCTTCCTCCCTTGTTGAATGACTTCTTCTGGAGCAGGCGAACGTGGATCATTCAGCCAACATCTCGCAGAATGCCCTTCACTGATTTCCATTTCAGGTGGCATCTGGTCCATACAAATTTCCATCGCAAATTTACATCTTGGAGCGAATGGACAACCTTTTGGTGGAGAAAATAAATCTGGCGGAGTTCCTTCTATTGGAATCAGTCGCTTCTTTTCACTCGTTGCAGTAATATCCGGAATGGATTCAAGTAATCCCCATGTATATGGGTGTTTCGGATTATTAAAAATATCTTCCACAGAACTTATTTCTACAATCATTCCAGCGTACATTACAATGACACGTTCAGCCGTTTCCGCTACTACACCTAAATCATGCGTGATTAATATGATTGCTGTGTTTATTTTTTCTTTTAAATCCTTCATGAGTTCAAGAACTTGTGCTTGAATCGTTACATCTAATGCTGTTGTTGGTTCATCTGCAATAAGTAGTTCTGGACTACATGCAAGAGCAATTGAAATCATTGCTCTTTGTCTCATTCCACCACTAAATTCATGTGGATATTGTTCGTATCTTTCTTCTGGATTCGGAATACCAACGAGTCGTATCATTTCAATCGCTTTTTCTTTTGCTTCTGCCTTGCTTAAATTATTATGGACAATCAACGCTTCGGCAATTTGCTTGCCAATTTTCATCGTTGGATTGAGTGATGTCATCGGATCTTGAAACACCATACTTATTTTGGAACCGTTTACTTTCCTCATTTGTTTTTTCGACAAAGTCAAAAGGTCTTGTCCTTGGAAATAAATGTTTCCTGCATTAATAATTGCAGGTGGTTTTGGAATTAGTCCCATAATCGTTTGAACCGTTACACTTTTACCACTACCACTTTCACCTACAATAGCAACGATTTCCCCTTTGTTTACATGGAAAGATACATCCCGAACAGCTTTAACTTCTCCACCATAAGTTTTGAAATTCACTCCCAAGTTTCTCACTTCTAATAAATGAGTCACATAATCACCTACCAGTTTATTATATTTGCAATCCTTACTTTATTTATCGAACATTATTTACGCACACGTGGATCGAGAGCATCTTGCAATCCGTCACCAAACGCATTGAATGCAAACATTGTAAGAGCAATCATTACGCCTGGGAAAAATAAGCGCCACCATTGCCCGCTTAGAATAACGCCCAACGAATCATTCGCCATCGTTCCCCAACTCGCGAGGGGTGCCTGCACGCCTAGACCAATAAAGCTTAGGAATGATTCCGCAAATATCGCCGATGGAATCGTAAATGTTAGGTTAACGATAATGATCCCCATCGTATTCGGCAGTAAATGACGGACAATTATTTTTGATGTACTCGTTCCCAACTTTTCTGCAGCTTTTATATATTCTTGTGATTTCAGTTGTAAAACTTGTCCACGAACGATACGTGCCATTCCGACCCAACCTGTTACGGACAGAGCAATAATAATCGACTTAATTCCCGGTTCCATAACGACCATTAATAATATAACAAGCAGTAGATAAGGAATGCCGTATAGAATTTCCACTAATCTCATGAGTAGTCCGTCAATCCGGTCCCCTTTTTTACCTCTACCAGCCATATATCCAGATACTCCGCCTACGACTAAACCAAGTACTAAGTCAATAAGCGCCGCCACAATACCAATTGTTAAGGATACCCTTGCCCCTAACCAAGTACGTACCCATACATCTCTTCCTAAGTCATCTGTTCCAAACCAATGTTGAGCTGATGGCTTTATATTCGTATTGTTTAAATCTTGCTCTGATCCTGAGTAAGGAGCCAACATTGGTCCTACAACTGCTAAAGTTATGATAAGTATTAATAGTGTTAAACCTGTTAACGCTAATTTGTTCTTTAATATATTTAGAATAGTTTCCTTCCAAACACCTAAACTCGGTCGTAATGCTACCTCTTTATCATATTGACTACGATCCACCGGGATGAATAAGTCTTGCTCTGCTTGTTTATTCATCATGTCACCCTCCCTTGCTCGTCAACTTAATTCTTGGGTCAATGAAACGATAGGACATATCTATTAAGAACAACGTGACAACCAAGATTAAACTGTAAAATACTGTTGTTCCCATAATAACTGGGTAATCCCTATTGAAAATACTATCTACAAAGTAACGACCCATCCCTGGAATTGCAAAGATTTTTTCAATAACAAAGGTTCCAGTTATCAATGAAACAAATAGTGGTCCAATAAATGTAATAATTGGTAGAATCGCGTTTCGAATACCATGTTGAACAACGAGTCTATATGTAGATAGCCCTTTGGCCTCCGCTGTTTTCATATAGTTTTGATTCATCACATCCAACATACTAGAGCGCATATAACGTGCCACAACAGCAAGAGGAGTTGTTGATAGCGCAAGTGCTGGCAGAATCGTATGTTGCCAAGTTCCCCATGACGCGACCGGCAATATTCGCCAATCGACCGCAAAGTACTTAATAAGAAGTGGTGCTAATATAAAGTTAGGTATTGAAATACCAATAATCGCAATAACCATTGAAATGTGATCAATCGCTTTATTATGATTAAGAGCAGCAATTACTCCCAATATCACTCCGAAGAATATTGCAATCGCCATCGACAAGAAACCTAGTATTGCCGATGCAGGTAGACCATCACCGATAATTTGATTCACTGAGCGAGTATTCGAAACAATCGAAGTTCCCAAATCAAACGTAACTAAATCCTTCATATACAAAAAATATTGAACTGGTACTGGCTTATCTAAATTATAAGCAGCTCTTAGATTTTCCAGGACTTCCTCCGGAAACACGTCTGCATCTGTAGCAAAAGGATCTCCAGGAATAAATTTCATGACTATAAAAGTTAGCGTTGCAATAATCCAAACGGTTAAAAACATTGCCAAAAAGCGTTTAACAAAATACAAGTGACAGCACCCTCTTTCTAAATTGATTACTAGATTATTCAATTTTTCTAATGAACTCACTAGTTAAGTTTTCATGTAATTCTCACACCCCTGTAGAGATTGAAGCGCTTACAGTGACTGATAGAATCCTCCCCAAATTTCCCCTTTCCATATCGAGCATTTTACAATCACATACTACTAATTGATTTTAAGCTGACATTCATTATTTAAGGCTATTAACCTTTAACCTTCCGTTAATTGATAATATTAGCACAATTAAAAAACAATGTCTTCTGTTTTTTCGGAAAATTATCAAAATAACCAATATTATAATATGTACCTTTAAAACTATTTAAGAATAAGATTAACTAATGATTCCACTTTCGCATCCAATATAACAGGGTAATCAGTTGCCCGTACCACCTTTTCGACTTATTTAATAGATTCATTGTCAATTTAATAAGCAAAAAAGACACCTCTTTTTTGTTATAGTGAGATTAACGAAAAATCACTACCACACCGAAGAGATGCCTACAAATAATAGACAAAAACTATGAAAATAATCACCCGCCAAAAACAACACTTGTGGCTTAATGGAGTCTCCCCAAACTTGCATTTGGGTACGTTATTAACGTTTATTTTGTATACTTTATAAATCTTTAATTAACTAAAGTAATCTGGAATTTAATAAAAATAAAAACTCTTATTAAACAATCGCGCCCGCTAGCTGAATAAGCGATTTATATATTCTCCATTAAAAAATAAAACTAAATCACCTATTGTACCAACGCAAAAGAAAATAAAATAATAACTTGCAATTGTTATTTCCTTGTTAAATAGCTCTTTAAATGCCTGAATAAACAACCTATCAAACTTAAACCAACTCAATATCCAACCGCTTAAAAGGAAAACCATAATCATCATTTTTTCCTTCCCCCTTCTTATACTAATTTCATCACTAACAAATGCACCCAAAGCATCGTTGAGTAACTATTCCTTCCTTTATTGGTGGGCAGAAAAGTTAGAGAAATTTCCGCCGAAAAATTAATTTTCTGAAACAGCTGCCACTAATTATTGAAATCTGTAACCACCCCTTCCCTTAAAACCTCATTGAGGTTAATTAGATGATACCCGTTACACCTAATCAAATTTCACTGCGTTTGAGAGTTCTCTAATCCGATGGTACTATTGACTTTATATGCATATCGGTATTTATTGTAAGTCGTATTTTCAAACTACTACGCGTACAAATAATTGGGTAGACGATCCCCGCAATTAGGCCATCTCCTCTCCATACCCTCCAAGGACATTTATCAAGAAAGATTCCTGTTGCATCCGCCCGTTTGTTTCGTTTCTTTTTCATCTGTTTCAATTTTCCAGGTACGGTACCTCTATATTAGTGAGTTATGCGAGTCAATTAAGCCTGGAGTTATCATCCCGCTAAGTCGCTTGCATAAATGATGGGTTGTGATAGCTTCAGCGAGTACCAGGTGCACTGTGACCTTATCTTACTTTTACCTTTCCATACTCCATACTCCCCTGCAATATGGCACTGTATAGACATGTGAGTCATCTCAGCATGTGCTATGTGTATGTATGTGAGAGACTGATGCAGTATCTTTATGTATATCATTTCATACGTGAACCTTGATTATATAAGTAAATCAATGAGATCCCCTTTTTCTCGGCTACTTGTTTAATAAGATTCAATTCGTAATACATGGCGTGAGAAAGAATTCCTTCTTCTATGTTTTTGATTATGTAATAATAAAACTCCACTAAAATTTCAAGTGGTAATGAATCATAAGTCTCCAATAACAACACCCCTTTTCGTTTGAATATACTGAATATTAAACCATTAAAAACCAACTTTATCCATTGGTAAACCTTACCTATGTAATATCTAAAAAATTGCCTTACAATAACTTAATGCAAAGTGCTGTAGCTTATCACTAAAAATAATCTTTCAACTTATCTGCTATATCAGTTAATTCTGTATGTAAATACTTTGTAGTCACCGACAAATCATTATGTCCTAATGCCTTTGAGTCCAACAGTAAGTCATTTGATATTACAGATAACGCTTTTTTATTTGTTAAATCATTTCGTTTTTCTTCATGCTTTCTAACTTGAAATAGCGGTTGTTCAATTTGAATATAGAATATCCCTTTCTTTTTAGACAAAGAAAAAAGCACCTCCTCCTACAATTCATTAGTACAAAAACTCGACTGACCGAGTACTGTAAAATTGAATCATAAGCGAAAGTGCTTATTTCTCTAAGTATAACGCTATAAAACTGTACGTCCCAGGAGGGATTCGAACCCCCGACCGACGCCTTAGAAGGGCGTTGCTCTATCCAGCTGAGCTACTGAGACATGTTTTAATCACCATTTGGTAATTGCGACATTTTTTATTATAGGCTACAAATAATAGAAAGTCAACACGATATTCAAAAAAAGTTATTTTTTATTTCAATTCCCTACAAATAGCCCCTACATTATGAATCTCCTATTAATATACGTTAATAGTTCATCGAATATAACTACTCCACTTTTGATTTTTCAAAACCATTTGCTCCAACAAAGTATTATTGTCCTCATAGCAATCAACAGTATAATGCATTTCAGAAATCGTAATCGTCATGAATGTTTTTTCTTTCAGACGGCGTGGCTTTAAAAGACTTCCTGGATTCACAAATAGAATATCGTCAATCATTTCCGCGCCTAACACGTGAGAGTGACCGAAGCATACGATTGTCGCCCCGACTTCCTTTGCACGGTATACGAGCTTCATCGGTGAATTTTTCACATCATATAAATGGCCATGCGTCACATAAATGCGCTCGTCTGCTACTTGAAATATTAGCTCATTTAAAAAGTTCGGATCTGCATCACAATTACCTTTCACCCGCTCGATACCTTGTAAATAAGGATGGGCGAATGGTAACTCACTGTCTCCGCAATGAATGACCGTTTGTGCATCCGTATGATAGTTTTTTACCCGTTCAATTACCTCCGCATCGCCATGTGTATCACTCATTACGACTAGTTTCATTACCATCACCCCACAATTGATTTTATTTTAAAATTTCAGCTAACTGGAAGGCTAATTCACGAATGGCGTTACCGCGGTGTGAAATGGCGCCTTTTTCATCTGCTGTTAGTTCGGCCATATGACGTTGCAAAGCTGGCACGTAGAAAATTGGATCATATCCAAAGCCATTTGTTCCGCGCTTTTGCTCTGCAATAACCCCTTCACATGTACCAAATACCGTTTTTGTTTCCATATTTGGACCTGCAATCGCTAGTGCACAGCAAAAACGGGCTGTACGCTCTTCTTCTGGGACATCTTTCATGTTCGCTAACACTTTCACCATGTTCGCTTCATCATCATGATCGCCTGCATAGCGCGCTGAATAGACGCCTGGTTCGCCGTTTAACGCATCAATCGCTAAACCACTATCATCTGCAATGACGATTTTGCCAAGTAAATTGGCTAATGTTTCTGCCTTTAAAATCGCATTTTCTTCAAATGTAGTACCCGTTTCTTCAATTTCTAAATCAGGTGCTACATCAAACATTGTTACAACTTCAAAGCCAAATGGTTGAAATAATGCTTCAAAATCCTTTGCCTTACCTTTGTTTTTCGTGGCAATGACTACTTGTTTCATTCAGCATCTACCTTTCCAACATAGCTTGCTAACTCGCCTAGTGCAGCTTTTTGAATATCGATTAATTGGGCAATTCCTACTTCCCCTAAATCCAATAATTCATTTAACTCTGCACGTGAAAATGTCGCTTCTTCGCCAGTACCTTGTAGTTCGACAAATTGACCTGCACCTGTCATGATCACGTTCATATCCACATCCGCAGAAGAATCTTCTATATAGTTTAAATCTAAAACAGCACCGATTTCTGAAAGCTTTCCTACACTTGTCGCTGCTAAATAATCTGTCACTGGGAATTTCTCAAATGGTTTGTCCGCAGCTAATTTTGCGATTGCTTGTGTCATCGCAACAAATGCTCCTGTAATCGATGCTGTACGCGTGCCGCCATCCGCTTGAATGACATCACAATCGATCCAAATCGTTTTTTCTCCTAGTGCCTCCAAATCGACAACCGCACGTAAAGCACGTCCAATTAGGCGTTGGATTTCCATTGTACGACCTGTCACCTTACCTGCTGATGATTCACGGCGTGTACGTTGCTCTGTAGCGCGTGGTAGCATCGAATACTCTGCAGTAATCCACCCTTTTCCTTGTCCACGTAAAAAGCCTGGTACTTTCTCTTCAATCGTTGCCGTACAAATTACTTTTGTATTCCCTACTTCAATTAATACAGAGCCTTCTGGGTGCATTAAATAATTATTTTCAATTCGAACTGGGCGTAATTCATTCACAGCTCGTAAGTCATGTCTAGTCATGTTTGACCTCCTAAATAGATTCGCGCACTAATTTTAACATACTTCTTTTACTGCCTAAAGGATTAATGCCGGATTACTTGAAATTACATTACAACAATCCATTTCACTTTAGCTTAAGTTTGCCCCTTAGCTACGTACAAATCATTTTTTGCATAGCTTCTAAAAAACACAAAAAGACTCAAATAGACAATAATACATCTACTTAAGCTTTTTGTTTTATTTTATCGTTTTAAAACGAAATACGTCGAATTGTTAATTCACCTTGATCCAGCCAGCGTTCAGCAATAGACCTGAAAATCGGTACTGAACCCGATGCATGAAAAATATGTTGCGGTGATTCTTTGTCTGTACGCAACTGATTTTTAAAGCTTAAAATCGCTTCAACATCCTTGGCCGTTTCTTCAGCAGAGGATAATACATTAACCCCCGTACCAACTGCGGCCTCGATTTGTTTTTGTAAAATCGGATAATGAGTACAGCCTAAAATAACCGTATCAAAACGTTCATTTTCCAATGGATTTAAACCATTTGCAACTAAATCATACGAAAACTTGCCTTCATATTCGCCACTTTCGACAAGTGGAACAAACGTAGGACATGCAAGCGAAATAACCTTCGCCTTTGTTGCAAGCGAATTTAACGCTTCCTCATATGCTCCACTTTTTATCGTACCCTCTGTTGCTAATACGACGATTTCATTGCGTTTTGTCTTTTTAACTGCAGCTCTTGCCCCTGCATTTATGACACCTATAACCGGAAATGGCATATGTTTTTGTAAACTTTCTAACGCTACTGCTGTCGCTGTATTGCAAGCAATGACAAGCAGTTTAATATTCATTTTTTCAAGTGCCTTTGCCATTTGCCAAGTAAAATTTCGTACTTCTTGTATCGTACGTGGCCCGTATGGACAACGTGCTGTATCACCAATATAATAAATTGTTTCGTTCGGCAAAAGCTCCATTATCGCTTTTGCAACTGTTAACCCGCCAACTCCAGAATCGATTACACCAATTGGGGCATTCACTACTACCGCCTCTATCCTATTTCATTAATAAATGTAACTTTTGTAAGTTCTTTGATAATTGTTCAAATTCCGCTTCATCAAATTCACCCATAA
Source organism: Solibacillus cecembensis (assembly GCF_050272495.1). NCBI lineage: Bacteria > Bacillati > Bacillota > Bacilli > Caryophanales > Caryophanaceae > Solibacillus > Solibacillus cecembensis. The sequence goes on along the minus strand of NZ_JBNNMF010000003.1, from coordinate 26,528 downwards.
TATCATGTAAATAATTTTGTCGTTTCAATATTACCTCTGCAATAATGCGTTCTCCTTCTGGTAAAAGGTGAATACGTACAACTCGGCGATCCTTTTCGTCACGAACACGTTGCACTAACTCATTCTTTTCCATACGATCAACTAAATCCGTTGTCGTGCTAAACGCTAAATACATCTTTGTCGACAAATCTCCAATCGTCATATCACCTGACTCATGTAACCATTGAAGCGCAACAAACTGTGGAGGTGTAATTGTATAATTACTTAAAATTTCGCGACCTTTTTGCTTAATTAAGTGTGAAATATATCTTAATTCTTTTTCTAGGATTGCTACAGATTCAGAACTATGTCTGCTTTGACCTGTCATCTAGTTCATTCACTCCCCAAAACTTTTCATAACCCTATTTTGAAGTTTTTTGCGTAAAATAGCAAGTATACACTTAGTTTATAGATAATTCTTGCAATCGCAGTAATTCGATTAATGCTTGTGTTCTACTGGAAACCCCTAGTTTTTGAATTGTATTTGAAATATGGTTACGAACCGTTTTTTCGCTAATGCCAAGTTTATTTGAAATATCTCGCGTCGAATAGTCTTTTATCAATAGTTCAAAAATTTCTCGTTCTCGCTTTGTTAACAGCGAACGATGCTGCGAACTCGTCATTTTGCAACACCCTCCTATCCTCTTCTTTGTAAAGTATGTCAATACTCCAAAGCGGGTGAGGGCATTTAACTATTTCTCCATTAATATTTTTTTCTGCTCTTCTAAAATCGGGGCACCTTTACCCGTCTCAGAATTTAACTGCACTAACGTACCGCGTCCAGTATAACAATTTTCACCCTTCGCATTTTTCACTAAATAATGTATATCCATAGATGACGTACCAATCGAGGCTGTTTTCACAAAAACGGTCAACACTTCATCAAAAAACGCTTCTTTCAAATAATCACATTGTATGTCTGCTACGACAAGCATGTTCTTACTACCTGATGCTGGATTAAATTGAAATCCTAACGCCTTTAAATATTCGATTCGAGCATATTCAAAATAAGTCAGTACCTTCGTATTGTTCACATGACCATACATATCTGTTTCCGAAAAACGAACCTGCACCTCTGTCGAAAAATTAAAACCCGCAACCCATTGTTGTACATCCTGAATATATGTAGCACGCATCACAATTCCTCCCTTTTCACTGAAAATTCCCCATTGATATAATGAATGCCCATTCATTATATCATGATTTTATTTTCAATTAACCCGAAAACATAAAAAAACTTGGGTAATAATAATTTACAGAGAGGATTCTTCCCCATAAAAAAGGCCCCCACAAATGTGAGGGCCCCTAAATTTATTATTAGTCAACCATGTGGTCAGAACCGAAGAAGTTCTTGAACATTTGAACTGTTGTTGCACGGTTAAGCGCAGCGATAGAAGTTGTTAAAGGAATCCCTTTTGGACAAGCAGCTACACAGTTTTGTGAGTTACCACAGTTCGCAAGACCACCGTCGCCCATAATTGCAGCTAAACGCTCATCTTTGTTCATCGCACCAGTTGGGTGAGTGTTGAATAAACGTACTTGTGATAATGGTGCTGGTCCCATGAATGAAGCTGATTCAGACACGTTTGGACATGCTTCCATACATACACCACAAGTCATACATTTAGATAATTCATAAGCCCATTGACGTTTGCGCTCTGGCATACGAGGACCTTCACCTAAATCGTACGTACCATCGATTGGAACCCATGCTTTTACTTTCTTCAGTGCATTGAACATACGGCTACGGTCAACCTGTAAGTCACGTACAACTGGGAAAGTTTTCATTGGCTCTAAGCGAATTGGTTGAGTTAGTTTGTCAACTAATGCTGAACATGATTGTTGTGGACGGCCATTGATGACCATCGAACAAGCACCACAAACTTCCTCTAAACAACTCATATCCCAAGATACTGGCGTCGTATTTTGACCTTCAGCAGTTACAGGATATTTTTGAATATGCATTAATGCCGAGATAACGTTCATACCTGGACGGTAAGGTACTTCGAATTTTTCAACGCGTGTTGAGCCATTTTCTGTATCTTGACGAACGATTTCTAACTTAACTGTTCTTCCAGTATTTACTGTTTCCATTGTTTATTTCCCCCCTTAGGCCGAGTAGTCACGTTTACGTGGTGGAATTAACGAAACGTCGACTTCTCCATAGGTAATAATTGGTTCACCAGTTGCTGGATCAAACTTCGCCATTGTCGTTTTTAAGAATTTCTCATCATCACGTTCTGGGAAATCTGGTTTATAGTGAGCACCACGAGATTCATCACGTAATAATGCACCCTTTGTCATTACTTTAGCTAGGTATAACATATTTTTTAATTGACGCGTAAAGTGAGCACCTTGGTTTGACCATTTTTGTGTGTCATTGATGTTAATTTTTTCCCAACGCTCTAGCAATTCATTTAATTTATCATATGTTTTTTCTAGACGGTCATTATGACGTACTACCGTCATATTGTCAGTCATCCATTCACCAAGCTCTTTGTGTAGTAAGTAAGCGTTTTCTGTGCCATCCATAGAAAGGATTGCTTCCCATTTCGCTTTTTCTTCCTCTTCACGAGCTGTGAAAATATCTTCTGGTAAGTCTTCTGCGTGCTTTTTAAGCGATTTTGCGTATGCTACTGCGTTTGGACCAGCAATCATACCACCATAAATAGCAGATAATAATGAGTTCGCTCCTAAGCGGTTTGCTCCGTGTTGTGAGAAATCACATTCACCTGCAGCAAATAAGCCTGGAATTTCAGTCATTTGGTCATAGTCAACCCATAATCCACCCATTGAGTAGTGAACTGCTGGGAAAATTTTCATTGGTAATTTACGTGGGTCATCCCCTACGAATTTTTCGTAGATTTCGATAATACCACCTAATTTGATGTCTAATTCATGTGGATCTTTATGAGAAAGATCTAGGTATACCATGTTTTCGCCGTTAATACCAAGCTTTTGGTTTACACATACGTCGAAAATTTCGCGTGTTGCGATATCACGTGGTACTAGGTTACCGTAAGCTGGGTATTTTTCTTCTAGGAAGTACCAAGGCTTACCGTCTTTATAAGTCCATACACGTCCACCTTCACCACGAGCAGATTCTGACATTAGACGGTTTTTGTCGTCTCCAGGAATCGCTGTTGGGTGAATTTGAATCATTTCACCGTTTGAATATGTAGCACCTTGTTGATAAACAATTGATGCCGCAGAACCTGTATTGATAACAGAGTTCGTTGTTTTACCAAAGATAATACCAGGACCACCTGTTGCCATAATCACAGCATCAGAACGGAATGATTTAATTTCTTCAGTGCGTAAGTCTTGTCCTACGATACCGCGGCATACGCCTTCGTCATCCAGAACCGCACCAAGGAATTCCCAGTGTTCGAATTTTGTAACTAAACCAGCTACTTCGTGTGCACGAACTTGCTCATCTAGTGCGTATAATAATTGTTGACCCGTAGTTGCACCTGAGAATGCTGTACGGTGCATTAATGTACCACCGAAACGACGGAAATCAAGTAATCCTTCTGGCGTACGGTTGAACATTACACCCATACGGTCCATTAAGTGGATAATTCCAGGGGCTGCATCACACATACCCTTAACTGGTGGTTGGTTTGCTAAGAAATCCCCACCGTATACTGTATCGTCAAAGTGGATCCATGGAGAATCCCCTTCACCTTTTGTATTTACTGCGCCATTAATTCCGCCTTGTGCACATACAGAGTGTGAACGTTTAACAGGAACTAACGAGAATAATTCAACTGCTGTGCCTTCTTCAGCTGCTTTAATCGTAGCCATTAAGCCAGCAAGACCGCCGCCAACGACGATGATTTTACTTTTCGCCATGATTATTTCTCACTCCTCATATATAATTGCTAATTACTTTTACTCACAATTCATTCATCATCAATTTCTTACTCCTCATATATAATTGCTAATTACTTTTACTCACAATTCATTCATCATCAATTTCTTACTTTGTATCAGTGTTACAGTTTGAAAAATTAAACGAATGCTAAGATTGCCGCAACACCCATAATACTTAAAATTACAAATACTAATAATGTAATATAAGTTGCGATTTGTTGAGACTTTTTAGATTGCGTAATACCCCAGCTTACTAGGAATGACCATAAGCCGTTCGCTAAGTGGAAAGTTGCAGATAAGATACCTACGATGTAGAATCCTAACATTACTGGATTCGCTACGATTTCAGCCATCATATCAAAGTTAACTTCTTCACCGAACGCTTTTTGAACACGTGTTTGGAAAATATGCCATGCAATAAAGATTACAAGGAATATACCTGTAAAGCGTTGTAATGCGAACATCCAGTTACGGAATGTGCTGAAGCGTTTTACGTTGTTCGTAGCAGTAAATGCAATATACACTCCGTAGAATGCATGGAACATAAGTGGAATATAGATAATAATCCATTCCATTGCTAACAATAATGAATGCGGAACTAATTCCATCATTCCTGTTGCGGTATTGTAAGACTCTTCACCGCCTACAGCAGTGAAGTTTAAAGATAAGTGGAACGCCAAGAACAATCCTACTGGAACTACACCTAATAACGAATGTAAGCGGCGCCATAAAAATTCACGATCTTTCGACAAAACTGTTACCCCCCTTAAGTACTTGAAATTCGCATCTATAAAGTCACCATTTTGTAAATGTTGATTATTGACTGCGTATCTCATCATGGTACAATATTATGACATGTCCATTGTACTCTCCACAGATACTAGCGTCAAGATAACATCGAACATTTCATACCCCTTTTAAAGACGGTATTACGCTGTTTAAAGTCACTATTATTCTACTTATAGTTCGACTTTCTATATATCGAATTAAATTACAAGAAAATTTAGGAAAGAGGTTTTTTTCAATGGAACCGCATAAAATGAAAACGATTCCAACTTTTGGCTATGAAATCGTTCGCGATCATTTACTTTCATCCATTTTAGGAAAACATGAAGCAGATGTCCTTTATTGGGGTGGTAAAGAAGTCGCTCGTCAATTCCCATTATTTTCAATGGAAGAAGCATCATCATTTTTCATGGAGGCGGGTTGGGGACAACTCACTTTAGAAAAAGAGCTGAAAGATGAGATACATTACATACTCACTACCGAAGATCCTGACACTCTCAATATTGAGCAGCGCTGTTTTCGATTAGAAGCTGGATTTCTAGCAGAGCAAAAACAAAAAACGTTTGGCTATTTAACGGAATGTTACGAGGAAAAAAATGTGAAGCACAATTATGTTAAATTCACTTTAAAATGGGATTTAAAAGAGCCAACCAGTTAATTATTCACCATCTATTGATAAAGCTTCAAGCTACTTTAGAAAGTAGCTTGAGGCTTTTATTCATTTAGGAAGCCTACAATCCGTAGCACCTCGCCTTTTTATAGAAATGAATGATTTTACTGAATTAAGGCAAACTCGTCATGCAACATATTAGCTGCTTGCATCATCTCGTCTTGTGGCACAATAACCGATACTTTAACTTCCGATGCACTGACCATTTTAACAGGAATATGCCCCTTCCCTAACCGCGCAAAGATTCGTGCTGCTACGCCTGGACCAAAAATCATACCTGATCCCGTAATCGAAATTTTAGCCAACCCTACTTCAAAATCAGCAAATCGAAAACCTAAAGCAACTTTACTCGACTCCAATATTCGTAAGCTTTCAGCAAATTTCTCCTTCGTAATTGTAAATGACACGGTTGGTTTGACACCATCCATTACCGACTGCACAATCATATCCACATTGATATTATTTTCTGCTAAAATACTAAATACTTCCGAAAGTGATGCTGTTTCATAAAAATCATAGCCAATTGTTAGTCGAATGACATCCGCTTCATAAAATACCTCGCGCACCGTTAAATTATTCCCCATTGTTTGCAACCCCTTTATATTAGCACTCAAAAACAAAATTTCAGTTTTGTCATACACGAAAAAAAACGACCTTCCACGTATAGGGAAAGTCGCCGTCAAGACAAATAATAAAAGTTAGATGTGCTCTTTGGATAGCTCTCCAGAACATGCGCTCTGACAATTTTACATCTCTTAAATGCAAAACCAGCAATTTGTGCGAACAATACACAATTCACTTCGGCAGTTTCCCCTTTCAAATGCATTCAACGGAATTGTCCTTCCTCATGCATCTTACTTTTGACTACTGCGCCTCTATCGATTGAATTATTCAATTATGTTTCACTCTAGCACACTATAAATCCTTTTTCAATGATTGTTCCTGAAAATGGTGATGAATCGTTTCAGCAAGTTTCTGTGATATGCCCGCCTCAATCAACTGGACAACGGATGCTTCACGTATTTTTTTCACTGAACCAAAATGCTTCATGAGCTGTTGTTTACGCTTCGGACCAATACCTTCAATACCGTCCAACGCCGAAACAATCGTATTCGCCTGTCGCTGCTGTCGTAAAAATGTAATCGCAAAACGGTGTACCTCGTCTTGAATACGCTGCAATAAATAAAACGCATCACTCGTTCTTTTTAGTGAAATAGGCTCTACTGGGTCACCGAATAATAATTGAGACGTATTATGCTTATCATCTTTTGCTAATCCAGCAATCGGAATATAAAGACCTAACTCATCTTCAATGACTTCACGCGCAACTTCCATTTGCCCTTTCCCACCATCAATAACGATTAAATCGGGAAGCGGTAAATTTTCTCGCAACACACGTGTGTATCGACGTCGAATGACTTCTTGCATCGCGCCGTAATCATCATGTTTCGCGGCTTCCTTCGTTTTATATTTACGATACTCTTTTTTCAGTGGCTTGCCGTCCACAAAAACAACCATTGCTGAAACCGGATCCGTGCCGTGCATATGACTATTATCAAATGCTTCAATGCGCATCGGAACGGGAATATTCATTGCCTCACCTAATGCTTCACACGCACCAATCGTACGTTCCTCTTGCCGCTCAATTAGTTGGAATTTCTCATGAATCGCAATATCTGCATTTTTCGTAGCTAAATCAACTAATTCCTTTTTCGAACCTTTTTTAGGAATAACAATTTTCACCTTCAAAAGCTCTTCTAATAAAGCGCCATCCACCTGTGTAGGAATGAAAATTTCTTTTGGCAGCATATGGTTTGGTTCTTCATAAAAACGCCCGACAAATGTTAAAAACTCTTCTTCTGGTTCATTATATATCGGAAAAACGGAAACATCTCGTTCGATTAACTTTCCTTGTCGTACAAAGAAAACTTGCACACACATCCAGCCTTTTTCCACAGCATAACCGAATACATCGCGATTGCTTAAATCACCTGTCACCATTTTTTGCTTTTGCATAATCTTTTCGATATGCGCCATTAAATCTCGATATTCTTTCGCTCGTTCAAATTCTAATTTTTCAGCTGCATCCAACATTTTTTGTTCTAAATCCTGCTTTACTTCTTCATAGCCACCATTTAAAAACTTCGCAATTTCATCGACCATTTCGCGATACACTTCGTTGTCAATTTCCTTCACACATGGTGCCAAGCATTGATCTAAATGATAATAAAGGCATACTTGCTTCGGAATAACGGCACATTTCCTCAATGGGTAAAGTCGGTCTAATAATTTTCTTGTTTCATTTGCTGCGAACGAATTCGGATACGGACCGAAGTATTTGGCCTTATCTTTTTTAATTTTGCGTGTCGTTAAAATACGCGGATACTTTTCATTTGTTATTTTTATATATGGATATGTTTTATCATCCGTTAGTTTAATATTATATTTCGGATCATGAAGCTTAATTAAATTCAGTTCTAAAATTAGCGCTTCTAAATCACTTGAAGTCACGATATATTCGAGGTCCACAATTTCACTTACTAAGCGGGCGGTCTTCCCATCATGGCTACTTGTAAAATATGAACGTACCCGATTTTTTAATGATTTGGCCTTCCCAACATAAATAATCGTCCCTTGGTGATCTTTCATCAAATAACAACCTGGATCACCCGGTAAAATTTCTAGTTTCGCCTTAATATTTGCATTCATTCCATCACCTTAAATTTCCGTCGTTTCCCTTTAGTTTACCCTAAGTTCAGGTGATTTTGAAAGGCAAGAGCTAGTGCTTTATTCGTTTCAATATAATTAATAGCCATTCTAAAAAGGGGGGAGTTGATTTCCATTCCGGGTCGGACGCTTTCCGCGGGCACGGCTCCAACTAACTTGTTTCTCGATACATCTCGAAACAAGTGGATTTTCCGCACGTGCTGTTCCCGCTGGAGTCGCCTCCCCTTCATTCCAATCAAATCCTTCTATTCAAGTTTGTCCTAATACAAATTCTAATCATTTTTTGGGATATGAAGTTAGTTTCAGTTACTCAATATTTTTATTGAAATATGAGATGAGCCCCACAATAAAATCCGTCGAGACTGCAAAACATGCCGTTGTCTCCCACTTTCATGGAGTATTTTTCCACTTAAAAGGTTCAGCTTTGCACAAAGGTTGTATGATTTTTGCTCTTCAATAGCAAAAAAATAGGATAGATTTTTCCTAATGGAATAAAAATCGATTGAGGATAACGCCGCCTCCCACGGAAGCGGCGCAATAAATCCAGAAAGTTTCAGTAGGCAAAATGTTTTAAAGGCTGGCCTTGCACAAAGCACAGAGATGAGTCGTATAGATTTGTGCAACAAAGCTGTGCGCCTCATGTGCTTAGCCAGCCCAAAATAGCAAATACTTTATTAGAACACTTATATCATAAGAATAGATTCTTTGATTAAACTTATATAGACGAAAAAAAGTCGTACACCCGCTACGGGCATACGACTTTTTGAATTGGATTATTTGTTGTCGTTAATGAAATCGATTAACGCTTCTTTTGGCATGAAGCCAGCAGTTTTTGCTTTTAGCTCGCCATCAACGAATAATAATAATGATGGAATCGACATGATTTGGTATTCAGCCGCTGTTCCTTGGTTGTTATCAACGTCTACCTTCACGATTTTCACATCGTTACCGATTTCTGTATCTAGCTCTTCAAGAACTGGAGCGATCATTTTACATGGACCACACCATGCAGCCCAAAAGTCTACTAAAACGACACCATTTGAAATTTCTTGCCCAAAAGTTTGATCTGTACCGTGTACAATTGCCATAATTAAATAGCCTCCTTATCTAACATCTGTTTGTAGTATAGCATGATTTGCCAATTGGCTAAAAATAATATGCTCGGGGAGGTATATTTACGTAAAAAAATCCCTTGAACATAGAAAAAATAACAGCTCCCTCATAATAAGGTGAGGAAGCTGTCGTTATTATGCTCCTACTTTTAACGCTTTAAACTCTTCAATTAGCATCGGAATAACTTCGAATAAATCGCCCACAATTCCGTAGTCTGCTATTTTGAAAATATTCGCTTCTGGATCTTTGTTAATTGCAACAATTACTTTCGAGTTCGACATCCCCGCTACATGCTGGATTGCCCCCGAAATACCTGCTGCGATATAAAGATCAGGTGTTACTACTTTACCTGTTTGTCCGATTTGTAATGAGTAGTCACAGTAATCTGCATCACATGCACCACGAGAAGCACCAACTGCACCACCTAGTAATTTAGCAAGCTCATATAATGGTGCGAAGCCGTCTTCAGATTTTACACCACGCCCTCCTGCTACAACTACTTTTGCCTCAGATAAATCGACGCCTTCCGTTGATTTACGAACAACTTCTTTAATGATTGTACGTAAATTTGTAATGTCCACCGACACTGAAGATACATCACCCGCGCGACCTGCTGCTTTTGCAAGTGGTGCGATGTTATTTGGACGAATTGTTGCGAAAATAACGCCTTCTTTTACCTTCACTTTTTCGAAAGCTTTTCCAGAATAGATAGGACGAATGAACACAACATCGTCTCCAGCACCTTGAATTTCTGTTACATCTGATACTAAACCAGCATTTAAGCGAGATGCAATTTTAGGTGATAAATCTTTACCTAAAGATGTATGACCAAATACAATAGCATCTGGTTTTTCTTGCTCAATAACCGCTAAAATGGCTTGGCTATACCCATCAGAAGTATATGTTTTTAAATGTGGATGTTCCACCGTTACAACACGGTTTGCACCGTACTCAACTAATTCAGATGCTACCCCAGCAACTGAATCTCCTACGATAAGACCTACTACTTCGCCACCATCAGCAATTTGTGTACCTGCAGCAATTGCCTCAAATGAAACGTTACGTAAGCTTCCTTCACGAACTTCACCTAATACTAATACTTTCTTTGACATGTATATCCCTCCATTACCATCTTCGTAAAATTATTGTTTACCATATCAATTACGCCTCGGCGTAATTGCGTCCAGATTTTTTTCGAGCTCTCTCGAAAAACTCCCCTAAAAAATCTGTGACATCCGCCGGGGCATTAACTTGATTAAGCCTGGGGTTGAACCCCTAATAGAATTGCATATTTAGCATTCATCCCCAACTTATAGAAGTAGGGGACATCTGCTGAATCAAGTTAAACTACTTTTGCTTCGTTATGAAGTAAGCTTACTAGCTCTTTAACTTGATCAGAAAGATCGCCAGCTAAAACGCGACCTGCTGCTTTTTGAGGTGGTAAATAAATTTCGATTGTCTCGATTTTCACTGCCACATCATCTTCATCGATATCTAAATCATCTAACTCAAGCTCAGCAAGTGGCTTCTTTTTCGCCTTCATAATTCCCGGTAAAGATGGATAGCGTGGTTCATTTAAACCTTGCTGTGCCGTTACTAATAATGGTAATGAAGTTTCTAATATTTCAGCGTCCCCTTCAATATCACGAACGATTTTTGCTGTCGTCCCTTCAATTTCAAGACTTGTAATTGTTGTTACGTAATTGATTCCTAATAAGTCTGCTAAACGAGGACCTACTTGACCAGACCCTCCATCAATGGCAACATTACCAGCTATAATTAAATCCGCTTCTTTGTCTTTTAAATATTCAGCCAATATGTAAGCTGCAGAATATTGATCTAACTCATCTAGATCATCTTCTGTATTAATTAATACGGCTTCATCTGCACCCATTGCAAGTGCTGTACGAAGTTGCTTTTCAGCATCCTCACCGCCGATTGTTAAAACTGTAACTTTACCACCTAAAGCGTCGCGTTTTTGAATGGCTTCTTCAATCGCATATTCATCGTATGGATTGATGATGAATTCTGCACCATCCTCTTGAATTTTACCGCCAGAAATGACGATCTTTTCTTCCGTGTCAAAAGTACGTTTTACTAATACAAAAATATTCATTATTCAGACCTCCTAAAAGCTTCTATTTTTTATTTGCCAGTAAACATTGGTTCACGTTTTTCAATAAATGCTTGAATACCTTCTTTTGCATCTTCTGAGACAAAAACTTCACCAAAGCTTGTCGCCTCTGCTAGCACACCTTCATAAAAAGATGGTGTTTTAGAATGATTGAGCATTTGAATCGTCGCTCTTAACGCAATCGGACTTTTCTTTGCCATTTTCTTTGCCAATTCCAGTGTTTTTGGCAACAGTTCGTCCTCTGAAAAAGCACGATTTGCTAATCCCCACTGAACAGCTTCTGTGCCAGAAATCGGCTCGCTTGTAAACATCATTTCAGCTGCTTTTGCCACACCGACATAACGTGGTAAGCGCTGTGTACCTGCAAAACCAGGGATTAGTCCTAATGATAGTTCAGGCAATCCTAACTTTGCTGATTCTGTCACATAACGAATATGGCAGCCCATTGCTAGCTCCAATCCACCACCTAATGCTGCACCATGAATGGCCGCAATGACGGGTTTCGAGAAATTTTCTAATCGTTCAAAAACTTGCTGTCCATTTTGTGCAAGGACAGTAAATTCTTCACCCGTTTGAACGCTCGTAAATTCTTTAATGTCCGCACCCGCAGAGAAGAATCGTCCATCACCATGTAAGACAATGACACGTACCGCCTCGTCTTGCTCCACTGCATCTAAAAAGGAATTTACATCTTTAATTAACCCTTGTGATAAAGCATTTGCTGGTGGTCTCGAAATTGTAACAACCGCTACGCCTTCTTCTACTTGCCAACTAAGAAACTCCATTTCCCCACATCCTTTTTTATGCTTTTAGTGCATTCAACAGCAATTGTTGAATTTTTGGAGACTGCTCCAATAAGTTATAACGATAATCTGACATCACCCAAGTTGTCGAAATTTCATCGATTGTACCAAACACCATTTGGCGGGCAATCCGAACATCCATCGTTGGATTAAATTCTCCACTTACCATGCCTTCAACCAAAATTTGATCAAGTAATGCCAAGTATTCTTTTAAGATAGAATTAATCTTCAATCGGAGTTCTCTATTCGACTGTCTCAATTCAAGCTGTGTAACCGTCGCTAAATGACGATCGCTCGAAAGGACACTTAAGTGATTCTCGATCATACTACATAACTTTTCTGAAGAAGTGTTTCCATTTTTTATTATATCCTGTAAGTTCTCTACAAATATACCCATTTTTTCGTTAAATACCGAGATTAATATATCTTCTTTGTTTTTGAAGTATAAATAAATGGTACCGTCTGCTACCCCAGCCTGTTTGGCAATTTTAGCTACCTGCGCTTGATGATAGCCATTTTCTGCGATTGCAATTACAGCTGCATCCACTATTTGCATATACTTGGGTTTATTTCGTTTCAAGTTGTTCACCACCAATTAAATGACACATTTTTTTGCCGAAAAGCGTAAAAAGATGTCCTTACTTTTGCAATAAAGAAAACTAAGATCTCTTATTTGCATTAAAAAAGATAAAAACATGAATGACCATTCATTCATGTTTTTATCTTATAATTTATCGAAGTTTCTGTCAATAGTTTACTGCTGAATTATTTTGCTTCTTGTTCTTCCATTTTTAGCTTTTCTTCTTCAATTAATGTGCGACGTAATATTTTACCTACTGCCGTTTTTGGTAGCTCATCACGGAAATCATAAAAGCGCGGCACTTTATAGGCTGCTAGATTTTGACGGCAATACGTATTTAATTCGTTTTCCGTCACAGATTTTCCTTCTTTTAACACGATATAAGCTTTTACGGTTTCACCACGATATGGATCAGGTATTCCCGCAACGACACATTCTTGAATTGCTTCATGTTCATATAGCACTTCTTCAACTTCACGTGGATAAATATTAAAACCACCCGCAATAATCATGTCCTTCTTACGGTCAACAACATAAAAGTAGCCTTCTTCATCCATATAACCTAAATCCCCTGTTAAAAACCAACCATCAGCAAATGTCATGGCCGTATCTTCTGGACGGTTCCAATAGCCTTTCATCACTTGTGGACCTTTAATCGCAATTTCACCAATTTCCCCTGGAGGTAATAGTTCAGTATCCCCTGAACGTAAGATGGCGGCATCTGTATTCGGCCATGGCAAGCCAACCGAACCGTTAATTCGTTTCTCCCAAATCGGGTTCACATGTGTTACCGGTGACGTTTCTGTTAAGCCATATCCTTCTACAATCCGCCCACCTGTTATCTCTTCAAACTTTTCCTGTAATTCTATTGGCAACGGTGCAGAACCACTCATACACGCCTTAATGGATGAGAGATCATATTTCGATAAGTCTGGATGATTTAAAATACCAATATACATTGTTGGTGCACCTGGGAACAATGTTGGTTTTTGCTTATCGATTGTTTTTAAAGTTTGCTCCACATCAAACTTTGGCAATAACACCATTTTAGCCTGTTGCATGACCGATAATACTAAAACGGTCGTCATGCCGTATACATGGAAGAATGGTAAAACACCTAAAATGATTTCTTCACGTTTTTTACAACGATACATCCAAGCATCACACATAGAGGTATTCGCCACTAAATTTTTATGCGTTAACATAACACCCTTTGGATAGCCCGTCGTACCACCAGTATATTGCAACAATGCTAAATCATTCTCGAAATCAAATTCGATTTCAATCGGCGTTGCAGATTCAGTGCGCATAATTTCAGTGAATAAGTGATTCATCCCACTGTGCTCAACCTTTACACTAAAGCCATATTGCTTCTTTTGTATAAATGGATACACTAAATTTTTTGGGAATGGTAAATAATCTTTAATGCCTGTCACAATGACATTTTCAATATTCGTTTCTTTTAATATTTTCATCGCGCGCGGATACAATATATCCATTACTAAAATAACTTTTACGCCTGCATCCGCCATTTGATATTGCAACTCACGCTCTGTATACAATGGGTTTGTTTGAACAACAATGCCCCCTGTAAACAATATCCCGTAGTACGCAATTACTGCTTGCGGACAGTTCGGTAGCATAACCGCTACACGATCCCCTTTTTCTACTCCTAGAGAACGTAAATAATTTGCAAATTTTAAAGAAGACTCATAAAGTTCCTTGAAAGTAAGTTCTTTCCCCATAAAATGAACCGCTACATTTGACGGAACTTCATTATTTGCCTGTATTAAAAATTGCTGAACAGGAATTTCAGGAATATCCAACGTATGCGGAACTTCCTTTGGGTAACTCGCAAACCATACTTTTTCTGTCATTAAACTTCTCCCCCTTTGCAAAAGCTTCATTCACTTGTATTTATTATAATTAAAAAAGGAATTTCTTTCAAACTATTTTTATTTGATTTTTCCAAATATTCTATTTTGTGCGGGTTTTTTCTGAAAAAAATTATGTTTTTCATAATAATACTTATATTCGTTTGCACAATAAAATATACATTCCCTTCCAAATATACTTTTTAAGAATAATATTTTTCGTTTGCAAATTTTTTTGGTGTTGAAATGAATACATAACTAAAAAAACTATCAAACTAGAAAATTTCTAGGTTGATAGTTTTTAACATTTACACCGTTAGCATGTAGTATACGCCTACGATCAGGAACAACACACAGACGACAATTAACACTTTTGATAAGGTTTCCATCATATTCTCCTAAGATATACTTGCACCAATTACGAATGACAAGCCAACAGAAATCGTACACGAAATAAATCCAACTGAACGATTATCTGCAGCAATTTCTTCATCTACTTTAAATTTTGGTGTTAAAAATTCAAATAATATATACGCAAAAATTAATAGACTAAAACCAAATAAGCCCCAACCTAACATTTCAAGCAACGAAGTGTGTTTCTCAATAGAATAACGGAAAATATTACACACCCCGAGGATCTTACCTCCTGTCGCTAAAGCAACTGCAACATTTCCCTTTTTAATCTCTTCCCAATTTTTGTATTTCGTTACGATTTCAAATATAATCATTGAAACAAACAGACAAAGGACGACCACACTAAAATAACCTGCTGTTTCAACGAGAGGATGTTGCCAAAAAATTGAACTTAGCAATTCATTCAACCCCTTCTAAATTAACTTCTCTATTTCTTAAAGGAGCAACGCTTTATTTTAATTCTACCACAGTGACGCCAAAGCCACCCTCGCCTGCTTCGCCGTAGCGGAATGTTTTTATACGCTTATCTTTCTTTAAAAAGCTCTGAATGCCTTGTCTTAGCGCGCCCGTTCCTTTGCCGTGGATAATAGAAACACGTGGATAATTGGCTAAAATCGCATCATCTAAATATTTTTCTGTAAGGATTAATGCATCTTCATAGCGTTCCCCGCGCAAATCAAGTTCCAGCTTCACAATGGTATTGCGGTTTTTAATATTCGTCATCGTTCTTGTTACTTGCTCTTTTTCAGGCTTAATATATTCTAAGTCCGCTTCTGGTAGCTTCATTTTTAATATACCAATTTGAACGACCCATTCTTTTGCACTTACTTTTTGAAGTAATGCCCCTTTTTGACCGTAACTTAATACTTTTACTTCATCGCCCACTTGAAGGTTTTGAATGCGATCACGTGCAGCAACAGCCTTTTGTAACACTTTATTGTCCCTTGGTGCAGCTTCATCTAAACGTTTTTTCGCATCAATGATTTCATGTTCTTTAACAGACATGGCAGCATTTTTTTTCATTTCACGCAATTCTGCAATAACCTTTTCAGCTTCTTTTTTCGCCTCATCGACAATTTTATGCGCTTTATCTTTTGCTTTCTTTTCTAAGCTATCTTTCTTTTCATCGTATGCTCTTAAGCGCGCTTCAAGGTCCGCACGAATTTTTTGTGCATCTTCTAGTAAAACATGCGCCTCGTCTGCTTCACGCTCCGAACGTAATCGACTTTCTTCTAATGAAGCAATCATTGACTCTACTTCATGGCGATCAGTTCCCGTAAATGATTTCGCACGGTCGATGACTTCATTATTTAATCCCAGTCGTTTCGAAATTTCAAATGCATTCGAACGTCCTGGCACACCGATTAATAGACGATACGTTGGGCTCAGTGTTTCCACATCAAATTCTACGCTTGCATTGACAACAGATGGTCGATTATAGCCGTATGCTTTTAATTCAGGGTAATGCGTTGTTGCCATAATACGCGCGCCTTTACCAACCACCTCATCCAAAATCGAAATGGCTAGTGCCGCACCTTCTTGTGGGTCTGTCCCTGCGCCAAGCTCATCAAAAAGGACAAGGGAATTTTCATCGAACTTACTTAAAATATCAACAATGTTTACCATGTGAGAAGAGAACGTTGATAACGATTGTTCAATGGACTGTTCATCCCCAATATCTGTGAAAATTTGATCGAAAACAGCTAATTCCGAACCATCTAATGCAGGTACTGGTAAACCACATTGCGCCATTATTGTACAGAGACCTACTGTTTTTAACGTAACGGTTTTACCACCTGTATTTGGGCCTGTAATAACAATCGCTGTAATATCACGGCCAAATTCAATCGTGTTTGGTACCGCTTTTTCGATTGGTAATAAAGGATGTCTAGCACGAACTAAGCGCGTAAAGCCTTCTTTATTCATTTTCGGCATCGTGCATTTATTCGCCTGTCCGTATTTTCCTTTTGCTAAAATCACATCAATTTCTCCAAGTAGCTGTACAAGGACAAATAAATCATGTCCTACTTCTTCTACCATTGCTGTTAATGCTGATAAAATACGTTCGATTTCAACCTTTTCCTTCATTTTTAAGCGCTGTACTTCATTATTTGCTTGTACAACGGCATCCGGTTCGATAAATAACGTCTGTCCTGAAGCGGATTGATCATGAATAATCCCGCCATAATGCGAACGATATTCTTGTTTTACCGGGATAACGAAACGGTCATTACGAATTGTAATAATCGTATCAGATAACATTTTCGTCGCATTTGAACCGCGTGTTAAACTTTCTAATTTTTGGCGAACTTTTGATTCTTCCGCACGTAAACTTTGACGAATCGATCGTAATGCTGGGCTCGCTGAATCTAAAACCCCGCCATTATCATCAATGCAGTCATTTATTTCATGCTGCAACGCTGTTAATACAGGCATTTGTTCTTTTCGTTCAATAAAATGTGGAATCGTAATCGTATTTTCTGATTCAATATCTTCAATAAAATTACGTAAAATTCGGCTTGCTCGTATCGTACTGGCGATTTCCATTAGTTCGATTGGACTTAACGTACCACCAATTTGAGCACGTCTTGCATGGAGACGTACATCAAAAATACCGCCCATTGGTGCACTACCTTTGACACGTAAAATGGCTAAACCTTCATCCATTTCCTCTAGTAATTCTACGACCGTTTCAAAATTCGTTTCTGGTACTAATTCATCAATTGCATTTTTACCAATTGAATTTGTACAAAATGCAGCTACCTGCTCTCGGACTTTATCAAATTCTAGTGTTTTCAGTACTCGTTTTTCGATCATGAGAACACCTCCTGTTACTTAAAGTTAATTTTTATTTTTATTTATAAATGTATCAAACTGCTCTTTTGACCATGTGTTGACGATTAAACTTTTTTTCAACCAAGCTTTTTGTGCATATTTTGTCCCAATATCCATGAAGCGTAGTTGATCAATCGCATGGGCATCGGTATTAATCGCAATCGGGACGTTTTTCTCCATCGCCAATTGCAAATGTTCCACACATAAATCTAAACGATATGGATTAGCATTTAGCTCTAAAATTTTGCCATGCTGTGCGGCCCATTCAATAAGTAATGGAATATCTGGATCATAGCCACCGCGCTGTCCAACTATGCGCCCTGTTGGATGGGCAATCATGTGGACATACGGATTTTCGATCGCCGTTTTTAAACGGGCCATAATTTTATCTTGTGATTGCGTAAAGCTAGAGTGAATCGATGCAATTACAAAATCTAATTGCTTCATGACATCCTCATCAAAATCTAATGAGCCATCAGGTAAAATATCCATCTCTGTCCCATGGTATAAACGGAAATTCGGATGTGCTTCATTGAATGCGATAATTTCTAACTTTTGCTTGTCTAGTCGTTCTGGTGTTAACCCATTTGCTACTTTTAAATATTGGGAATGGTCGGTAATGACACCATGTGTATAGCCATGAGCGATTAAAGCTTCTCCCATTTCCGCCACAGAATGCGCCCCATCTGACCAAGTTGTATGCATGTGTAAATCTGAAACAATATCTGAAAGCTGGACAAGCTGATCTAGTTCATCTAAACGATCCAACTCTTTGCCACTTTCTCGAACAGTTGGCGGTATAAATGGCAAATTGAAGTGCGCAAAAAACTGCTCTTCAGTTTCGAATGTTACTACCGACCCATCTTCTTGCTCCACACCATATTCGCTTATTTTCTTGCCCATCGATTTTGCGAGTTGGCGCATGCGGATATTATGATCTTTAGAGCCTGTAAAATGATGAAGTGCCGTTGCATATTCTGAGCGTTTCACCAATCTAAAATCGACACTAACTGGCTCATCTCTGTCTAAAATAACCGAAATCTTCGTGTCCCCAGCAGCTACCATTTCTAAAATCACTAACTTAGATAAAATCGCGTCACGCACAAGTTCATGCGCTTCAGTTGCAACGATAAAATCAACATCCTTACTCGTTTCTGCAACACGACGGAAGCTTCCTGCAACCGAAAACTTTTCTACTTCTGGTAAACTCGACAACAATTCATTGATTTCAACGACTACCGGCTCTAATTGCCATATCGGTAAACGTTCTGCACGACTTCCGAAGTTTTCTAATTCCTTTAAAATCTTTTCTTCTGTTTTGGCAGCAAAGCCTGCGAGTTCACGAACTTTTCCTTCCTCACAAGCTACTTTCAGCGTTTCCGCATCCGTAATTTGTAGTTCTTGATAAAGTTTCGCTAATTTTTTTCCACCTAGCCCTGGTAATTTCATCAGTGGAATCAAGCCCTTTGGTACAACTGTTTCGAGCTCGATTAATACGCTGGACTGTCCCGTTTCGATCAGTTCTAAAATAACCGCTGCTGTCCCCTTGCCAATGCCTTTTATCGCAGTTACATCTTCTATTTCACTTAAACTGCGCTCATCGGCTTCTAGTGCAGCCGCAGCCTTACGAAATGCCGAAATTTTAAATGGATTTTCTGCTTGTAATTCCATATATAGCGCAATTTTCTCTAATGTACGGATGATTATTTTTTTGTTCATTGTAAATAGAAGCCCCCTAATTAGCGAAAAAAACTTCCCCCGAAAATCGAGAGAAGTGCTTCACATTGATTTTCAATTATTTCATGTAAATATACCACCAGTTTTGGAACAATTTCGTAATGACTGGTGTATGTTCGAGCATAATGCCCGTTATGATGGAATTATCCACAATTTTTTGAATCGACTCTAATGGGATAAGTGCTACTACATATAGACCGATAAATATGACAATATACGCTTCTATAAAGCATAGTACGGCACCTAAAAGGAAGTTCAAGGAATTAAACACAGGTAAATATGCTAAAAAATCAAACATAGACCCGATAATCTGTAATGCAATCTTTGCAACAAAAAAGATAATCGCAAAAGCAAAGACGCGATAAAATGTACGGTCCACATCCAAGGAATCCAGTGCAAGTGCAACCGTTGCATTGTCAGTAAATCCAGGATAAGGAATCCACAAAACGAATTTATCCGCAAGTTGCTTGTAGTAAGAAACAGCAAGAAGTAGTGCAATAATAATACTGCCTATATGAATTAATTCTACTATGAATCCACGCTTCGCACCAATAATCAAACTAATAATAAGTATTATAAAAATAAGTAAATCTAACATTTATTTCAACCCTTCAATTGTTTCAATTGTTCTTCTAATTTCTCACATTGCTCTTTTAATAATAAAAATTCATGAATCGAATTAACAGCTGTCAACACTGCAAGTTTTGCACTGTCTAATGATGGGTTATGTGAATTAATTTCACGCATTTTCTCATCCACTATTGAAGCGACCAGCCGCATATGTCCTGTCGACTCTGTTCCCACCATTTTATATGTATGACCGTAGATTTCTACTGAAATTCGATTCTTCTCTTGTGCAGTCAAAATAATCCCTCCAGAAAGAATATAAACAGCATCCCTTTAACTAGTAGCATTCCCATTCTTTTCAAAACGCAGTCCGATTCTGATTAATTAATTTCACATTTTTTCTTATTGTATATCATACCATTTCCAATTTAAACATAGCAACACAATCACCGTTTTGTCACGACGAAACATGATATTTCAATGAAATTTCCACTTTTTCCTTCGACCCGTTATACTAATTATTAATTAGTTTTTTTAAGAAAGGGTTTATTATGACAAATATTGTATTGCAGTTAACGAGTGAAGAACAACAAAAAATAAAAACATTCTATAACAAATCGCTTATTGATCGGAATGGTCCAGGTATTCTTTTTGGGATTAAGCTAACGGATACAGCCATTACAGCTTACAAATCGGGCAAAGTGATGTTTCAAGGGGCGGGTGCTACACGCGAAGCAGCAAAATGGGGAACTGTTTCAGCAACGGCAAAAAAAAGCTCGAATACAAAAGGCGATACGTTACCGAAAGATTTCGCTTCCCTTTCCGTTATTGGCTCTGATGAAACAGGGACAGGTGATTATTTTGGACCTGTTACCGTCGCTGCAGTTTATGTACCAGCGGATAAGATTGAATTAGTTCAAGAGCTTGGCGTAAAAGATTCTAAACAATTAACAGATGAATATATGAGGAAAATTGCTCCGGATTTAATGAAGGTTTGCACGTACAGCATTTTAACTTTGCGCAATGACAAATATAATGAAATTCAAGCGAAGGGCAATTCACAAGGGAAAATAAAAGCCCTTTTACACAACCAAGCTTTAAAGCATGTATTAAATAAAATTGCTCCGGAAAAGCCGGAATATATTTTAATCGATCAATTTGCAGAGCGTGGCATTTATTATAATTACCTCAAAAATGAAAAAGAGATTATTCGTGAACAAGTGCTATTTTCAACAAAGGCCGAAAATTTACATGTCGCAGTTGCAACAGCGTCCATTTTAGCGCGCTATGCCTTTTTAAACGAAATGGACCGTTTAGCAGAAATCGTTGGCTTTCCGATTCAAAAAGGTGCAAGTGGAAAAGTGGACCAAATGGCCGCTAAAATTTGGCTAAAGTTCGGTGAGGACACATTACGTTCCATGACGAAATGGCATTTTGCTAATACAGAAAAGGCAAGAACGCTCTTACAAAAGAAGCGCTCGAACTAAATAAATTATAAAAAGGCTGCGAATAAAATAAGTTCGCAGCCTTTCGAATTATTTTTCAACGATAGCGAAGTAATTTCCTTCATCATCCGCAAAGTTGAATACTTTTCCAAGTGGCATTGACACCATTTCACCAACCGTTACATTTAAGCCTTTTACCTTTTCATACAGTTCATCCAATTGGCTTGAATAAAATAATAACGAAGGCGCTTTTAAATTGAGCTCCGGCTGCATTTTACCAATTAACTGTTTGTCGTGTAACACGATGCTTGTTTGAGCCTCTTCTGTCGGTGCAATCGTAATCATTCGCATACCATTGTCCTCGTCAGAAATAACAACAAACCCCATTTTTTCTGTCCAAAACGTTTTGGCTTGCTCCTGATTATCAACATAAAGCATTACTTGTCCTAATTGTTCAATCATGTAGCTCTTCCTTTCTAATTCTCTAATTATTCCCTACTATACATAAAAAAAATGGCATGAGCAAATTTGCTATTGAGAAGGCTTTATTTAATCTATTTTCAGGTTATTATGGGCGCCACTTATATTAGTCACGCGTGTTGTGAAAGGTTATACTTAGTGCAAAACTATGTTGGTATATTAATTGCCACTCCTGCATGTTTGTGGTGATCAACAATTTTGGTGAGCTTCACTTGAATATCAATTAGCGCCAATAATGTTTCTTCTTTCATAAACATAACAATCCCCCCTTCGTCACACTTCTCTTTCATTGAAAGGCAAGCAACTAGCCTGTATAGTGTTAACTAGAATGGAGAATTTACATGTTACGTCTTTCCTGCGCTAAATGAATATACACTCTACCTGTCGGGTCTAGTATAGATTTCACTAATAAAGAAGGTACTACCAACATATAGATTTCAGTTTAAGGGAGGTGCTTACAGTTGGAGAATCTTATGCGATTGTCTGATACTTCACACACTCATGCAAAGCCAGTAATTAAGAAAGGCGATACTTTGCATGGGGCGTAAAAATTTAATTTTATCGCTAAAAAAGCTTTTCTAAACAATTGGCTTTGCTCACTTATTCGAATTTACAATAAGGAGCGAGCAAAATTGAAGTATATTAACGCACAAAAGGTTTTACCTGAAAAGCTAATCTCAGAAATTCAAAAATATATACAAGGGGAAACACTATATATTCCTAAACCTGAAACCAATTATCAAAAATGGGGAACGTCTAGTGGCAGTAGGCAGCGCTTAGATCACCGCAATGCTGCTATTCGAGATGCTTTCACAAAAGGGATTCCTATTGAAAAACTAGCTCAGGAATATTATCTCTCCGTTGAAACAATCAAAAAAATTGTCTATTCACATAAAAATAAAACTTAGTATTGACCGCCCCATGTAAATGTTGCATGGGGTGTTTTATGTATCAAATGGTTCTAAATGATTCTCGTCCTAGTAGTACATCCTTTTTTCTATTAAAATAAGTGTACCAAAACAATTGCAGAAATTTAGGAGCGATATATGATGACCGAAAGATTTATTAAAAACGAGCAGTTCAACTTTATTAGCAAACAGGTGGCTTGGATTAAAGATAGTACGAAGCAACATTTACCCGCTAATGTGTTAGCTACTGTGTGCGATTTATCCAATGAAAAAATCCTAAACTGTATTCCAAATTTAACAGCTGAGCAAAAGGACATCCTGGATTTTTCTAAACTAATAACGGTTGAAGCGTATGAACAAAAGCTTGAGCAACTTGCTAACTATTTGATTCCCTTCCCAACCATTAACGAACAGCAACTAAGAAAGTTATTTCCAAAAAGTAAAAAGTTAAAGCTACCTGATTTATCAAATGTAGACTTAACACGCGTAACTTACTTAAGTTGGAATGATAGTCGCTCCAATAAAAAGCATATACTTTATGAGCTTGAGGGCCAATTAGTTGGAATTGAATGTACATTTTTACCATCTACAAAGAAAAATATTTGTTCCATTTGCCATAGCCACGCAGAAGTTACTCATTTTTCTACTATTACAAAAGCTAAAAAGCTAAATAATCCCGATTATTATAAATCCATTGGCAACCTGATTTGTACTAATAGTAGTGAATGCAATAAAAAAATTACAGATGTTACTTATTTAAAGGATTTCTTGGAAGAATCTCTTCGTAAATAACAAAGCCTTATTTTACGAAATACAGAAAAATGAAATGCACCCCAATTGATAGACACATCTAACAATTGGGGTGCAGCTTTTTTATTATTTTTCTTTTACCTTACCCATAAAATCTTCACGTTTTGTAACATCTACCCGTTTTACAAATATCGTCAAAATTAATGCGACAACAGTTACTCCTGCAGAAACCATGAATGAATACGTAATGCCGTCAAGCATGGCCTGTTGCCCAATTTGACTAGCTGTTAACTGCGCATCAGTTCCATTTGCCTGCATTTCTCCTGCAATTTCCGCTGCACGTGTTTTTGTGTGCGAGTTAAAGATTGTTACTAAAACAGCTGTACCAATTGCCCCCGCCACTTGCTGTGCTGTATTGTTCATCGCTGTACCATGCGGATTTAGACGGTTCGGTAAAGCGTTCAAGCCGTTCGTCATAATCGGCATCATTACTAATGAAATACCAAACATACGAATTGTATACACTGTAATAATATATAAATAAGAAGAGTCTAGTGATAAATAACCGAGTCCGAACGTTGAAACCGTTGTAACAAATAACCCGACGAGCGCAATGGTACGCGGTCCAAATTTATCAAATAACTTCCCTGTTATCGGAGACATGATCCCCATGACAATTGCTCCTGGTAACATCATTAATCCCGCGTCAAACGGACTAATCTCACGGACATTTTGTACATATGCAGGTGTTAAAATCATTCCTGAAAACATCGCTACTGATAATACCATTGAAATTACCGATGCTAATGCATAAGCTGGATAAGAGTAAATTCGTAAATCTAGTAAAGGTTCTTCTAATCTTAGCTGACGAACAACGAACCAAATGATTCCGATTACGCCAACTAAAATTGTTCCCCAAACTTCAACTGCTCCCCATCCAGCTGTACTCGCTGTACTAAATCCATATAATAATCCACCGAATCCAATCGTTGATAAAACAACTGAAAGAATATCAATTCTTGCTGGTCGGTTTGGTAATACGTTTTCTAATTTCCAAATCGCCAATAATAGTGCAATGATGGCGAATGGTAAAATCATTTTGAACAGTACGCTCCAGTCGTAATGTTCCACGATCCACCCTGATAATGTTGGTCCAATTGCTGGTGCTAACACCATAACTAAACCGAAAATACCCATTGCTGAACCACGTTTCTCTATTGGGAAGCTAACTAACATTACATTCATTAAAATTGGTGCAATTGCAGATGCTCCTGCCGCTTGAACCATACGCCCAGCAAGTAAAATTTCAAAGGTTGGCGCAAATGCTGCCACTGCTGTACCAACGACGAAGATTGACATTGAAACTATAAATAATGGTTTTGTTTTAAATTTTGTTATTAAGTATGCTGAAGCGGGAACTAAAACACCACCAACAAGCATGTACCCTGTAGATAACCACTGTACTGTTGAAAAATCTTCAATATTAAAAGATTTCATAATTGTTGGGAGTGCAACGTTTAATAACGTGTTGTTTAAAAATGCTACGAATGCCCCTACGAATAATATTGCTATCATTAAATAAGGTGGCTTTTTAACCTGAGTTGTTTGTGCTGTTTGTGCCATTGTCTATTCCTTCCTTCTATCCACTTAATTAACTATCCTTGGACTATATTATACTCACAGTCCAAAAAAATCAACTTTTTAGACCGCGAAGTCCAAAGTGATTGCTATTTTAATATATGAGAAGTAAAATTAACGTATTATTCAATCGGGAGGTTATTATGAACCCACGAAAAAAACAAGTGATTGATTCGGCCTTGCAGCTATTTATCGAAAAAGGTTTTCACAACACATCGATTCAAGAAATTTTAGACCGTGCCAAAATTTCAAAAGGGACATTTTATAATTATTTTTCTTCAAAAAATGAATGTTTCATGGCCATCTTAGAGCAAAACCGTTACGAAGCAAATTTACGCCGACATGAAATACTACTCGGTAAAGATGTCGCGGATGAACAAGTATTAATTGAACAGATTATTGTCTTAATGAAAATAAATAAGGAACAAAATTTAATTCCATTATTTGAAGGGGTTTTCCAATCTAATGATACGGAATTACGATCCATGTTAGCGCGTTATCGTCTCTATGAAGTGGAATGGGTATCCAACCGATTCGTTGATGTATTTGGCGAAGAGGCAAGGCCCTTTACGTTCGAATTGACCATTACATTTTTCGGAATCATTCAGCATTTGTCGATGACTTATCGGTCGTCGCACGGTATTGCCATTGAAGCAGATAAAATTGTGAAGATTGCTTTTAGAAATATTAAAGCAATCTTACCAGTGATGAATAGTGAAGAAATTTTATTGACGCAAGATTTATGGTATTTAATCGAATCCCGAGTGGAGCGCAAATCGATTCCAATAGAAGAAATAATAGATAAGCTCATGAGTTTTCATGAAGGATTAATGTATGAAAATGCTGATTGTATTGGTGTGCAATTTACTGAAAGTTTACTGGACGAGTTTAAACGGGAAAACTTGCGCATTGCAGTAATCGAAACATTACTCAAAGGTTTCCGTAATTCATTAGCTGAAACGCCCAATGTTGCTGAATCCATCGAAATCGCGAATTTGATGTGGTATTACCTAAAAAATGAACAGGAATCAAAATAATAAAAAGCATTTGCTCTAATGGGACTGACCCCAAAAATATAGACAAATAAAAAAAGCATCTTCGATTGAATTCGGGTTTAGATACCTAAAATTCAACTAGGGGGTGTTTTTTTAT
>NZ_JBNNMF010000002.1:294592-325064 GCF_050272495.1 Solibacillus cecembensis | reverse complement strand
GATTGCCAAGATACTGATTTCGTATTGAATACCTTATCCCAACTAGATAATTTGCCCGAAGGGTGTACCCTGCATAGTGACCAAGGATCGGTGTATACATCTTATCGGTATCAGCAAGCTATTAAAGGAAAAGGCATTACCATGAGCATGTCCCGTAAAGGTACGCCCGCTGATAATGCCCCAATCGAATCGTTTCATTCTGCATTAAAGTCTGAAACATTCTACTTAGACAGTATAAGGAATACTACGACTGCAATCGTAGAACAAACTGTCAATGACTATATAAAGTATTATAACTATATCCGAATACAAGCGAAATTAAACAACCAGTCGCCGGTTCAATACCGACAACTGGTTGGATAAATGCTTTTTTGACCTCTGTCTTATATACGGGGGTCAGTCCCTTTTAACGTCTATGCCTTTTTTCTATTGCGATTCGTAATTTTGGATATAGTGAAGCATTTTTTGTTCACGCTGTTGAATTTGTTGTTCCGTGTACAGCATGACATCTAAAAACTTTTGCCACTGTAAGTTTAAAAGTTCGCGCTCTGCCGAAAAATGATCAGCAGGTTCATTTTTGAAAATATGATTTAAATGGAAAATTTGCATGAGTACCACTTCAGGATTTTCAAAGTTGCAAACAAATTTAACTTTCCAAATGGATGTATGGGCAATGTATTGGTTGACGAATGCAGTAGCTGCTTCATATTTTGAGTGCTCTATTTGATCTGTAATTTGAAGATGAATTTTATTTAATTCAATATTGATATCAGATATTAACAATGGATATTTCCGAGCAGATTTTAAATGTTGACGTTCTAATGATTTCGCAATAAATGGAGTTGACATTTCCGATACCTCCTAACAACCTCAGTCACTCATTCTATAATATCAAAATATAACACAAAAAACCTAAGTCATAATGAGTAATATGAAATAATAAAGCATTTAATCATGAAAATAGAGTGAATGAAAAGTACCGAAATTGATTAGTTAAAAAGGCACCTCGCCGAAATGAAAAAAACACCATTTCAACAGAGCGTTAAAATGGTGTGTAAGTTATGCGATTATTTAAACGTAAAGCCTTTTGTTGCAAGGAAGTCTTTCATGAATGGGCGTTTTTGATCGACTAAAAAATCTGCCATTTGCTTTGTCCAATTTGCCATTTTTTGATTAGAAGAGCGGCTTGCATAGTAAGATTCCATCATCGCATCATAGTCAGCTAATAATGTTTCGTACTGATCTACATCATAGCTATTTTCGTGCAACACAGCTGCTACTGGTAGACGAGGTTTTGTTTCATTGCGTTTTGTCGGTGTACCAATCGTCAACGCAAATAATGGGAACACATGCTCAGGCAAATTAAATAGCTCGCTTATTTCAGCAGGGTTATTACGTGCCCCACCAATATAGCAAATGCCGTAACCCATTGCTTCAGCAGCAACTACAAAGTTTTGTGCAAATAATGAAACGTCTGCTACACCAACAAGCAAGTTTTCAGCTGAATCTGTCACAATGTCAACGCCGTGCTTTTGACCGGCCACTTGTAGACGCTTGAAATCCACGCAAAATAAGAAAGAAGCTCCCGCTGTTTTGAACTGGAAATCATTTTTTGATAGCTCACCCAGTTTTGCTTTTTTCTCTTCATCCGTTACCCAAATAACGCTATAGGCTTGGACAAAATGCGAGCTCGCAGCCATTTGCGCCGTTTCGATTAAATCGATAATCGTCTCTTTTGGAATTTGCTCACCTGAATATTTTCGAACCGATGAATGACTTCGTAAAAGTTCTCTTGTTTGCATGTCAATTTCTCCCCCTATGTAAAAATAAATGTAAAGGAACGTTCCTTTAAGCTTATTCTAGTCGATTTATATGCAGATGACTATTGTTAATGCTGTTATGTGCGCCGATAAGGTTTTTTTGCTTGGAATATTATGAATATCAGAAAATTTTAAATTAACTGTTGACGAATGGCTAGAATCTGTTTTATACTGTGAAACAACGATGGAACATAAATCACATACTCTTATCAAGAGTGGCGGAGGGAATAGGCCCTGAGATGCCCAGCAACCAGTGAGTGACGAACTGACTAAGGTGCTACTTCCTACAAGATGCAATTTGCATTTTGAAAGATAAGAGGAGGCAAACTTGCTCATTTGCAAACCCTCTTCTTAACTGAAGAGGGTTTTTTTCATTCAAAAAACTCCTCCTCGATAACACCGATTTCACCATCGAATACTATTTTGGAGGTTATGATTAATGACAAATTTACGACCAGAAACATTATTACTACACGGAGGACAAAAGCCAGATCCTGTAACGGGTGCGATTGCGGTGCCAATTTACCGCTCAACGGCTTATGCATTTAAAGATACTGCTCATGCGCAGCGATTATTTGCATTAGAAGAGGCGGGCAATATTTATTCACGTATTATGAACCCGACTGTTGGTGCTTTTGAAGAGCGTGTTGCTTTATTAGAAGGGGGATCAGCGGCAGTAGCACTTTCATCTGGTGCAGCAGCTATTGCATTTTCTATTTTAAACTTAGCAGGTGCTGGAGACGAGATCGTTGCAGCAGGTTCACTTTACGGTGGAACGTATAATTTATTTGCGACAACATTACCACGCTACGGCATTACGGTGAAATTTGTAGATGAAAAGGACCCAGAAAATTTCCGCAGTGCAATTACAGATAAGACAAAAGCTGTATTTGCAGAAATTATAGGAAATCCAAGCTTAAATGTGTTAGATATTGAAGCAGTAGCCAATATCGCACATCAAAACGGCTTACCAGTATTAATCGATAGCACATTTGCTTCGCCATATGGTGGGAACCCAATTGAGTTTGGAGCGGATGTTGTCATTCATTCGGCTACAAAATGGATTGGCGGTCACGGTACGACAATTGGTGGTATTGTCGTGGATGCAGGGAAATTTGATTGGACACAAGGACGTCATGATGGATTTACTGAGCCAGATACGTCATATCACGGACTTCGTTATGGAATTGACACAGCAGGGGCTGCATTTGCCACAAAGCTACGTGTTCAACTGTTACGTGATTTCGGTCCAACATTATCTGCAGATGCAGCATTTAACTTTTTACAAGGGCTAGAAACGCTTCATTTGCGTATCGTACGCCACAATGAAAATACATTAAAAGTAGCGGAATATTTACGTAACCACCCATTCGTAGACTATGTAAACTATAACGGGTTTGAAGATTTCCCTTCACATGAATTAGCGAAGAAATATTTGAAAAACGGCTTTGGCTCAATTTTAACATTTGGCATTAAAGGTGGACGTGAAGCAGGTCGCCAAGTTATTGACAACGTGGAATTATTCTCACATGTAGCCAATGTAGGGGACGCGCGCTCATTAATTATCCACCCAGCATCTACAACTCACCAACAATTATCAACGGAAGAATTAAAAGTAGCTGGTGTATCTGAGGAGCTCATTCGCTTATCAATCGGGTTGGAAGCAGTTGAAGATATTATTGCAGATTTAGAACAGGCTTTAGCGAAAATAGCGTCTACTTTAGAAGTGGAAACACAAGCCTAATATAATAGAAGAAACTTGCTCGCCTTTCATCATTTCGTTAGGGGGCGAGTTTTGAAAGTTTAATACCTAGTAATTTTATAAGAATTATTGACAATTTTAAAACCAAGTAATAAAATAGGAATTATAAACCAAGTAATGTAAATAATGTTGAAGCATCGTTTAAGTTACTTGGAGATTGCGTACTTGCAAGTAGTGAACCCCCTTGAGCAAGTACGCTATCTTAATAAATGAAAAGGAGTTGTTTGAAATGGGAAATGTATACAGTGCACAAAATGTGGCCGCATATATTATTTATGAACTAAATGATCTAAAGAAATTTGTAAACGCAATGGCAATTCAAGAAATTTTGGCGGATGTTGATATGATGTGGCAAAAGGTGTTTGGAAACTGTGCTTTCTCGGAGACAACTCATCATTTATCAAATTCAAACTATGTTGTGAAGGAAGTAGCCGAGCAGTACAAAGAACATGGGTCAACGCATCTTCTAGAGCCGGCAAAAGAATGGTTTTTAAAATACGGAGAATTTCAACTAGTGCAACGTCCATATGCGATTCCGAACTACACAGCAAAAGAACAGCTACTAATGAAAAAAGTTTTAAGTAATTATTATTTACATAATTTTAATCGTGTGAAATTAGCAGTTTAACCTGTGTTATTAGTATATACGCTAAAATCGTATTTTGACTTCGGGTCAGGATACGTTTTTATTTTTACAAAATATGCTCATTCAAAAGTAGATTTGAATGAAATTTGACCGTTTAGAGAAAACAAATGTCCTTGTAGGAGAGATTTATCTTGTTTTCATGTAATATATAAGATAGAATTTTTATATATAAATTATTGGAATAGTTCGTCTATGTCGTGTTGAACGGGAACACTTGTCACTTGATTCATCAGAAGTGCATATAGATATGTTTTTATAAGGAATTTGGAGGATGAATGGTAATGGCAACAATTAAGGCAGCCATCTTAGGATTTGGCACAGTAGGTCAAGGGATTTATCATATTTTAAACGAAAAGAGGCAGGAGCTCCGCCAGAAGTTGGGCGTGGAGTTGGAAGTTTCAAAAATTTTAGTAACAGATGCAAGTCGCGAGCGCGTGCCAGGAACGCAGCATTTAATGACAGAAAGCATTAACGAAGTATTTGCTGAACAGGGCATACAAGTTGTATTTGAAGCGATTGTCAATGAAGAGCCGGCATTTAGCTATTTGAAGCAAGCAGTAGAACGTAAATGTCATGTTATTACAGCGAATAAAGTGATGTTTGCAAAGCGTGGCGCGGAACTAGAAGCACTTGCGAAGGAAAATGGTGTATTCGTAGGTTATGAGGCCTCCGTTGCAGGTGGCGTACCGATTATTAAAACGATGAAAAATATTTTATTAGTAAATGATGTGAGTCGTGTGCAAGGGATTTTGAACGGGACGACGAACTACATTTTAACGAAAATGCGTGCGGAAGGCTGGAGCTTTGATGATGCATTGAAAGAGGCACAAAGTCTAGGCTATGCAGAGGCGGATCCATTTAATGACGTTTCGGGTCAAGATGCATTTAAAAAGTTGATGATTTTATCGAGCTTAGCATTCGGTGAACAACCGAACTGGTCGGATGTAGAAGTAATTGGTATTGAAAAAATTACAGCCGCGCAAGTAGCAGAAGCAACAGAAAAGGGACTGCGCTATCGCCATGTAGCAGAGGTAGAAAAACGTGCAAATGGTGAGATTTATGCGAAGGTATCACCAGTATTAGTCGATAAAGAGCACCCGCTTTACCCAGTGGATGATGTGTTTAATGCGGTGGCCATGGAAACGAATTATATCGGAACGTTATCAATTACAGGCCCTGGTGCAGGGATGTATCCAACAGCAAGCGTGATGGTAGAGGATTATGCAGAAATTATTGGGAAGCGCGCGGGGTTTACGGTGACGATTTAACCTAGAGCAAGATAAAATTATCATGATTATGAAGAATTGAAAAAGGGAATTTCGTCAGCTTACATAGAGCAGGCGGAAATCCCTTTTATTTTAGAAGATATCGTAGTTAATCTTCATCTTTCACATCGATATCTTCAGGGATCGGTGTGTTTTTCCAAATCTCAATTTCTTCTTTAATTCGTTCGAGATGGAGATGGTACGTATCGAATTGCGCACTGTTAATTAAATAATCGTCACCGTCTGGAACGGCTTTAATACGACCTGCATAAATGTATTTTAAAATTTGATGTTCGGGCATTCCGATATCACGCGCTGTTTGTTCAACAGATTTATACATATAGGTGACCTCCCTCTAGTTGGTGTTCCCTTTATTATAATCAATTTTCAAGGAAACTTCATCTCAATATGATGAGGTAAGTATGATAGCATAGAGATAATTTTGATGGAATTAATTGGAGGATGTTCGTAGTGAATTTATTACCTTATGTTTTTGTATTGCTTGCGGCGATGCTTTGGGGAACGGTTGGAACGACGCAAACCTTTTTAACGGACGGGATTTCGTCATTCGGCGTAGCAGGTATTCGCTCAGCAATTGGTGGTGGGCTATTATTAATCATTGTTTTGGCGATGCGAAAAATCAATTTCCGCACATGGTCATGGAAATGGACGATTTCAGCTGCACTAGCGATTGCTTTATTCCAAAGTTTATTTTTTACGTCTGTCCGCTACACTGGCGTGGCAGTTGGAACGGTTATTACAATTGGAAGTGCACCTGTGTTTGCGGGGGTGATTGAATGGCTTTTTTGGAAAGTACGTCCGAGTCGAGTATGGGGGATGGCGACGGGGCTTGCAATTACTGGCTGTGTCTTGTTATTCGTGAATCGCGGGGAAGCGGTTATTGATCCATTCGGTATTGTGCTCGCTTTATGTGCAGGTTTCATGTTTGCACTGTATACAAATGTCAGCAAGCAGTTAATGAAGAAAGAGGAAACATTGCCTGCTGTGGCGATGACGTTTACGATTTGTGCTCTTTTTTTATTACCGTTTGCAGCACGCGATGGATTAGGCTGGATTTATGAGGGGAATAATTTATGGGCGATGTTGTTTATGGCACTTGCTGCGACAAGTTTAGCGTATCTGTTATTTTTAGGTGGTTTGCAGAAAATTAGTTCCTCAGCCGCAGTGACACTTAGCCTGGCTGAACCATTAACAGCAGCCTTGCTCGGTGTGTTTTTGGTAGGTGAATATTTAAGTGCGACTTCATGGATAGGTGTCGGCTTATTGCTTAGCGGAATTATTGTATTAACATTAGGTGGACGAAAAGCTGCTTCATAAAGAGGTAGCTTTTTCTTTATAATGAACGGCTTTTTTAATTAGAATTAGTTGAATGGAAAATAATGAAAATTAATAAATAAACAAAAATCTTAAGAATTTCTTCAGAATTTGCATG
The DNA here is from genome assembly GCF_050272495.1 of Solibacillus cecembensis. NCBI lineage: Bacteria > Bacillati > Bacillota > Bacilli > Caryophanales > Caryophanaceae > Solibacillus > Solibacillus cecembensis. Next base: position 318,118 of record NZ_JBNNMF010000002.1, on the reverse strand, counting down.
AGCGGAAGTTAAGATTTACGCTTTAACATAAAGGTATAAGAAAAAGTTGTGAGGTGAGCATATGAAAAAGCTAACGGTGCTTGTAACGGATGATGATCAGGATATTCGTGACGGAATCGAAATTTATTTGAAAAACGAAGGCTATCATGTGTTGAAGGCAGCAGATGGGCTTGAAGCGATTCGACTGCTGGAGGAGAATACTATCCATTTAATTATTTTAGACATTATGATGCCGAAGATGGATGGGATTACGGCGACGTTCAAAATTCGGGCAGCGCGTAATATTCCAATCATTATGCTCAGTGCGAAGGCAGAGCAAAGTGATAAAATCCATGGGCTATCAGTCGGGGCAGATGACTATATTACGAAACCATTTCACCCATTAGAGCTGATGGCACGTGTGAAGTCGCAGCTACGACGTTACGTAGATTTGGGCGAGTATGACGAACCATCTGAGCAAGTTGTAGGGTTGGAGCTAGATGTAGCTGCTAGAGAAGTTCGCGTTGAAGGGGAGCCAGTGAAACTCACGCCGACCGAGTATAAAATTACCGAACTATTACTAAAAAATGCAGGACGCGTCTTTTCAATTAGTGAAATTTATGAACTTGTTTGGAATGAGCAAGCGTACAATGCCGAAAATATTGTCGCGGTACACATACGAAAAATCCGCGAAAAGATTGAAGTCGATCCGAAAAATCCCCGCTATTTAAAAGTCGTATGGGGACTAGGTTATAAAATTGAAAAATAAACTGTTCACATTGTTCGGCTTATTTGGCGCGGGAATCGGTATTTATTTTTTAGGAAGTTATTTTTATGAATATATAACGGGACGCTTTATACCAACGATGAAGCAGTTCACGTATTTTTTATAGGAGGGGAAAAAATGAAAAAATCAAAAATACACCTCCAGCTCTTTCTTATGTTTATTGTGGCAACAGCTGTTATTATGATTTTTACACAAGGTAGTCGTTATTTTGGAAAAACGTATTATGAAACGAACTCATTTGATAGTGAAACATATGATTTTATGGAGGGGCTATCGAAGTATGTATTAAATCCGTTGACCGAAGAAGATAAAAGCGAAATTTTAACGATAACGGAAGAGGAAATTGATTATTATCGCACGTATTACGGTACATTACCAGAACAAATTCAAAATATTAAAGATCAATATGAGTTGGATGCAGATGGGGATCAAGACGCGGAAGTGACTGCGGAAATCGAAAAAGAGCGGGATGCTAAAATTGCAGATATTCGCAAAAATTTTGTAGATGATGAACATGTCAAAGCGAAAATCTTAAAAGCAAAAGAAAAATCGTTAAAAAACGTGTTAGCGAATTATGAGCAAAATAAACAGGAATTTTTAAGAAGTTACAATTATTACTCCTATAATATTACGAATGAAGAAACAGGTGAGGTTTTTAGTAAAGGTAATGTAAAGGATGCAGCGGCGTATCAGTTCAATATCGACCGTGCAAACCGCTATATCCCAACATCGACATACCAAATTAATCTATATGATAATGATGATGTCGGATTAAAGAATAGCTCGTTTGAAATAAATAAGGATAATTCTCATTTTTACGGGGAAATAACGATATCTAATTCACTTTTATCGAATATGGATTTCGGAAAAAATATTGAAGCATTTAATATAACGAAATATAGTTATTACGTTTTAATGATTTTAGGTTTTCTAAGCTTTGTATTATTAATGACACAACTGGAACCTACGAAGAAACAGTTTTTAATTCAGTCGAAAGCATATGACTTCTTTGACAAACTTCCACTTGATATTGTACTCGTTATCATTGGCGTTATCGGTGGATTTACAAGTATCTTTATAAGCGGCGGTGTCATTAGTTCGATTCATACGATTGCTTATTATCGTGAAGGAATATATAACATTTATGCGTTTGAGTTTATGACTTCTTTAGTACTTGGCTACATTGGTTTTATCATGACAATTTATTTATTTATGTGGACTTGGAACCGAGTGACGAATATTACGGCAATGGATCAAATTTGGGAGAAGACCTTCCTTTCGAAACTTGTACATGCTGCAATCGGTATGTTTAGTAATCGTACAATCGGTATTCAGTCACTTATCCTGCTGGTGGTTGTATATCTTGGCGGATTTGGTTTAGCGGTAGTATTTATGAGTAATTCCTTTGGTGTCTTGCTCTTTTACATGTTCTTGTTTGTCATGTTCTTAATTCCAGCGTTGTTTATTTTTATGCGCTATATGAGTTACTTAAATAGCATTATGAGCCATACAAAAGATATGGCACAAGGGCGTTTGACGAATGATTTAAAAGTGAGAGGGAAGTCCCCACTTGCTCAGCACGCCGAACATTTAAATGGTTTGCGTGAAGGCGTTCGTAGTAGTGTAACGGAACAGGCGAAAAGCGAGCGTTTGAAAACAGAATTAATTACGAATGTGAGTCATGATTTACGCACGCCGCTAACATCGATTATTACGTATACCGATTTATTGAAAAATCCGGATATTACAGAAGAAGAGCGTGCGAAATATATAGCGATTTTAGATGCGAAATCAGCGCGTTTGAAAACATTGATTGAAGATTTATTTGAAGTATCAAAAATGGCGAGTGGTAACATTGAAATTACGAAGCAGCGTGTTGATTTAGTACAGCTGTTACAACAAGCTGTAGGTGAACATGAAGAGGATTTTGCCACGGCGAATATTGATTTACGTGTCAACATCTCTGAGCAACTGATCTTTGCCTATGTTGATGGCCAAAAATGGTGGCGTGTCATTGATAATTTAATTATTAATGCCCGCAAATATTCACTCGAAGGTACACGTGTATATGTTAACTTAAAAACGGTGAATGGTGAGGCAGAATTAACAGTGAAAAATGTGGCAAAGTATGAATTAAATGAAGATGCCACAGAGTTAGTTGAGCGTTTCAAACGTGCGGATACATCTCGTAATACAGATGGCTCTGGACTCGGTCTTGCGATTGCGCAGTCGATTGTTGATTTACATGGTGGTCATTTGGATATTGCCATTGATGGTGACTTATTTAAAGTGACGGTGTCTGTAAGAGCAGATAAATAAACGAAAGCTACCACATGATGAAGAAGTCATGTGATAGCTTTTTTTTTACGTGGCGTAATAGATAGTCAATAAAATGAACATAATGAAGTGCAAATATAGTAAAATTACATTCTAATAGTAGTAAAGCTTGAAAGGAGTGTCTCACAGTTGAAATTTTTTTATGCAGGACTCGCCATTGCTATTTATAGTGTGATAACGTTTTATATTGGTTGGAATGTAAAAGCGTTGTTACAGTCGTTCCATCTTTATCGCTGGCCGATTGTTTTTTGGCTCATATTATATTTAGTGGCATTTGGCTTTATAATAGGAAGGTTTCATGAGATTCTTTCGCCATTTAGTATTATCGGAAGCTATTGGATGTTTATTTTGCAATATGGCCTTGTGTTATGCATACTTGCTAATGTGCTTGTAAAATGGACGCCACTTTCCACGAAGATTGTCGGGATGGGAGCGGTTGTAACATTATTAGTTTTATTTATAATAGGTACATACAATGCTTATTCGCCAGTTGTGCGCTATTTGACGATTGAGGTCGACAAGCCTGGGGAAGATATGCGGGTTGTGATGGCATCGGACTTCCATTTAGGGGCACTGTCGCATAAAGGGCATTTACAAAAATTTGTTGATTTATCGAATGCGCAAATGCCCGATGTTGTGCTACTTGCGGGGGACATTGTGGATGATTCTCCGCGCCGCTTTTTAAAGAACGGTATGGGCGATGTGATGAAACAGCTTGAGTCGACATATGGTGTTTATGGAATCCTTGGCAACCATGAATATTACGGCAAAGAAATACCGGAGTTTAAAAAGGCGATGAAAGATGCGCATGTGCAAATTTTAATGGATGAAACCATTTTAATAAATAATCGTTTTTATTTAACAGGGCGTGAAGATATTACGCATAAAAAACGATTGTCACTGGAAACTTTAAAACCGGAAAATGAACAGTTGCCATGGTTTGTCATGAACCATACGCCGAATGATTTAGATGAGCCTGCAGTGCTTGGTGTGGATTTTCATGTTTCGGGACATACACATAGAGGGCAAATGTGGCCGAATCACCTCATTACACAACGAATATTTGAACTGGATTATGGTCATTTAGCGAAGGAAAAAATGCACGCACTCGTTTCAAGCGGTTATGGATTTTGGGGACCACCGACACGAATTGGCAGTCGCTCTGAATTATGGGTAGTTGATGTAAAGTTTAAGGAAATTAAGTAGAATAAAGGAGCAAAAAGATTATGGAATGGATTGAATTACTAAAGGCACTCATCCTTGGATTTGTTGAAGGGATGACCGAATTTGCGCCAGTATCATCTACGGGACATATGATTATTGTCGATGATATGTGGTTGCAAACGAAAGAATTTTTAGGGTCAGGATCAGCGAATACGTTTAAAATTGTGATTCAGCTTGGTTCGATTTTAGCGGTTGTCGTTGTCATGTGGAAACGTATGCTTAGCTTAATTGGTCTTTATAAAATGGAAGGCCAAAAATCGTCACGCTTTAATTTAGGGCATGTCGTAATTGGTATTATTCCAGCGGGTATATTTGGTGTATTATTTGAAGATTTTATTGATGAAAATTTATTTAGAATTGAAACGGTTATTGTCGGCTTAATTATCGGTGCGATATTCATGATTATTGCGGACAAATTTGGACCGAAAAGACCTGGCATTACATCATTAGATGATATATCTTATGCGAAAGCGTTAAAAATTGGGTTTATTCAATGTTTATCATTATGGCCAGGATTTTCACGCTCAGGTGCAACGATTTCTGGTGGGGTAATGCTTGGGTTAGATCATAAAACAGCGGCAGACTTTACATTTATTATGGCCGTTCCTATTATGGCTGGGGCAAGTGGCTTGTCATTAATAAAAAACTGGGATCAAATTAATATGGACCATTTAGGATTTTATGCAGTTGGATTTATTAGTGCCTTTGTATTTGCATTAATTTCGATTAAGTTCTTCTTAAAGTTAATCGCAAAAGTAAAACTAACACCATTTGCGATTTACCGACTTGTACTTGCAGCTGTATTAATTTTCATATTAGCCGTATAAATAATAAAAAACGTCAAATTCTTTGGAATTTGGCGTTTTTTGTTGTTAGTGTGATAAAGTTCACTGTCATATCCAATAAGTTCTCCTATATTAAAATTAATATGGAAAATAACGGGAGAGAATTGAGGTGGAAAAGTATGTTTTCTTTGAGAAAAAAATATCGAAATATGGAGATATCAGAGGATATTAGCAAAGTAGGTATATTTATTAATGATCTGGATTGGTTAGTACAAGTGGAAATTATTGATTTATCTGCAGTGGATTTAAAATTAATTCGCAGTGTGAAGCCTATTATTGAAGTGAATATTCGAGATATTGTAGAGGCATTTTATAGTGCCGTTGAGAGTATCCCACGATTCGTTAATATTATTAATCAACACAGTTCATCTGAACGATTACGTCAAACAATGAGTCATCATGTGTTAGAAATGTTTGAAGGGCGTATCGACCAATCATTTCTAGAAAAGCGCCGACGAGTAGCACTAATGCATGTGCGAATTGGATTGACGACAAAAGGGTATTTGGCAGCTTTTCAAAAGTTAGAAAGTGCATTACAAAAAGTTATTTTTAATGCCAATTTTTCACCAGAAGATACCGCAAAAATAGTGGAGGCTATCGGTAAGATTTGTAACTTTGAGCAACAGCTTGTTTTAGAGGAGTATGAAAAAGTTTCAGCAGGTTTACTTGAGGAAAAACAACAACAAGTTAAGCAAGAGGTAAAAACGATTGTAGGGGATATTTCAAAGGATTTAGAACAGCAATCCGGCAACACGAGTAATATTGTTTTAGGTTTAATTGATAATACGCAAACGGTGGATCATTTTGTGCATCACAGTATTGAAAGAGCAATCAAAACGAAGCACGCATCACAAGAAGGTTATCAGCAAATGGCACTGCTAGGTAAGCAAACAAGTGAAATTAATGAAAAGACGGTAGAAATGGCGGCGATGGTGGAGGCGCTAGATTCTTCATCAGCTAAAATTTATGCCGTTATTGAAATGGTCAAACGAATTGCGGGACAAACGAATTTACTTGCTTTGAACTCAGCAATAGAGGCAGCACGCGCAGGAGAACATGGAAAAGGATTTGCGGTTGTTGCAGATGAGGTACGCAAGTTAGCTGATCAGACGAAAACTTCAGTGGAGCAAATCGCAGGACTCATTGCAGTTTCTGGAACAGTCACGACAAATGTTGTTGAATCAATTCACCAAATTCAACGGCTTGTTCAAACGGGTTTGGAACAAAATGAGCACTCCTTAGCAACATTTGAGAAAATTACGCATGCAGTCGATACGACGATTGGAGATTTTCAAAATGTTGGTGAGCAAGTACGTGATTTAAATGTCGTCGTTGAAAAAATTGGCGAATCTACAAAATCCCTTGAATCTGCAGCAGGTATGCTAGAGGAAATTATTCACTCGTTTTAGTAAGGTGATTTGTGCGCGGTGCAGAAGTTTAGATTACCAAGATTCATTCAAAAACGAAGGCCGATTTTCTATACTAATAGAGAATCGGCCTTTGTTTTTATTTATTTAACAGATTAAATAATCCGCCAATACCGCCTTCATCGGAGCCTCTTCCGCCGCCACCTTGAGTGACTGGGGCTGCTGCAAAGACGCGACTTGCTAAGCGGCTGAATGGTAGGGATTGTACCCAAACCGTACCTGGACCAGAAAGTGTCGCAAAGAATAAACCTTCGCCGCCAAATAAGGCTGTTTTTACACCGCTCACCATTTGAATATCATAGTTTACATCTTGTGTCATCGCGACTAAACATCCTGTATCAATTTTCAATGTTTCACCTGGTTGTAATCGACGTTCATAAATCGTGCCGCCTGCATGAACGAATGCCATGCCGTCTCCTTCAAGCTTTTGCATGATGAAACCTTCCCCACCGAAGAAACCTGCACCTAATTTACGTTGGAATTCTATGCCCACAGATACCCCTTTTGCCGCTGCTAAAAAAGCATCCTTTTGACAAATAATTTTGCCACCCATTCGACTTAAATCCATTGGAATAATTTTACCTGGGTACGGTGCTGCAAAATATACTTTACGTTTGCCCATGCCTGAGTTAGTAAAGGTAGTCATGAATAAGCTTTCGCCTGTAATAAGACGTTTTCCTGCACCCATTAATTTACCCATTAAGCCTGAACCTTGATTATTTGAACCGTCACCAAAAATCGTTTCCATTTGAATATTGTCTTCCATCATCATTAAACTTCCCGCTTCCGCAACAACCGTTTCGTGCGGGTCTAGTTCAACCTCTACAAATTGCATGTCGTCACCATGTAGCTTGAAATCGATTTCGTGATTTTTCATTAGTGAAACCCTCCTATTTTTTGAAAATGCATTGTTGAGTATATGTACGTTTTAATTGGGAAAGAAGTTTCAATTAAAACGAGATTATTTTAGTAGCCGCCAAAAAAATATCTTCATTTAGTCGATGTTTAGGCAGTGAATGAATGAAGAATGAAATAAAAGTAAAGAAAAAAGGGTTTAAAGGAGATAATATCGAATAAATAAAGGTAAAATGATTTTCTTTGATTGGAGTGGGAGAATATGAAGCTTTTAAATTTTATCGGTGGGAATTGGGTAGAAGAAGCAGTTTTACAAAGAATACCTGTGATTAATCCAGCAAATGGTGAAGAGCTTGCAACACTACCATTATCTACAAAGGTGGAAGTCGATTTTGCTGTACGTGAAGCAAAAACAGCACAAAAAGCATGGGCACAAATACCAGCGCCAAAGCGTGCACAATATTTATATGACATTGCATTTAAATTAAAAGACAAGAAAGAACATCTTGCGCAAACATTGACGCTTGAGATGGGAAAAGTGATAGAAGAGGCAAGAGGTGAGGTGCAAGAAGGCATTGATATGGCACTTTATATGGCGGCAGAAGGAAGACGTCTATTCGGGGAAACGGTCCCTTCTGAATTGCCGGATAAATTTGCGATGAGCGTGCGTTCTCCCATTGGTGTTGCGGGACTTATCACACCATGGAATTTCCCGATTGCCATTGCGACGTGGAAAGCCTTCCCGGCACTGATTGCAGGCAATACGGTCGTGTGGAAACCATCGAATGAAACGCCAATGATGGCCTATGAACTGGCGAAGATTTTTGAAGAAATTGATTTGCCAAAAGGTGTCGTGAATGTTGTATTTGGCTCTGGACCTACTGTTGGAACAGCAATGATTGAGCATCCAGAAATTCGGGTAATATCATTTACGGGCTCAACGGCAACAGGAAGCAAAGTAGCGGAACTCGGGGGCAAGCATTTAAAAAAGGTATCGCTTGAAATGGGTGGGAAAAATGCGGTCATTGTCATGGATGATGCAGATCTTGAACTTGCGGTAGAAGGAATTTTATGGAGTGCGTTTGGAACAGCGGGACAGCGTTGTACAGCATGCAGTCGAGTTATTGTGCATCGTGATGTGAAGGAGCAGTTGGAAGAAAAGCTCATTCAAGAAACGAAAAAACTGACGATTGGAGATGGTCTAGATCCATCTGTTAAAATCGGTCCGGTAATTAATAAGGCGGCACTCGAAAAAATTAATCATTATGTTCAAATTGGTAAGGAACAAGGGGCAAGTTTACTAATTGGCGGGCAAATTTTAAATACAGGGGCTTATGAAAAAGGTTTTTACTTTGAGCCAACAATTTTTTCGAATGTACAATCAGATAGCATTTTAGCGCAAGAGGAAATTTTCGGACCTGTTATTAGTATCATTGAAGTTGCCAGCTTAGAAGAAGCAATTGAAGTAAATAATAGTGTGAAATTCGGTCTATCAAGTTCTATTTTCTCGCAAGATATTAATAAAGTGTTTAAGGCACAGCAACTTTTAGATACAGGAATTGTTTACGTTAATGCAGGGACAACAGGTGCAGAAATTCATTTACCATTTGGTGGTACGAAGGGAACAGGGAACGGACATCGTGATTCAGGCCAGGCAGCACTTGATGTGTATACGGAATGGAAAAGTATTTACGTTGACTATAGTGGGAAATTACAACGAGCTCAAATCGACAATAACGAATGATCCGCGTATCCCGTTTACTTCTTTCAGAGGGAACGTGTTCATACAATAGAATTACTTAAATACAAACAAACGAAGGGGATGTTTACATGAAAGTAGTTGTATTAGGTGCAGGTTTAATGGGGAAAGAAATAGCGCGTGATTTAGTAGCAAGTGAGCAAGTTGAAAAAGTATTTTTAGCGGATGTTTCGGTAGATCCGGCAAATGAATTTGTCGCGACATTAAATACAAATAAAGTAGAAGTTGTTCAGTTGGATGCAGATTGTGATGACGATTTACGTAAGGTCATTTCAAAGGGGCAAGTCGTAATTAATGCCTTATTCTATACATTTAATGAACGTGTGGCACGCGCGGCAATTGATGTGGAGGTACATTCTGTTGATTTAGGTGGTCATATTGGTGGAGTGACGGAAAAAATCTTGGCGCTTAATGAGGATGCGGTGAAAAAGGGCGTTACAGTTATTCCAGATTTAGGTGTTGCACCAGGCATGATTAATATTTTGACAGGGTATGGGGCTTCAAAATTAGATTCAGTGGATTCGATTAAATTATTTGTTGGAGGGATTCCGACAGAGCCGAAGCCACCGTTGAATTATACACGTGTATTCTCGCTGGATGGGGTATTTGACCATTATACGGAGCCGTCAAAAGTTATTTCAAAAGGGATTTTATCAGAAGTGGAGTCTTTAACAGGTATTGAACCAATTTACTTTGATGAATTTGGCGTGCTTGAGGCATTTTATACGTCGGGTGGAATTTCGACGTTGCACCATACGTTTCCAGGTGTAAAAACGCTTGAATACAAAACAATCCGATATAAAGGGCATGCAGAGAAATTTAAGTTATTTGCTGATTTAGGCTTCCTTGATAAAACGAATACGGTTACTGCTGGCGGGAATGAGGTCAGCGTCCGTGAAGTAACGCGAGAAGTAATGAAGAAAGAATTAGAATTAGGCAAAGAAGCGGATGCTGTATTGCTGCGCGTCATTATTTCAGGTGAACGATCAGAGGAGCAAATTACGTATGAATATGAAATGATTGTACGTAAAGATTTAGAGAAAAATGTAACGGCAATGGCGCGTTCAACAGCCAATACGATTTCAGTAGTCGCGCAAATGATTGGGAATGGACTCATTACAGATCGTGGTGTATTTGCACCAGAAACGGTCGTACCAGGTCGTGAATTTATTGAAGAAATGGCAAAGCGCGGTGTCATAATTAAAGAAACATCACACCGTTCATCAATGATTGTGAAATGGTAGTAGGGGTGGCTATGAGTCGTGCTTTGCTGTGTCTCAGGTGCTTAACCAGCCTACACAAGCCAATATTTTATTAGAATACGTAACATTGAAGAGTTAGAATCTTTTGTTGAACTTATATAGCGGAAAACTTCTAAACAAATCAGTGACGAATTGTTTAGAAGTTTTTTATTTTGCAATAAAATAAAATAATTCAGAAAAAGGTGAAACGAATTGCAAAATAGTAAGTCTAATTGGGTAAAAGGTGAAATAGGGAGGAAATTTTGATGAAGAAAAGTAAAAGATATAGTTTCGGAATGATTGTGATGCTCGTTTCGGTCATAGTATGTAGCTTTATGTTATTTGATAAAAAGAATGAAGCATATGCATCCACTATTGTGCAAACGGGTGAACCGTATTTCATTTCGTTTAATCAAGCGCTTACTGTGGAAAGTCTGTCAGATGGCAATATTTCGATTGTTGATCAACAAGGAAAAGCAGTGGAGGCCAAACTTCATTTAGATGCAGCTGCTAAAGTATTGACAATAGAAGGATTAGCGGTAGGGAATTATACGATTCATGTAAAAAAAGCAGCATTTAAAAAAGGAAAGATACTGCAAAAAGATAATAAATTTGATTTACAAGTAGTGAACAAGATTACGAAAATCACATCAGAACAAGATTTGAAAGCTTATTTCTCAACCTTTTTAATGGTTGATGAATATCCGGTAGCTCTGGAAAGTGAGAGCAAAGAAAAAAGTGAAATGTCATCGGATGTTGCGATGGATAGCATGAGTGGAAACGACGCGGATCGTTCAACAACAAATAATCAGGTAGAAGGCATTGAAGAAGGCGATATCGCGATTACGGACGGGCAGTATATTTATTCCATAGTCGACAATCGAGTTATGATTACGGATGCCAAAAATATGAAAGTTGTAAAAAAGCTAATTGTTAGCAAGGATGCTTATCCATCACATTTAATGCTGCATGAAAATACGCTAATTGTAGCTTATTCAACGTATATTGAAACGGGTAAAGAACCGTATTATGATACGAAATCTGTTGCAAAAGTGGCATTTTACGATGTAAAGGATGCTAAAAACCCAACGCTTATTCGTGAAATTGGTCAAGACGGAAATTTAACGAATTTACGAAAAGCGGGGAACTATTTGTATGTCGTTTCAAATCAAACACCGAATTATTGGATGTTGCGTGAAGCCGAGGATATGGATTTACTTCCGTATACGTATGATTCAAATGGGGTAGATCAAGCATTACCATTTGGTAAAATACGCATGCTGCCAGAAAGCAACACACCAAATTATTTAATCGTTTCAGCAATTGATGTGAGTAATATTGCTTCTGCTAACTTGAATACAGAAAGCTATTTAGGGAATAGTGGACAGCTGTATATGTCACAAAATGCGATTTACATGGCGTCTATGAATTACAACCATATGCCGATTATGCGCAGTGATGCTGAAGTGACATCAGAAATTTCGATGCCAGCTGAGGTGAATGAAACGACGATTTATAAAATTGCTGTAGATAAAACAGCGATACGTATGGCAGCGCAAGGAAAAGTAAAAGGTTCCGTATTAAATCAGTTTTCAATGGATGAACATAATGGCTATTTCCGTATTGCAACGACTGAGGGCAATACATGGGGAACAGCAGCCAATTCTAAAAATCATCTATTCATTTTAGATCCTGCGTTAAAGCAAGTCGGTGCGGTCAATGACTTAGCACATGGAGAACGCATTTATTCAGCTCGTTTCATGGGGGATAAGGCGTATATCGTGACATTTAAAGAAACGGATCCGCTCTTCGTCATTGATACGAAAAATCCAAAAGCACCAAAAGTATTAGGTGAGTTGAAAATACCTGGATTTAGCAATTATTTGCATCCAATCGGGGAAAATCATTTACTAGGTATCGGTTATGATACAGAAGTGAAGATGGAGCCGGGTTCTAAGGAGCCAATGGTTTTAACGAAAGGGATGAAATTAAGCTTGTTCAATGTAACGGATTTAGCGAATCCAATTGAGCAAGATGCAGTCATTATTGGTGGGCGTGGTACCTACTCGGAAGTGCAACATGATCATAAGGCGCTATTTAGAGATGCGCGCAACAATTATTACGGCTTCCCAATTACAATTTATGAGCCAGGTGATGATGAAGACCGCTTGATATATAAAGGTACGGGCGCACAAATTTATAAAGTAACGACAGCAGGAATTGAACTTGCCGGGGATTTAACGGAGCCAGCAAGACCAGGTGAGCAATACGAAGATTCATATAATGTCGTTCAAAGAATTTTATATACAGATGATACATTGTATACAGTATCACGCACAAAAATTACGAGCTACGAGATGAGTACATTTAACAAGCAACAAATGATTGGTTTTTAATTAGTTGTTCTGAAATAAAAAATTCCGCTTTTGATGACATGCATCGAAAGTGGAATTTTTTAATAGACTAGTGTAAATGATTTATTTATGGTAATTCAATATTTCTGTAACGGTAAGAAACTCGTAACCTTCATTTTGTAAGTAGACAAGGACCGCTTCTAACCCATCTGCTGTAGATTGATGGATATCGTGCATTAAAATAATCGAATTATTATGGATAGTTTTTTGGATGATTGGTAACAGACTGCTCGCATTACGGTGTTTCCAGTCCAGTGTATCAATCGTCCAATTCACAGAAGTTCGAGGCAACAACGCTTTAATCGAATCATTCGTAGCACCATATGGCGGACGGAAAACGGTAGAGTACTGACCAATTGCGTTGAAAATCGCTTGTTCTGTCGATTCGAACTCTTTCGTCACTTCGGCTGCTGAAAGTTTTGTTAACACAGGGTGACTCCAAGAATGGTTGCCGATTTCATGACCAGCATCACGTATTTCACCTACTAAGCTAGGATAATACTGCACGCGGCTACCGAGCATGAAAAACGTTGCCTTAGCATCATACTTCTCAAGTAAAGTTAAAATTTGTTTTGTTACTTTCGGATGTGGACCATCATCAAATGTCAATGCAACATGTTTTTTAGAAGGATCTAAATCAACCTTTGGAATAATCGTTTCTTCTGACTCCATTGCAATTTGGAAGTCTGAAGCAAGTAACGGATTAATGAAGGATAGTGGCATTTCAAATGTCAGTAATCCAGCAGAAGGGTCTGCTATTTCGCCTTCATCAAAATAAATAACGAGTGATTCTTCTTTTAATGCAAAACGGCTAAATGATGACCATTCTGGCTTCGTTGCAAGCATTAGTTTATCTTGTGAAATTTTCCCTTTAAGTTTCGGGTCTTTTAAAATTTCGGATTGAATATGTGATGAAAATGTCTCTAGGCTTTTTAAATCTTCATTGAGTAATGCAACGATATCAATGACCTGGCCTGTTTTACTGTCGATTAAAAACGTTTTTACTTTGGAATGGTGTTCGAGATTGTTTAAAGTTACTTTATTTGTTAAAACAAAGGAATAATAGTGTTCATATTGATAAGTATCTAATCGTATATTGAGTTCGCCCATATGTTTTTTTAAATCTTTTTGAAGTCGCATCATGCTTATGTAATAATCTTTAGAATCATCGATATAAGTAGTAATTGCCTCATTTAATGCCTCGAATGTAGTCAATGGGTATTGAATCGCAAATGGCATTTTTTCATCATTGGAGATGTCGGTAATAATTTTTACACCAGGAAATGAGGATTCTTCCTCTGAAATGTCAGAAGTAATCTCATTGGAAGCAGCATTTTTACCCTTTGAAAATAAGGATTTTTCATTTAAATTTGTTAAAAAAACAATGGCTCCACCTAATGCGAAAATCGCACCGATAAGTAGGAGATCAATCCAAGGTCCACGTTTTTTTCTAGGTTTGTTTTTCATGATGTATGCGCCCCTTTCTCTGAAAAACATCCATAAAAGTTGAAAGTAAAAAAAAGTTGTCTTTTTTACTATGCTTCAAGTAATATGAGCTAAGAAGTTGAAGGAGGTTCCCGACGCAATGAAATATGAACAGAATGAAATGGCGATTGATTGTTTTTTATTAGCAGGTCGCATCATGATGGAAAGTGGCGCAGAAACGTATCGAGTACAAGATACGATGCTTAGAATGGCTCGTTCGCAAAATATGATGGATACACAAAGTTATGTAACGCCAACTGGTATTATTTTTTCACTGGGGAGAACGCAACCTACACGAATTACATCGATTTCAACAAGAATTACAGATTTACATCGGATTGTGCTTGTGAATAATGTATCTCGAAAGCTTACATCTCAAATGATAACATTAGAGCGAGCTTATGACGAGTTAAAGCTTATAGAAAAAACGAATTATTTTTTACCAATTTTACTACAAGTTTTAGCCGCTAGTATTGCGAGTAGCTGCTTCTTGTTTCTATATAAAGGAATGCTTACAGATATCCCGACAGCTTTTGTGGCAGGGGGTATTGGTTTATATATTGTAACAATTATTCACAAAATGACGCGTGTTAAATTTTTCTCGGAATTTTTAGCGGCAGTAAGCGTCGGAGTGGTTGCCTCACTATCTGTCCATTATGGTTTTGGTACAGAAGTGGATAAAATTATTATTGGGTCTGTTATGCCACTAGTCCCTGGTTTACTAATTACCAACGCTGTACGAGATTTAATGGCAGGGCATTTTATTGCAGGGATGGCAAAGGGAGCAGAGGCCTTTTTGACGGCATTTGCGATTGGTTCGGGCATTGCACTTGTACTATCCTTTTAACTTGATTCAGGAGGCTGTTCAACTATGGGTACGATTATTTTACAAGTTTTGTTTAGCTTTGTTGCGACAGCTTGCTTCGGTGTCATCTTTAATGCGCCAACGAAGGTAATTCCTGCCTGTGGATTTGTCGGGGCAGTTGGTTGGACTGTTTATTATTTAGTGACAGATATGGGCTTAGATGATGTTCGGTCCTCTTTTATTGGTGCTTTTGTCGTTGCTCTCGTTGCCCATTTCTTTTCGCGTAAATTTCGCATGCCGATGATTATTTTTAGTGTTTCAGGAATTATTCCGTTAGTACCAGGCGGCATTGCGTATAATGCGATGCGTAATTTCATGGAGTTCGACTATGTTATGGGGTTACAAAATGGAATTCGTGTATTTATGATTTCAGGGGCGATTGCGATGGGACTTGTATTTGCAGAAGTTATTGTGCAAATGTTACTCGGTATAATGAGTAAAGGGAAAACATCCATTCAATCTTTTATGAAGGTGAGAAAATAAAGCTCGTCAAGTATTGGGAAACCTTACTTGACGAGCTTTTTGTTATTTTATGAGGTTAGGAATTTCCTTATTCATCACAGGCTTACTAATATAATAACCTTGAACTACATCACAGCCATAGCTTTCTAACAGTAGTTGCTGATCTTCAGTTTCTACACCTTCTGCAATGATCGTTAAATTCATTGATTTTCCTAATTGGACCATCCCATGAACGAGCTGGCGTGATTTATCTGATTTTAATAGTGTATTTGTAAATGTTTTGTCAATTTTTAATATAGAAATCGGTAATAGCTGCATATAGCGGAACGATGCGTAGCCTGTACCAAAATCGTCTAAAGCAAAGACGATGCCTTCATTTTCTAATACCCGCATTTGTTTAATGATACCCATCTCAGCTTCTGCTTCAAGTGCAAACTTCTCCGTTATTTCGATTTGCAATAAATTTGCGGGGCATCCTGTGCGTTCAAGTGTTTCTAAAATCGATTTGGCCATATTTTTATCGCGGAACTCGAGGACAGAGGAGTTGATACCGACTGTGATTGGAAGGCCATCATTTTTCCATGCGACTGCCTGTTCACATGCTTTTTCAAGCATGAATGAACCGATATTATTAATTAAGCCCGTTTCTTCCGCAATAGGAATTAACTCATCAGGAGAAACAACCCCGATTTCCTCATCATCCCAACGGACAAGCGCCTCAACCGCTGTGATTTTTTTTGACTTTAAATCTAGTTGTGGCTGATAAAGTACTTGTAAATTCTTTTGATCAAGCGCAAGCAATAAACGTTTCTCAACAATGGATTTACGGTTTAATGCTTTGTGTGTTGCATTGGATAATGACAGAATATTATCTCCACCTGCTGCACGAACATTTGTAATGGTCGCAAGGGAAGCTTTCATAATTTGAGCAAATGTCGATTGATCTTCAGGGAATCGTGTAATACCACCGCTAATAGAAACGGGAATGGCTACACTGCCATTGTAAATAGGGTGCTGCTGTAAATAACTTAAAAAACCATGTGTAAACCATTCAGGTAATGGCGTAATGACAACGAAGTCATTTTCGTTAATGCGCGCCATTGTGCTGTCTTGGAAGTACATTTTCATGCGTTTTGTGAACTCTAAAATGAGCGAATCCCCGGCAAAATCACCATGTAAACCTTTAATTGTATAAAACTTATCAATGCTTAAATAGACGAATGAAAAATGACGATCTTCCTCAATCATTTGCTTAATAATTTGTTCAAGTCGATGTATGTTAATCATCCCTGTTTCAGGGTCAATATAAGCAATTTTCTCCAATCGATTTTGCATCATCTTTTCATTTGTAATATCGCGTTCAATAAAGAAAAAACGATTGTCGATTGAATTTTGGCTAATCATCGGAATTGCTGTTAAGTGAACCCAATATGGTTGCTCATCCTTTGTAATTTTTTGGACCTCACCTTGCCAAATGTTGCCGTTTTGAAGGGTTTTCCAAATGTGTTGCACTTCTTTCACGCTTTCATCATCTGACGGGAAGAGCTGCCAAAAGGTTTTTCCAAGTACGCGCTTCGGTGTCCAATGACTTGTCGTTAAAAAATGCGGGTTTGTATGTACAATAAAACCTTCATTATCAAGCGTTACAGTCATAAATGAATTTTGAATACCGTTTTTTAAGTCGATTAAATGTTGTTGTTCGTCATTCATTAAACGAATGGAGTCAGTCGGGATACAAAGCATGTGAATAACTTGCTGTTGTTGATAATTCATAGGTTTTGTATACATCGTTGAAGAGATGGGTTTATTGTTATTAATGGCTAATTCAACATTGTGATAACACAAAGGCTGGGTGCTTTCTAAAATCGTTGCTAATAGCTCTTTAGTAAGTGTTGGGAGTAATGTGTCAGCGATTGGTTGAAGATTTAATTCTTCTAGATCTGTTGTGGCATATGGATAATCGCCAAAATGACCTTCTAGCAATAGCCCGTCTAGTGATACAAGAAAGGAAGGAAATGGAGTAACTGGTGAAAGTTCAATGCGTGTTGGAAAAGTTTGCTCTTTTGTCATATGTTTGGCCTCCTTATTTCATAAAAAGTTACTATAATTATAAGTAGAAATACAGTCATAAGTCATCGTTATAGTTAACGGATATATCTAGAAAATCCTGTAAGTAGGCTTAATAGTCTATTTTGATTTTTAAGCAATGAGGAAAATACTAAACGTTTCAAAATGTAATTATAGTTCAATTTATATGTGAAATCAATTGGCAAAATGTATATTAATAAATACATAGATACATAGACTTAATGATTGGATAAAGATTTGTGAATTTTAAAAGTTCGATTACATAAGTTATTTAGAGGACATATACCCAATTAAGTTAAAAGTTAAATATTGATGTCCTGTTTTTTTGAAAATTTCCAGGTGAAGAGAAACATCAGTAGTTGCGAATCCGCAGTAGCTCTACTAGAATAAGGACATCTGATGTATAGAGAAGTGGAGTAGGAAAAATGAATTTATCGGCAATTACAGTATCGTTTCCTTTAGATGAAGAAACGTACGAAGAAATCCAAGTGTTATGTAAAACATGTAGTCATATTGATGGGCAAATATATCAGCAAGTGATGAATTTACCTGTTGCGAAAAGTTATGAGATGAAAGGTTTTTATGTGCTTGTGTACGACGATGAAAAAAATGAATTGGTTGGTGCAGGGACAGCGATTGATTTGATGGGGTTAAATACGTATGAATGGTCGATGATTGTTGCGCCGATGTATCGTCAGCTCGGTATTGGCCGTGCGATTTTAAATGTTCTGCATGAGGGAATGGAGACACGCGGTAGTGATGGTGAGCTTGCATTAATGGTGGAAGGTGCCCATTTTGGTCGTGAATTTTTACAAAAAAACAACTACATGTATAGTTTTTCAGAAGCGACGTTAGAAGCGAAGGCGGAAGTTTTACAAGATGCACCAAGTTTGATTATACGTCCATTTGTGCAACAAGATACTGAGGAAATTGTGACAATTTTGATGTCAACATTTGGTGATATGCGTGAAGAATCATTAGATTTAATCGACTTTAATTCAACGACTGAAGGTTTGGTCATGTGGACTGTCGAGCATGACGAGGTGACTATAGGTACAATCACGACTCGTAAAGAAGGGGAAGTGCAGTGGATTACAGCATTCGCGGTTGCACCAGCTATGCAAGGTCGTGGAATGGGTACGCAAATATTACAATGGGTAAAGGACTATGCGATTCGAAACGGGGAAAAAAGGGTGCTGCTCGATGTTGAGATTGAAAATGCGAGTGCGCTACGTGTTTACGAAAAAGCAGGCTTTATGAAATCGATTCAGATGGATTATTTTGTTTTAGTGTAAGCATTCACTAACAGTAAAAATAGGTTGTATAATAAAAGACCTATTTTGGATGATTTATAAAATTTAATATTGAATAGCTATTAAGAAAGAAGATGGTATGAATTTAAACTCATGCCATCTTTTTGTTTGCATTTTTTCCAAGGAAGGAGACGCGAATCTTGATACATTATTTTGACGTTCGCATCGGAACTCTTAGCTGGAACACGATCAAATAGCAATTCTCCTTGTGTAATTTCTTCTAAATTTGCTACTAAACGTAGTAATGTGCTTTTCCCAATAACAGCAACAAACTCACCCTTTTTAAATGTAGTTGTAATGTCATGAAGGATTTCTTATTTGCCAAATGATTTTTGGAGATTTTGGATATCAATTTGAATCGGTTCATATTATCATCGTTTCGTCTAAAGTGAAAATCAATGGCAGAAATACGTTCAAAATGGGCAGACATCGTAAAACTACTCATTTTCAGTCGAAATTGATAAAAAAAATCAAGTTGGATGGGTATTACAAATCAAAAATGTTAAAAAGTGTTGTCTTCTGTAAATTTAATACATATAATCACAATAACAAACTAAACAGAGTGTATTACTATGAATTGGAGGTCGGATATGAATATTCAGCAATTATTTGAAAAAGTAGATTTAGAATACACTCAAGTCGTTGATTGGCGTAGAGAGCTGCATGCGCATCCGGAAATTTCATTTGAAGAATATAAAACGAGTGATTTTATTGCGGAACGCTTGGAGAGTTTTGGTTATAAGGTAAAACGTAATGTTGGAGGGACAGGGTTAATTGCACGTTTAGATGGTAAACAAGAAGGACCCCATATTGCTTTTCGAGCTGATTTTGATGCACTTCCAATTGAAGATTTAAAAGATGTATCTTATAAGTCGCAGAATAATGGATTATCTCATGCATGTGGTCATGATGGTCATACGGCGTCATTATTAGGAACTGCAAAAATACTAGCAGAAATAAAACAACATATTAAAGGTGCCATCACATTTATTTTCCAACATGCAGAAGAGAAACCTCCTGGTGGAGCTAAAGAAATGATTGCTCAAAATATTTTAAAAGACGTGGATTATGTATTTGCAGCACATCTAGACTCTAGTCAACCAGTAGGACAAATAGCAGTTGGAGCTGGATATCAAATGGCAGCCGTAGATTATTTCCGTATTGATATACAAGGAAAAGGTGGTCACGGAGCGAAACCCCATGAAACGAAAGATGCGCTAATAATTGGAGCAGAACTTGTGGGGAGTTTACAGAAAATTGTTAGCCGCGCAATAGATCCTTTGCAATCAGCAGTTGTAACGGTTGGGCAGTTCCATGCAGGTAGTGCATTTAATGTTATCGCGAATACAGCAATGATTGAGGGGACAGTGCGTACGTATAAAGAGGAAATACGCCAATTAATCCGAGAGAAAATCGAAAAAATAGCAACAGGAATCACGTCTGCATTTGATGCTACTTATGAACTTGATTATTTATTTGGTTATCCGGCTTTATATAATTCAGAACTCGAAACAGATCGAGTGGAGCAAATTTTAAAGAATACGATTGGGGAAGAAGCTATTGTTCCTCAAGTACCATCAATGGGAGCAGAAGATTTTGCTTACTTTTTATTAGAAAAACCAGGTACGTATATAAAAGTTGGTTCCGCTAATGAAAATCCAACTACTCAATTTTCACATCATCATGGCTCATTCGATATCGACGAACGAGCGTTGAGTTATATACAAAAAGCTTATTTAAGTATCGCCTATGACTATGTTTTCAAGTAAATCAACAGGCAGCTAAATAATAGTAGGAAGTGAACAGATGATTGAATTTCAAAATGTCACAAAAGAATTCCATCAAAAAAATAAAGTTATTCGAGCCTTAAATGGAGTTTCTTTAACAATAGAGAAAGGCGATATTTTCGGCGTTATTGGTTACAGTGGGGCAGGAAAAAGCACGCTATTAAGATTAGTAAACGCTTTAGAAAAGCCAACGACTGGCAAAGTTTTAGTGGATGGAAAAGACATACACACCTTAAATAGTCAGGAGTTAGTAAAAGCGAAGAAGAAAATAAGTATCATTTTTCAACACTTTAATTTATTAGAGTCTAAAACGGTATTTGATAATGTCGCCTTACCACTTTTACTTAATAATAAAAATAAGGTTGATATCGAAAAAAAGGTAACGGAATTACTAGCTTTTGTTGGGTTAGAAGATAAAGCAAATAGTTATCCATATCAGCTATCAGGTGGTCAAAAGCAACGTGTCGGTATTGCAAGAGCACTAGTCATCAACCCTGAAATTTTACTTTGTGACGAAGCAACTTCTGCATTAGATCCGAAAACAACAGCGTCAATTTTAGAGTTACTTGGGCGAGTCAATAAAGAATTTAATATTACGATTTTGATGATTACTCACGAAATGGAAGTCATTCGAGCTCTTTGTAATAAAGTAGCTGTAATGGAGTATTCAAAAGTAATAGAATCAGGAAATGTAATTGATGTTTTTGGAAAGCCACAACATAAAACGACACAAGGATTCGTAAAAACAGTCATTCCAGATGAATTACCAGAATCAATTATTACACAACTATATAAACAAGGTCGTGTTGATAAAATACTAAGATTAAAATTTGTTGGTGATAGCGCAACACAACCATTATTAAATCAAATCTCTAAACAGTTCAATGTAGTATTTACCATTATTTTTGCGACAGTAACAGAATTACAAGGTCAAACGCTCGGTGTTATTACTGTAGCATTTGAAGGGGATGCTTCTGAAATTGAGAAAATGCAACAATTCATTGGCGAGAGAAATGTTTTGGTAGAGGAAGTGATTGTATGAAGAATGTGCCGCCAGAATTATTAACAGAAGCATTAGTTGAAACGGTCTATATGGTATCTGTATCTCTTTTCATAGGAACAATACTTGGCCTACCATTAGCATTAATTTTAGTATTAACTCGCTCAGGTGGATTAAAAGAAAATAAAATAATCTTCTTCACATTTAATACAGTTGTTAATATTGTCCGGTCTTTACCGTTTATTATTTTATTAGTGGCAATTGTGCCCCTAACAAAATTAATTGTAGGTAAAACATATGGAACAGAGGCAGCTATTGTACCTCTTATTATTTATATAGCGCCATTTATTGCAAGGTTGGTAGAAAACTCATTACTAGAAGTGAATGAAGGGATAATTGAATTAGCAAAATCGTTAAGTGCTACAACATTCCAAACAATTCGTTATTTTTTAGTACCCGAAGCATTAGCCTCAATCGTTTTAACATTAACAACAGCTACAATCGGTTTAATCGGCGCAACAGCAATGGCAGGAACAGTTGGTGGAGGCGGTATTGGGAATTTAGCAATAGCATATGGCTACGAACGATTTAATACGGCTATTATTGTCGTAACTGTAGTTATTTTAATTATCATTGTGCAGATTATCCAAACGATAGGAAACCGATTAGCAAAAAAAATAAGACATGAATAGAAAGTAGGAATTAAAATGAAAAAGTAGTTACTTGTTTTAGCAGTATTTACGTTAACAATAATTTTAGTTGCATGTGGTGATGATGACGTAACAGAAGCAGATACATCAGAAAAGAAAGAACTTACAGTAGGGACATCTCCAGGACCCTATAGTGAACTATTCATCAACGCCATCCAACCAATTTTAGAAGACCAAGGTTATAAAATTGAAGCAGTAGATTTCACAGAATTACGTCAAGCAGACATTGCGTTAGCTGATGGCGGTGTAAATCTAAATGTGGATCAGCACACAGCATATATGGAGAACTTTAATAATGAAAGTGGTTCAACATTAACTGCATTAACACCAATCCCTACAGTACCAGCAGCGCTTTTCCCAGGAACTAAGAAAACACTAGACGAAGTAGCGAAAGGTGATGTTGTGGCAATTCCACAAGATCCATCGAATTCTGCACGCGCCTATGCTTTATTACAAAAAGCCGGCTGGATTAAAATAAAAGAAGGTGTAGAATTAATCAAAGCAACAGCAGCGGATATTGAAGGAAATAAATATGATTTAGAAATCGTGGAAATGGATTCAGCTCAAATCCCACGTACAATTGATGAGTTTGCTTATGCGGTTATCCCAGGAAGCATGGTATACGCTGCAGGTATAGATCCAAACTTAGCGATTTTACCAGAAGATGTATTGAAGAACTACGAACTTGTATTGGTCGTGGATAAGAAAAATGAAAATACACAATGGGCAAAAGATGTTACAGCCGCATATAAATCAGCTGAATTTAAAAAGTATTTGGAAGAGAATAACGATAGTGGCTATTGGTTTATTCCAGAAGAACTAAAATAATCTAGATTGAAAAGTAAATAGACGAATTTTCATAAATTTAACTCGTTCAATTGCTTTTTGAACGGGTTTTTCATAGTGTGCTCAACATGTTGCCTATGTGATTCTTTAAGAAAGTATCAA